>JBBCGI010000001.1:3431930-3736360 GCA_037200975.1 Pseudomonadota bacterium | reverse complement strand
TCGGCCAGCGCCGGATTGGCACTGCCGATCTTGGAAAGTTTCTTCGCGGCGATGTCCAGCACGAAATACTGCGACGGGCGGACGTCGGATTCCGATGCGATCAACAGCCGGTTGCCGTCGCGCGACGCATCGACCACGTAGTTGTCGGCATTCGGGATGACCGTGTCGATCGCGCCATAGATGCTCTCGGCTTCGGCATCGAACAACATGCGCTTGACACGATCGGTCTCGTAGCTGAACCCGATGATGCGCCGGTCGACCGGCCAGTAGATGGGCCCACCGACGTCCACTTCCGTGTTGGCGAACAGCAGCTGGCGGTCGCTCTTTTCGTTCAGATCCATCTCGAAAATGGCGCTCCGGCCGTTGTGGTCGGCCTCGACCAGCAGCGTGCCGGGCGACGGCCCGAAGCCGACGACGCCGAAATCGTCATGGCCAAGCTCCCACTTGGCGAGCGTGCGCCACTTGTCGTCCGCGGAATCGCGCGTGAGGTAGGTGGCCTTCCTTTCATCGTAGCCGGAGCCGAATCGCACCACGCCCTTGCGGTCGGTTTTCCAGTTGAGGATGGGCGAGCGGCTGCGCTGCACGATGCTGGTCAGCCCGGAATAGACATCGAGCGCGTAGACGTTCGGAAATGGCCCGCCCTCGTCGCCGGTGAGCTGGATATAGACCTGTTTGGGATCGTCGAGCCGCCAGTCCATGATGCGGTCCTGGAACTGCGACTGGCCGTGGGTGCCGTTCTGGATCAGCACTTTCGCCTTTTCCTTGCCCGAATCGCCGATCGCCACCAGGCGCGACACGGCGTACGGCTGTCCGGCAGAGAATTCGGTGCCGGAGAAGCCGCACAGCAGCCGATCGTCGGTCTTGAACCCGCACCAGGTCAGTTCGAAGGTGTCATTGGTGGCGCGCATCAGGCCGCGGGTCTCGTGTTTGACGAGATCCATCACCACCAGCAGGCGTATGTCTTCCACGCGTTTGACGAAGGCGATCTTCTGTCCGTTCGGGGAAAGCGCTGGAAAACTGAAATCGGTGTCGGCGGCGAATTCCGCGATGGTCGGAGCCGCCTGGACCCGCGCCGACAGGCACAACGCCGCCACGAGGTTCGCGCCCAGGCGAACCGGTCTTGCGATCCTCATGAAACCCCTCCCAGGGTGGCCCAACTACTGCAGGCTGTTCGGCAGCGCTGCTATCGTGGCATCCCCGCGGAGCGCGGACAAGATGTTAGGGGCGAGCCCGAGCTCCTCGGCAGCATGTTCGATCGCGCCGGGGGCGCAGAACTGCGGGGCGGTCGCTTCGATGGCGAACAACCTCGCCAGATAGACGGTCGTGGCATCGGCGGCGGCGTCCGGAAACTCCCGCAGGCGCCGCCATTCGGCGGCCGTCGCGGCGGCCAGCGTCGGCACGGCCCAGGCGCGCACCGCCCGCTCCAGCTGCTCTCCTCCATGTTCTGCACACAGGTCGGCCTTGCTGGCGGCGTCGAGCCGCACTCGCGAAGCATGTTCGATCACGGCGATGGCCCGCAGCGTCAGGATGTCGCCGAGTCGGTGCAGCAATCCGGCGATCCCGCTGATGCGAGTGCTGCCTCCGAGGTGCGGCGCGATTCGCACCGCGTAGGCTCCGGTGAGCACCGACTCGTTCCACAGGGCGCGCAGTTCCGCGCTACGCGCCGGGGCGGTACACAGCAGCCGCGTCATCGCCGCAAGGCGCAGATCCGGCGAGATGGCGTTGCTGCCCAACGCCTGCACGGGATCGAAGGACACCCAGTCGAACGGAGTCGGCGGCAGATCCTGCAGCCGATCGCGCAGCTCCGCACCGATCGTGCGCCGCGCGTCCAGGGACTCATTCGTCAGGGGATTCAGGCGATTCAACATAAGCTCGCGAGGTTCGAAAAACGAACCAGCGTTATCGCGAGTTGCCCGAGGTGCGTCCAGCGACGGGGCGCGGAACTGAGACACCGCCGCAGAAAAAAGGGGACAGATCTATTTTTACTAGGCCAGCGCCTGATCGATATCGGCGATGAGATCGTCGATGTCCTCGAGCCCGACCGACAATCGCACCGTGTTCGGCGAAATCCCCGATTGTCTGGCCTGCTCGGCGGTGAAGTCGCGGCTGCCCATGAGCTGCGGCGCCATCACCAGCGATTCGGTGGAACCGAGGCTCGCGGTCAGCGCAAACAGTTTGAGCCTTTCACTGAAGTGACGCGCGGCCTCGCTGCCATTCTTGCACTCGAAGCTGACGACGGTGCCGGCCTCGCGCATCTGCTTTTTCGCCAGCGCCGCCTGCGGATGGCCCGGCAACCCCGGATAGTGAACCTTGCCGACCGCCGGATGTTTGTCGAGGTGTTCGGCAATCTTCTGCGCGCTCGCGGTCTGTGCGCTGTAGCGCACGAAATAGGTCTTGAGCCCGCGCTGGATCAGGAATGCCGAGTGCGGATCGAGCAACGCGCCCAGCACCGCGAAATCCGGACGCATGCTTTCGATGAGCTCGTGATGTCCGATCACCGCGCCGCCCATCACGTCGCCGGCGCCGGATGCGTACTTGGTCAGACTGTGCACGAACAGATCGATGTCGTATTCGCCGTGCTGGTGAAACCCGGCGAACGTGTTGTCGATCACCGCGAGCGCATCGTGTTTGTGCGCGAGGTCGACGATCCGCTCGATGTCCGCCACCTTCGTGATCGGATTCGTCGGACTCTCGAACAGCACCAGTCGCGTCGGACGCGTGACCAGCACGTTTTCGATGCCGGAAAGATCTTCCAACGACAACATCGTGTTTTCGACGCCGAAGCGCGCCAGCAGGCGGCGAATGATGCTGCGCGTCGGGCCATACGTCTCGATGAAGAACAACACGTGATCGCCCTGCTTCGTCAGCGCGAGCAGCGTCTGGGCGATGGCATTGACCCCCGACGCGGTGGCGAGGCAGTCGTCGCGCCCCTGCAGCGCCGCGAGTGTGAGCTCGAGCTGGCGCGTGGTCGGGTTGCTCGCGCGCATGTAAAAATAACCCGGCGATTCGCCGCGCAACATCTTCAGCGTCTCGTCGACCGTCTCGAATTCGTACTTGACGCTCTGGTAGATAGGTGCGACGACCGGGTGGTTACCCGGCGGCGGAGCCACGTTGGGCGGGTGGTTTACGAGAGTAGGCTTCTTCATGATTCCAGCATGCCCGATTACTCGAGGGAAAAGGCATCGGCATCGAGATGCGCGGGAAACTTCTCGCGCCAGGCGCGCAGTGCTTCGAGATCGACGGGTACCGTGACCACCTGCGCCCGGTCGGTGAGTTCGACCACCGGTTGCCCCATGAAATCGAGGACGGCGCTGTCGCCCACGTAGGAATTGCCGCCGCCATCCTCGCCCACGCGATTCACTCCGACGACGAAGGCCTGGTTCTCGATCGCGCGGGCGCGCAGCAATGTCGACCAGGCGTAGCGGCGCGCTGCCGGCCAGCTCGCGACGAACAAGGCGATGTCGTATTCGAGCTCCGGGCGGCGCCGGCTCCACACGGGGAAACGCAGGTCATAACAGACCAGCGGGCACAATCGCGCGCCGCGCCATTCGACGATCAGCGCGTGACCGCCCGCGCTGTAGTGGCGATGTTCGCCTCCCATGCGGAACAGGTGGCGCTTGTCGTATTGATGCAGCTCGCCGTCCGGCGTGGCCAGCATGAAGCGGTTGTAGTGGCGGCCATGCTCGCTGATCGCCACGCTGCCACCGACGGCGGCATCGAGTACCCGGGCCTGCGCGAGTAGCCAGGCCCGTGTTTCGCCATCGGCCACCTCGGCGAATTTCTCCGGCTGCATCGTGAATCCGGAGGTGAACATCTCGGGCAGCACGACCAGATCCGTGGTGCCCGCGAGTGGCCGCAGCAAGCCCGCGAAATGCGCGCGATTCGCGGCCGCGTCGTGCCAGGCCAGCGGTTGCTGCGCGATACTGATCCGGAAGCTCAAGCGTCCGCTCGCGAGCCCGCGTTCGTATACGCGCGGATACGTTCGGCGGCTTCGATGAGCGTGGCGTCCTGCTTGGCGACACAAAGCCGCACGATGCGCATGCCCGCAGGCGGCTCGCGGTAGAACGGCGACAGCGGGATCACCGCCACGCCGGCTTCGTTGATGAGCCGCTCGGTGAATTCCACGTCGCCGCAATCGGCGATCGAGCCATCCAGAGAGGAGTAATCCGCCAGCTGGAAGTAGCTGCCTTCCGCCAGCGGCAGGGACAGGCCGCTGCCCTCGAGCCGGCCGCGCAGCAGGTCGCGTTTGGCGCCGAAAAACCCCGCGACCTCGCGCCATGCATCCGGATGACGCTGTAGATAGAGGCAGATGGCCGCCTGCAACGGCGCGGCGATGCTGAAGGTATTGAACTGGTGCACCTTGCGCAGCTCGCGGGTCAGCGCCGCGGGCGCGACGCAATACCCGACGCGCCAGCCGGTGATGTGCAGGGTTTTGCCGAAGGAATACACGGCGAAGCTGCGCTCGCGCAGCTCGGCGTGGTTCATCACCGACTGGTGCACGCGGCCGTCGTACAACACGTGTTCGTACACTTCGTCCGCCAGCACGAGAATGGGCCGGTCGCGGATCAGCGCCGCCAGCGCATCCAGGTCGGTGGCGGAGGCCACCGTGCAAGCGGGGTTGTGCGGGTTGTTGACGATGATCAGCCGTGTGCGTTCGTTGACCGCGCTCCTGACGCGATCCCAGTCGTAGCGGAAATGCGGCGCGGCGAGCGGAATGTGTACACATCGCCCGCCGGCGAGCCGGATGGCCGGATCGTAGGCGTCGTAGGACGGGTCGAAGACGATGGCCTCGTCGCCCTGCCCCACGACGGCCTGGATGGCGGAGTAGATGGATTCGGTGCCGCCGCAGCTCACGGTGAGCTCGGTCTCCGGGTCGACGGCGCGGCCGCCCGCGGCGGCGATCTTGGCGACGATGGCGGTGCGCAATGCAACGCTGCCTTCCATCGGGGCGTACTGGTTGAAGCCCGCCTGCACCGCTTCGGTGACGCAGGAGGCGAGATCTGGATCTATGGGGTAGTCAGGGAAGCCCTGGCCTACATTGACCGCGCCCAGTTCGGTGGCGCGGCGCGACATCACGGTGAAGATCGTGGTGCCGACGTCCGGCAGTTTGCTCGGAAATCCTTGCGGATTGTTCATCTCTCGCTGGCGCAAAGCAGCCGCGCACCCCCGTACGCGGCGCCTGCGTAGACGCCTACTTCTTCTTCGCGCGTTTCGCCTTGCGGGCGAGTTTCAGCTGCACGCCAGCGGGCTGGTCGATGAAGCGGAAGCGGATGCCTTCGACCATCGCTTTGTACTTGACCGCGCCAGTGGAGCGGCCGAGTTCTTTCGCGGCGAGTCGAGCGGACAGCTTGGCTTTCGCCAACGCGCGCATCTTCTTCAGATCCGCGGGCGTCCAGGGGGCATTGTGTTTACGGGCTGATTTGGCCATTGATCGAATCCTCTACAGAGTCTATTGGTGGAAGTTTAGCAGTAGTTAGCCGGAAGCGGCCATCTGTTCCTCGCGTTTGCGACGCTGTTCCTGCCTGCGCATGAGAAACGCCGACAGGATCACGCCCAATGCCACTATCAGGACCATTATGGTTGCCAGTGCATTGACGACCGGGCTAACACCTAGTCGAACACGAGAAAAGATGACCATGGGGAGGGTATTCGACCCAGGTCCGGAGACGAACTGCGTAACAACGAGATCGTCCCACGAAAGCGTGAAAGCCAGCAGCCAGCCCGACAGGATGGCGGGCAGGATCAGCGGCACGGTGATCCTGAAGAAAACCCTGGCCGGGCGCGCGCCCAGGTCGAGCGCGGCCTCTTCCAGAGAATCGTCGAAGCTAGCTAGCCGCGACTGCACGACGACGGTGACATAAGCCATCGTGAAGGTGATGTGGGCGATGGTGATGGTGGCGACGCCGCGATCGAACTGCCAGCCGAACATGAACTGCATCAATTGCTCGAGCGACACGAACAGCAGCAGCATCGACAGGCCGGTGATCACCTCGGGCATGACCAGCGGCGCGGTAGTGAGGCCCTGCAGCAGCGCACGGCCCTTGAACGGGCCGAAACGCGACAACACCAGCCCGGCGAGGGTGCCGAGGATCACAGCTCCCGTGGCCGTCATCGCCGCGACCTGGATAGACAGCCAGGCGGCCGACAGGATGGCGTCGTCGCTGAACAACCGGCCGTACCACTTGAGGGTCGGCGAATTCGCCGGATCCCACACGGTGACCAGGCGCGAGTTGTTGAAGGAGAAGAACACCATCGACAGGATCGGGACGTACAGGAACACGAAACCCAGCGCGAGCATCGTCTTGCTGAACAGCCCGTGCGACTTCATGGTTGCGTGCTCATCGCTGCCTGCTCATTTCTTCTGCGCCTGCAGTTCTTTGTTCTGGAAGTACTGGAAGATCATGATCGGCACGACCAGCAGCAGCAGCATCGCGATCGCCACTGCGCTCGCCTTCGGCCAGTCGCGGTTCAGGAAGAACTCGTCCGAGAGCAGCTTGGCCACCATGAGCTGGTCGGTGCGCCCGAGCAACGAGGGAATCACGTATTCGCCTACCGCCGGGATGAACACCAGCAGCGAACCTGCGACCACGCCCGGCATCGACAGTGGCAGCGTGATGCGCATGAAGGATTTGACCGGACCGGCGCCGAGGTCCTGCGCGGCTTCGAGCAACGTGAGGTCGTGTTTCTCGAGATTCGAATACAGCGGCAGGATCATGAACGGCAGGTAGGAGTACACGATGCCGATGTACACCGCGAAGCTGGTGTTCATCATCGCGAGCGGCTCGTCGATGACACCCAGGAATTGCAACACGTTGTTGATGACGCCGTCGGTCTTGAGCAGGCCTATCCACGCATACACGCGCAGCAGGAACGACGTCCAGAACGGCAGGATGATCAACATCAGGAAGATGTTGCGCTGCGTGGGCGGCGCGCGGGATATGGCGTAGGCCATCGGGTAGCCGAGCGCCAGGCAGAAGATCGTCGAGAAAAACGCCACCTTGACCGAGTAAATCCACGCGCTGACGTACAACGGCTCGTTGAATAGATAGACATAGCTGCCGACCAGCAGCTTGATCTGCAGCGCACCTTCGTCGAGCCACTGGAAAACCGGTTCGTACGGCGGCCGCCCGAGCGGCGAAAACTCCGCGAAGGATATCTTGAGGACGATGAGGAACGGGATCAGGAAGAACAGCACCAACCACAGATACGGAATGGCGATGACCAGCCGCTGTCCCGACCAGTTGCGCAGCACGTATTCCGTCCAGCGCGGCGGACCGTAGCGAAACAGGAACGTCCACACGGGACCGAGACGCCCCTGCGAATCTCGCGAACCTAGTCGGGCGCTGGTGATTGGCACGGTCAGTTCTCGGGGAGCTGGGGGCTCTCGGGCCGTTTCATTGCGTCACGACGACGGGGCTCGAGCCATGCCAGCTCAGCCACACGGTTTCTTCCCAGCCGATGCGCTCGTCATCGGACATGCGCTCCACGTTCGGCAGCGTCACGCGGACCATCTTGCCGGTGTCGATCTTCACCAGGTAGATGGACACGTCGCCCATGTAGGCGATTTCCTTGACGACGCCCTTGACGCAGTTTTCGCTGGTGTCGGCCGGCGGCGTGCGCAGGATGTTGATCTTCTCGGGACGCACGGCCGTGTACACGATGGCGCCTGGCGCCGCGCTGATGCCGTGATCGACGTAGATCACGCCACCCAGTTCATCGGACTTGATGCGCACGTGGTCCGGCAGGTCTTCGATCATCGTGCCTTCGAACATGTTCACCGAACCGATGAAATCGGCGACGAACTTGTTCTGCGGGAATTCGTAGATCTCCGTCGGTGTGCCGATCTGCACGATCTCGCCGCGATTCATGACGCCGATGCGCGAGGCCAGCGTCATGGATTCTTCCTGGTCGTGGGTCACGACGATGAAGGTGACGCCGAGCTGCTCCTGGATGTTGATGAGCTCGAACTGCGTGGCTTCGCGCAGTTTCTTGTCGAGCGCGCCCAGCGGTTCGTCGAGCAGCAGCAGCTTGGGCCGTTTCACCAGCGCGCGCGCCAGCGCCACGCGTTGCCGCTGGCCGCCGGAGAGCTGGTGCGGCTTGCGGGCCGCGAAGGTGCCGAGCTTGACGATGTCGAGGATGTCGGTGACGCGCGTGGCGATATCGGCGCGACTCAGCCCCTTTTCCTGCTCGAGACCGAAGGCGATGTTCTTCTCGACCGTCATGTGCGGGAACAGCGCATAAGACTGGAACATCATGTTGACCGGACGGTTGTAGGGCGGCACACCCGCCATGTCCTGGCCGTCGAGGTAGATGGCGCCGGAGCTCGGCGATTCGAAGCCGGCCATCATGCGCAGCAGCGTCGACTTGCCGCAGCCGGAACCGCCCAGCAGGCAGAAGATCTCGCCCTTGAAGATCTTCAATGAAACGTTGTTGACCGCGACGAAGTCGCCGAAACGCTTGGTGACGTTTTCGATGCGCACGTAGGCTTCGGCGTGCGGATCACGCCAAGGCTCGTTCTTGGTTTTGCTCTTATCTACGCGTCGTTCCGCCGCTTGCATGGCAGACCCCCGTTGCAATGAGAACCCTCTGCGGGAAAGCGCTTACTTTCGAAGTACCCTTCCTGAAGGACCAAGGAGGCGCCGCTCCCTAAGCGGCGCCTCCCAGAATCATTTGCCGGTACGGAAGCGCGTCCAGGTGCGCGTCAGGGTTCGAGTGAACTCCGCACTCTCCGGAAGATCGGGTACCAGCTTCGGCATCATTTCCGGCGTCGGGAAAATCCCCGGATTGTTCTTGATTTCCGGGTTCACCAATGGCCAGGAAGCAGCATTGCTGTTGGCGAAACTGATGAAGTTGCTGTTCTTCGCCGCCACATCGGCGCGCAGCATGTAATCGATGAACAGGTGGGCATTCTTCACGTGCGAGGCATCGCCCGGGATGGCCATGTTGTCGAAGAACATGACCGCGCCTTCCTTCGGAATGTTGTACTTGATCGTGAACGGCTTCTTGGTTTCCTCGGCGCGGCTCTTGGCCTGCAGCACGTCACCCGACCAGCCGAGCGCGAGGCAGATTTCGCCGTTCGCCAGCTGTTCGATGTAGGCCGAGGAATTGATGTTGCGGATGTACGGGCGGACCGAAAGCAGCACTTTCTCGGCCGCCTTGAGGTCTTCCGGATCTTCGGAGTTCGCGTCCTTGCCCAGGTAGATGAGCACGGTGCCGACCACTTCGGACGGGGCATCGAGGATCGACACGCCGCACTTGGCGAACTTCGAGATGACCTTCGGATCCCAGAACATCGCGAAGCTATCTACCGGCGCGTCCGGCATGGCCGCCTTGATCGCCTCTTCGTTGTAGGCCACGCCCGAGGTGCCCCACATGTAGTTCACGGCGTGTTCGTTGTTCGGATCGAACACCTGCAGGCGCTTGGTGATGTCCGGATCGAGGTTCTTGAGATTCGGCAGCTTGGCCGGATCGAGTTTCTGGTAGATGCCGGCCTTGATCTGGCGGGCGAGGAACGAGGCGGACGGGACGACTACGTCGTAACCGGTGCGGCCCGCGACGAGCTTCGTCTCGAGCAGCTCGTTGGAGTCCATGACCTCGTAGTTGACCTTGACGCCGGTCTCCTTGGTGAACTCCTCGAGCACGGTGGGCTCGATGTAGTCCGACCAGTTGTAGACGTTGACGACCTTCTCTTCATCGGTGTCCACGACTGGAGCCGCGGGCCCGGCGGCGGGAGGCGGAGCCTCTTCCTTCTTGCCGCAGGCGATGAGCAGAAAAAGACAGGAAGCCGAAACCAGAGCCGACAGGCTGCGTGTGGACATTTCTATGACCCCTAGAGTTGTCGCGGCGTGAGACCCACACGTCCGCGTCTTTGGACACGTTATATAACAGCGACCGCGTCTATAGCCAGCCCTCGGCTCGCGCCCACACGGCGGTTTCATCCAAAGACCGCACTACTTTGGACAGTAGTTCGTCGATTTCGGCAATCGAAATTACCAATGGCGGCGCGACGAACAAGGTATCGCGCGTCGCCCGCATCACCAGCCCGTTGCGCGTGCAGTTATCCCGCATCCGCAGTCCCACCTCGCCGCGCGGCTCGAAAAACCGGCGGGAGCTCTTGTCGGGGACGAGTTCGATGGCCGCCAGGAGGCCCAGGGAGCGCGCTTCCCCCACCAAGGGATGCGCCGCCAGCTCGCGCCAGCGGGTTGCTAGATAGGGAGCGGCCTCCTCCCGCACCCGTTCGACCACCCGTTCGCGGCGGAAGATCTCGAGATTGGCGATGGCGACGGCGCAGGCGGCCGGGTGCCCGGAATAGGTGAATCCATGGAAAAACTCGCCCCCGCGCTCGATCAGCACGTCCGCCACGCGGTCCCCCACCATGAGCCCGCCGATGGGTAGATAGCCGCTGGACAGGGCCTTGGCCATGGTCATGAAGTCCGGGCGGGTGCCGTAGTGTTCGCAGCCAAACCACTGTCCCGTGCGCCCGAAACCGCAGATCACCTCGTCCGAGGCGAACAGGATTCCGTATTTGTCGACGATTCTCTGGATCTCGGGCCAGTAAGTCTCGGGAGGAATAACGAGACCACCCGCGCCCTGCACCGGTTCGCCGATGAATGCCGCGACGCGCTCGGGGCCGATCTCCAGGATCCTGGCCTCGAGCTCACGCGCGCACTTGAGCCCGAACTCGGCGGGTGACAGATCGCCGCCCTCGCCGAACCAGTACGGCTGATTTATGTGCACGATTCCGGGAACGGCACCATCGCGGCCCAATTGCTCGTGCATCGGCTTCATGCCGCCGAGCGAGGCGCCCGCGACCGTGCTGCCGTGGTAACCGTTCCAGCGCGAAATGATTACATTCCGCTCCGGCTGATCGAGCAGCTGCCAGTAGCGGCGCACGAGCCGCAGCAGCGTGTCGTTCGCCTCGCTGCCGGAGCCGGTATAGAACACGTGATTGAACTGCGGCGGCGTGACTTCCTTGAGGAGCCGTGCCAGCTCGATGGCCGGCGTCGTGCTGCTCTGGAAGAAGCTGTTGTAGTACGGCAGCTCCATCATCTGCCGGTACGCGGCATCCGCCAGCTCCTTGCGGCCGTAGCCGAGCGCCACGCACCACAGGCCCGACATGCCGTCGAGGATCTTGTCGCCTTCGGACGTATAGATGTAGACGCCGTCCGCCCGCGTGACGATGCGCGCGCCCTTGGCAGCGAGCTGTTTGTAGTCCGTGAACGGATGCAGGTAGTGGGCCGAGTCCAGGCTCTGCCATTCGCGGGTTGTCAGTACGGCCACGGGCGGTTTCCTAGACGTTCAACAGCAGATGCTCGCGTTCCCAGGAGCTGATCACCTGCAGGAACACTTCGTACTCGGCTTCCTTGACGATGGTGTACGCAGAGATGAACGGGTCGCCGAGGATCCGCACCAGCGGTTCGCACTCGCGCAGCTCGCGGATGGCGTCGTCGAGCGACCGCGGCAGCGAGAACGGCAGCAGGTGCGCCGAACCCGAGATGGGTTCGGAGGGCTGCAGTCCCTCGACCATGCCGAGGTAGCCGCAGGCGAGCGAGGTGGCGATCGCGATGTAGGGATTCGCATCGGCTCCCGCCAGGCGGTTTTCCACGCGGCGCGCCTCGGACTCGGAGGCCGGCACGCGCAGCCCGGCGGTGCGATTGTCATAACCCCACTGCACGTTGATCGGCGCGAGCTGGAAACGCGAGATGCGGCGGTACGAATTGACGTTCGGCGCCAGCAGGGCCATGGCCGCCGGCAGGTATTTCTGCAGGCCCGCGATATGCGAGAAGAACAACGGCGTCGGCGTGCCATCGGCGCTCGAGAAGATGTTCTTGCGCGTCTTGGTGTCCACGATGCTCTGGTGGATGTGCATCGCGCTGCCGGGCTCCTTCGCGTGCGGCTTGGCCATGAACGTCGCGTACATCTTGTGGCGCAGCGCCGCTTCGCGCGCGGTGCGCTTGAAGAGGAAGGCCTGATCGGCGAGATCGAGGGCGTTGCCATGCAGCAGGTTGATTTCCATCTGCGCCGCGCCGTCCTCGTGGATCAGCGTGTCGATCTCGATGTCCTGGTCTTCGCAGAACTGGTACATGTCGTCGAACAGCGGATCGAATTCGTTGACCGCGGCGATGCTGTAGCTCTGGCGGCCGGGTTCGGCGCGGCCCGAGCGGCCCACCGGTGGCTTGAGCGGATAGTCCGCGTCGATGTTGGGTTCGACCAGGTAGAACTCGAGCTCCGGCGCGACCACCGGTTCCCAGCCGCGCTGTGCGTACATCTCGAGGATGTGGCGCAACACGCCGCGCGGCGCCATGCCGACGCGCCGGCCGTCCGCATAGAAGCAGTCGTGGATCACCTGCGCGGTCGGCTCGGCCGCCCAGGGCACGCGCCGCACGGTGCGCGGGTCGGCCTTGAGGATGATGTCGATCTCGGCCGGGCTCATCGCCTTGTCGGTGTCGGGCGGGTAATCGCCGGTCACCGTCTGCAGGAAAATGCTTTCCGGCAGGCGCATGCCCTCTTCCTCGCCGAATTTCTCGGCGGGCATGATCTTGCCGCGCGCGATGCCGGCCATGTCCGGGATGATGGCCTCGACTTCGGAGATGCCGTGGTCGCGCAGGAACTGTCTGATTTCGTTTGCCATGGGCTCTATCCTGATTTTCCTGGCCTGATTTCTCGGCCTAACTAGTCTTTTTACGCGCCGCCTTGCCGAACTCGGCAAACAGCGCCTTCGAAAATTCGTTGCTCATCACCTTCCACTCGGGGTGCCACTGCACCGCGAGCGCAAAACTCGGGCTGCCCTTCACGCTGAAGGCTTCGATCAAACCGTCGGGCGCCCGCGCCTCGACAGCCAGATCCGGCGCGAGCACATCGACGCCCTGCGCGTGCAGCGAATTCACCTGCACGCGCTCCGTGCCGGCCAGCCGGCGCAACCACGAGCCCGGCTCGAGCGTCACTTCGTGCGCCGGGGCGTACTGCACGTCGAGCGGCTGTTCCTTGTCCTCGCGATGGTCGTTGAGCCCGGGCACTTCCTGCACGCGCTGGTGCAGCGTGCCGCCCATGGCGACGTTCATCTCCTGAAATCCGCGGCACACGCCGAACACCGGAATCCCGCTCGCCACCGCGCGCGGAATCAACGACAGCGTAGTCGCGTCGCGATGCGGGTCGTGCAATGTGCCCGGCACACTGGCCGGCCCAGCGTAACGCGCGGGCTCCACGTTCGACGGGCTGCCCGGGAAAAAAATACCGTCGACGCGCGCCAGGATCTCGGTGACGTCGAGCGGCGTTTCGAGCACCGGGATCAGCAGCGGCAGGCAGTCTGCCGCCTGTACGACCGCGGTGATGTACTTCTCGCCGACGGCATGAAACGGATGCGGCCCGATCATGCGTCTGTCCGCCGGGATGCCAATGACAGGTCTGCTTTTCATAAACACGACGCTTTCACGCGGATGGCCCTCATGGGCCGATACGTGCGCTGTCTATTATCTTTTACGGACTCGCACCTGCGGTCAGGGCGAGGGCGGTCATTAGACCACAGCCGGGGGTACGAAGGCTTGAGCCAATGCAGGCCGCGCTGCGGCCATTGCAGGCACTAAATCGGCCTCGCAGCCTGTTTGCCTGCCCTCCGGGGGCGGGCATATGCTGCGGCGCTTGGACGTCAGTCGGCGTCTAGAATAATAAACACTGGACCTCTCATGACCCGCGCCGCCGAATCGATGCTCGAGCGCTTTCTGGCCGATCACCCGGAGATCCGGTTCTTCGATGCCTTCGTCAACGACCTGAACACGATCGAGCGCGGCAAACGTATCGATCGGGCCGGCATTGCCGGCGTCTTCAAACGCGGCATGCCCCTGCCCGGCTCGATGTTCGCGCTCGACATCGAAGGGGGCACCGTCGAGGCATCGGGCCTGGGGTTCGCGGACGGCGACGCGGATCGCCCCTGCATGCCCATCCCCGGGACACTGGTACCGGTGCCGTGGGCCGCCGCGGATGGCGTCGCGCAGCTGCAGCTGACGATGCATGACCATGACGGCACGCCGTTCTTCGGCGATCCGCGCCACCTGTTGGCGGGCGTGCTCGGGCGTTTCACGCGGCTCGGCCTCACGCCCGTCGTGGCGATGGAATACGAGTTCTATCTGGTCGACGCGGAGCGCGACGCGCAGGGACAGCCGCAGCCGCCGCGCGGCCCGCTGACCGGCCGGCGCGAATACCGCACGCAGATCAACTCGATGACGGATCTCAACGAGTATTCGAACCTGCTGGCCGAGATCGACCGCGTGGCGCGCCTGCAGGACGTACCGGCCACCTCCGCGCTCGCCGAATACGGCCCCGGCCAGTACGAAGTGAACCTGCAGCACGCGCCCGATGCGCTGCGCGTCTGCGACGAGGCGTTGCGCTTCAAGCGCGTCGTCAAGAGCGTGGCGCGCGCGCACGGCTGCGAGGCGACGTTCCTGCCGAAACCCTATCGCGACATGGCCGGCAGCGGATTACACATCCACGTCAGCCTGCTCGACGCGGCTGGCAAGAACATTTTCGCCGCGGCGAATCCGCTCGACAGTCCGCGGCTGCGGCACGTGATCGCCGGCACGCTCGTGACACTCGCCGAAGGGATGGCTTTGTGCGCACCGGGACCGAACTCCTATCGGCGTTTCCGCAGTGAAGCGTACGTCCCGCTGCATCCCACCTGGTCGATCAACAATCGCGGTTCGGCGATTCGCGTCCCGGCCTCCGATCCGGACAACCTGCGAATCGAACACCGGCTCGCGGGCGCGGATGCGAACCCCTATCTCGTGCTCGCCTGGGTGCTGGCCGGCATGTTGCACGGGCTCGAACACGAGCTCGAACCACCCGCGGTACTCACCGGCAACGCCTACGTCCAGGATGGAGAACCGCTGCCTACGAACTGGTCGCAGGCCATCGAAAAATTTTCCACCAGCGAGTTCGCGCGCGCAGCGCTCGGCGCACCGTTCGTCAACCTCTTTTCGGTGGTGAAACGCGCCGAGATGGAAGAGTTCAATTCGTTCGTCACGCCGCTCGAGATCGCGCGTTACCTCGGGCCTCTTTGACGCCATGACCGCGGACGCCCGGAATTTCTACTATGCGTTGACGCCCGCGCCACCGCCGCACGCGCCGCTCGCGGGCGACCACACCTTCGATGTGTGCGTGGTCGGCGGCGGCATTTCCGGCGTTTCGGCCGCCCTGCACCTGGCGCAGCGCGGTCTGCGCGTGGCGCTGCTCGAAGCCAGACATGTCGGTTACGGCGGTTCCGGGCGCAGCGGCGGCCAATCGATCATGGGGTACGCCTGCGAGCAGTCCACGCTGGAAAAGGCGGTCGGCGCGGCCGACGCGCGCCGCATGTGGGATGTGTCCATCGAAGGCCTGCAGCTGCAACGCGAGCTGATCGCGAAACATTCGATCGACTGCGACTATGTGCCCGGCCACATGATTCTCGGGATGAAGCGCCGTCACGACGACACGCTGCGCGAGGAAGTCGAGACCCTGCGTTCGCGCTACGACTACCACAGCATCCGCTTGGTGGAACGTGAGGAATTGCGCACGTTGATCGCGAGCGATCGTTACACCAGCGCCCTGCACGATTCCAACGGCGGACACCTGCACCCCTACCGCTACACGCTCGGCCTGGCCCGCGCCGCGGCCGACGCCGGGGTCCGCATCTTCGAGAACTCCTGGGTCACGAAGCTCGACGTCTCCCAGAACGCCACCGCCGACAGCATCGTGCACACGGCGCATGGCAGCGTGCGCGCGCGGCACCTGGTGATCGCGGGAGGCGCCTTGTTAGGCCGGCTGGTGCCCTCGCTGGCGCGCAAACTGATGGATATCGGCACGTATGTCGCCGCCACGCAGCCGCTCGGCGCGCAGCGCGCGCGCGCGCTGATCGCCAACAACGCCGCGGCCGCCGACATGAACTGGATCCTCGACTACTTTCGCCTGTCGGCCGATCACCGGCTGCTGTTCGGCGGCCGCGTCAGTTATTCCGGCATCGAGGGTTTCGATTCCGCGCGTGTGCTGCGCAAACGCATCGCCAAGGTGTTTCCGCAACTCGACGACGTACGTATCGAATACGCTTGGGGCGGATTTCTCGACATCACGATGAATCGCGCGCCGCATTTCGGGCGTCTCGGGCCGAACGCGCTCTTCGTGCAGGGCTTGTCCGGGCATGGCATGGTCATCTCCGGCATGGCCGGCAAACTGGTGAGCGAAGTGGTCGCGGGCACCGCGGAGCGATTCGACATGTACGGCCGCATTCCGCACATGGATTTCCCCGGCGGCACCTACTTCCGGCGGCCCGCGCTGGTGCTGGCCATGCTCTGGTTCCGCATCCTGGACCTGCTTTGAGCGGCGCGGCCTTCGACTTCCACGTCTGGGTGTCGGCTTTGCCGGTGCTGGTGGTCGCGGCCACCCTCACCTGGCTGCTCTCGCTGCCGCTGCGCAACGTCGCCATCGTCGATTCGCTGTGGAGCCTGTTGTTCTTCGCGGCGGGCGTGATCTACGGCCTCGGTGCCGATCCGCGCGCGCCGCGGCTCGCGTTCGAGTTGTGGCTGCTCGCCATCTGGGCCGCGCGGCTGTCGTTCTACATCACGGCGCGCAACATCGGCAAAGGTGAGGATCACCGCTACCAGGAGATTCGCGCGCGCAACCAGCCCCGTTTCGCGCTCAAGAGTCTGTGGCTGGTGTTCTGGCTGCAGGCCTTGCTCGCCTGGGTCATCTCGCTGCCGCTGCTCGGGGCTTTCGCCAGCAATGCGCCGATCGGCTGGCTCGACTACGCCGGGATCTTCCTGTGGCTCACCGGCATGATTTTCGAAGCCGTCGGCGACCGGCAGCTGGCGCGGTTCAAGCGCGATCCGGTCAATGCCGGCAAGGTCATGGATCGGGGCCTGTGGCGCTACACCCGCCACCCTAACTACTTTGGCGAGTTCTGCATCTGGTGGGGCTTCTATCTCATCGCGCTGGCCGCCGGCGCCTGGTGGGCGATTGCCGGCCCGCTGCTGATGACCTTCCTGCTGCTGCGCGTTTCGGGTGTCTCGCTGCTGGAAAAGGACATCGGCAAACGGCGGCCGCAGTATGCCGACTACGTCTTGAAAACGAACGCATTTTTCCCCGGCCCGGCGCGGAAATAGCCTAAAGCGTGCCCTGTTATGGGCCGATAAAGCCGGGAGACAACCGGAGTCGGCACCAGGAAACAGCAGGGAATATCGTGATCGAACTGGATTCAACGCAGCGCGCGGCTCGTGCCCGTGAAGTGCGTCACGATGTCGTGGCGCAACTCACCGTGGGCATCCATGCGACGTTCCGGCTGCTGTTCGCGATCCAGTGGGTGGCCGCCGTCGCGCTCGCCTGGAGAACGGCGCTGCCCGGGGAGTCGAGCGTTGCCTTCACCTTCATCCTGGGCGGAATGTTGTGTGTACCGCCGATCCTGTTCGCCCGCGCCGCCCCGTACGCCTGGTGGTCGCGGCATTTCGTGGCGCTGTGCCAGATGGCCTGGTCGGCGCTGTTCATGTGGTTGCTCGAAGGCCGCCCCGAAGCGCAGTTCCACATGTTCGTGTCGCTCGCCTTCCTTGCTTTCTATCGCGATCGCATGGTGCTGGTGACCGCCACGCTGGCCGGCATCGCCTATCCTCTGATTCGCATCCTGTTGCTGCCCGACTCCTTTGCGATCGGAGCCACTGCCTGGTGGCGCGTCTTCGATCACTCCGTCTGGATCGCAGCCGAGGCGTTGATCCTCATGTTCGTCGTCTACCAGAACCTCAAGACCGTGCGCAATTTCGCGGACGTCATCGCCGACCTGCAGCTCACCAACGAACTGACGGCCGCGAACATGGACTCCCGCACCGCCGAGCTCAAACGCAGCCGCGAGCAGTACCGGCTGATCGCCGAGACGACGCGCGCCATTCCGTTCGAGCTCGATCTCGCCCACGGCCGCTTCACCTACGTGGGGCCGCAGGCCGAAAAGATGCTGGGCATTCCGGAGGCGAGCTGGAAGCAGAGCGGGTTCCTCGATGCGCTGTTGCCGCGCGAGCGTGAGGCGCAGGCGCGCCGCGAGCTCGACGAATGTGTGCCGGGCACGTTCGAGACCCTGTGCTCCGTGGTGACGGCTGACGATCGCGTCGTGGAGCTGCGCTGGACGATTTCCTGCGAGCTGGTCGACGACATGCGTTTTCTGCGCGGCCTGATGATCGACGTCACCGAAGCGCGCCACATGGTGCGCGAGCAGGCGCAGGGGCAGAAACTCGAATCCGTCGGCCGCATCGCCGCCGGCGTCGCGCACGAGATCAACACCTCCGTGCAATTCATCTCCGACAGCGTGCGATTCGTGCGCCACGCGTTGAAGGACGTGCCGCACGCCCTGGCCGATTACCGCGCGCTCGCTGCCGGCGCCCTGTCCGGCAAGGACGTGGTCGGCGCGGCCAAGAAGGCGCATGACACCGACGAAGCGGCCGACGTCGATTATTTCCTCGAGAACGCGCCCGACGCGCTGGACCGAGCGCTCGAAGGCATCGCGCGCGTCGGCTCGATCGTCAAATCGATGACCGAGTTCGCGCATCCGGATACGCGCAACATGGCCGACGTCGATCTGAACCGCGCCATCAAGACGACCCTCAACATGGCGCGCAACGAATACAAGACGGTCGCGGAAGTCGAAACGGATTTCGGCGAGATCCCGACCGTGCATTGCCACGCCGGCGACTTCAACCAGGTGGTGCTCAACCTGCTGCTCAACGCCGCGCACGCGATCGAAGAAGTGGTCGAAGGCACGAGCAAGAAGGGCCGCATCACGGTGCGCACCTGCACCATCGGAGACTTCGTCCAGGTCTCGATCGGCGACACCGGCGACGGCATCCCCGAAGCGGTGCGCAGTCGCATCTTCGAACCCTTCGTCACGACCAAGGAAGTCGGTCGTGGCACGGGCCAGGGTCTCGCGTTGTCGCGCGGGCTCGTGGTCGAGAAACTCAAAGGATCGCTTCACTTCGAAACCGAGACGGGCAAAGGGACGACGTTCTTCATCCGGCTACCCGTGTCGGATGCGGGCTCGACGGCCCTTTCTTCCCACCAAGAGACCACCCACAAGCAGGCTGCCGCATGACCTCGTTACACGTGTTATTCGTCGATGATGAACAGGCCATTCTCGATGGCCTGCGAAATTCCCTGCGCAAGGAACGCAAACGCTGGGAAATGACCTTCGCACTCGGCGGCCAACAGGCGCTCGAGGAGATGAAAAAGACTCCCGCGGACGTCGTCATCACCGACATGCGCATGCCGGGCATGGACGGCGCCGAACTGCTGCGTCATATCCAGCGCGACTTCCCGGCCGCGGCCCGCATCGTGTTGTCGGGCCAGGCCGAGCGTGAATCCATCATGCGCGCGCTGCCCGTCACGCATCAGTTCCTGCACAAGCCCTGCGACGGCGAAACGCTGCGCGCGGTGATCGAACAGACCCATGCGCTGCACAAGCTCATGCAGAACCCCGCGTTGACCGCGTTGGTGGGCAAACTCGAGCGGATTCCGGCCGTGCCGTCGACCTACAACGAACTGGCGCGGCTCGCCGCGGACCCGAAGGCCGACAGCGCGCAATTCACCAAGGTCATCGAGATGGATGCGGCGGTCTGCGCCAAGGTGCTGCAGCTGGTGAACTCCGCGTACTTCGGCCTGGGGCAGAAGATCGTCAGCATCCGGCCCGCGGTCACCTATCTCGGCGTCGAGATCATCAAGTCGCTGGTGCTCGGCAGCACCTCGTTCTCCGACAAGGCCATCAGCGAGGTCAAGGGGTTCTCTCCGGATCGCCTGCAACATCATTCGATGCTGACGGCCATCCTCGCCAAGAAGATCGTCTCGAACCCGGCACTGGCGGACGCGGCCTTCACCGCCGGCCTGCTGCACGACATCGGCGCGCTGGTGCTGCTGCACGCCGCCCCGCCCGATTACGTGCGCGCGCTGGAACGCAAGAAACAGCTCAACGGCGACAGCGCCACCGCCGAGCGCGAGATCTTCGGCGTCACACATGCCGAGGTCGGGGCCTATCTACTCGGGTTGTGGGGTATCCCGTTCCCGATCGTCGAGGCCGTGGCTTTCCATCACCGGCCGAACGATGTCGCCCCGGAATCGCGTGCGCTGGTGGCCGCGGTACACATCGCGAGCGGCCTGGTCGAGGAGATGACCGAGGCGGGCGCGCAGGCGCGCCCCGCCGGCGCCGGCATCGACAGCTCGGCGCGGATCGACGCCAGCTTCCTGCGCGAAGCGGGCCTCGAGGACGTATTCAAGAAGGGCCGCGTGGAAGCCGAGAAGCTGATCAGCAACCAGTCGGCGAACGGCTGATCGCCGGACGGTCCGCCAGCTACCAAGGTCTGATTGTCGGGCGGTCCGCGACCGCCTAGCATGTCGCCCTTCTTCCCCGGGGGCGACGATGCACATGGCTACTGGTACCGCAAGGATCGCGGCAATTGCACTGTCACTGGGCGCGGGGATCGCGGGCGCCCTGTTCCTCCCGCCCGATGCCGGCGCCGGCCGCGCGGGCCAGGACGGCGGCGCGGAACTTGCGGCCAATACCTTCCTGAAATCGCTGCCGGCGGACCTGCGCAAGCAGGCCGCCTACCCGCTCGATTCGCCCGAACGCACGCACTGGAATTTCGTGCCGATGACGCGCGGCGGTGTTTCGCTGCTGCAGCTCGACGACCGGCAGAGCGAGTTGTTAGGTCCGCTGCTCGCGACCGCGCTCGGTCCGGAAGGGCTGCTCGAAGCGCGCGGCGTGATGAAACACGAGAACATCCTGCGGCGCGTCGAAACCGAAGCCGGGGTGGCCGACGTCACCCGCCGCGATCCGGGCAACTACTACACGGCGGTGTTCGGCCAACCCTCGGGCGCGGCGCCCTGGGCGTGGCGTTTCGAGGGGCATCACCTTTCCATCAATGTCACGCAGCTGCCGGGGCAGGCGCCGATCGTCGCGCCGGTGTTCGTAGGCGCGAATCCGGCGCGCGTGTTGTCCGGTCCCCAGACCGGCTTCCGGTTGCTGGCGCAGGAAGAAGACCTCGGCCGTGAATTGATGACGAGCCTGTCCGCCGAAAAGCGCAAGGCCGCGATGATCCGCGACACGGCGTTTCCGGAGATCGTCTCGGGCAACGATCCGAAGGTCCGGCCGCTCGAACTCGAGGGCCTCGCCGCGGGGTCCATGTCGGACGCAGAAAAGGCGCAGTTGCGCACGTTGATAGAGCTCTACGTCGGGCGCGTGAATCCCGCGGCGGCCAAAGACGCGCTGGCGCGTCTCGATCGTGCGGGCTTCGACCAGGTGCGCTTTGGCTGGGCAGGCAGCATCGAGAGCGGCGAAAAACATTACTACCGCGTACATGGTCCAACGCTGCTGATCGAGTACGACAACACCCAGAACGACGCCAACCACATCCACACCGTGTATCGCGATCTCGATCGCGACTTCGGCGGCGATGTGTTGCGCGCTCATCTATCGCATCCATAGGCAAATTCGAATGGCCGCGCGCACGCGCGCTGGCTAGACTGCCCGCAATCGCGTGAGGAGAGACGACATGGCCAAGAAAAACACCGCCGCCCTGGTTCCGCATCAGGCCGCCCCGCTCATCGACATCGGCATCAAGGGCAAGGATCGCGAAAAGATCGTACAGAGCCTGTCGCGCGTGCTCGCCGACACCTACACGCTCTATCTCAAGACTCACAACTTCCACTGGAACGTGGAAGGCCCGATGTTCAACACGCTGCATCTCATGTTCATGGACCAGTACACCGAGCTGTGGAACGCGCTCGACCTGATCGCCGAACGCATCCGCGCGCTCGGGTATCCGGCGCCGGCGACCTACAAGGAATTCTCCAGGCTCACCTCGATCGAGGAGACCGAAGGTGTGCCCGAGGCGCTCGACATGGTGCGGTTGCTGGTGGCCGGCCATGAAGCGGTCACGCGCACGGCTCGCGCCGCGTTCCCGGGCGCGGAGAAGGCCGGTGATGAATCCAGCTGCGACCTGCTCACGCAGCGCTTGCAGATCCACGAGAAGACGGCCTGGATGTTGCGCAGCCTGCTGAAGTGAGCGGCGCGAAAGTCGTTGCAAACACGGCGGCCTTTTTGGCCGCCGTTTCATTTGGATACGCCGCGGCCTGCCTGGCCGCGCTGCTTTTCGCGGCGCCCGCTGGCGCCACCGACAAAGCGGCGAAACTGAAGGTGGCGCTCACCTTCGACGATCTGCCCATCAACGGCACGCTCGCCACGGGCTTCAAGCCATCGGACTACGCGCGCGACACCGTGGCGGTGCTGCGGAAACATCACATTCCGCCTTCGTACGGCTTCATCAACGCGGGGAAACTCGAGCGCGATCCCGACGGCGCCGTGGCGCTCAGGATCTGGGCGGCGGGCGGCAACCCCTTGGGCAACCACACCTACACCCACCTCGATCTCACCAAGAACAGCGCGGAAGATTTTCAGCGCGAAGTGCTGCGCAACGAGCCGGTGCTCGAGCTGCTGATGCCCGAGAGCGGCAAGAGCACGTGGCGCTGGTTCCGGTACCCGTACCTGCACGAAGGCGACACGCTCGAGAAGCGCCGCGCCGTCCGCGCATTCCTCGCGAGCAGCGGTTATCGCGTCGCCCAGACCACGCTCGACTGGGAGGACTACCAGTGGAACAGCGCGCACGCCGCGTGCGTGATGAAGAAGGACGAGAAGTCCATTGCCTGGCTGCGCGAAAGTTATCTCACGATCGCGAAGGAATACATACGTGTGCAGCGCGAACTCGCGCGCCAGGTGTTCGGCCGCGACATCAACCACGTGGTACTGCTGCACCTGGGCTCGTTCAGTTCGCACATCCTGCCGGGGCTGTTCAAACTACTCGATGACGAGGGTTTCGAGATCGTGACTCTCGAAGAGGCGCAAAGCGATCCGGCCTATGACTACGACCCGGATGTCGCGTCGAGACGAGGCGGCACGTTAACCGAGCTCGGCATGCAGGCAAAACAGATCCCCTGGCCCGCGATCTCCGACCAGCCGCGGGAGCGGCTCGCCAGCATTTGCCGGTAGGCGGTCGCCGGAAAGCAGGCCACCGCTGATCCCTACAGGGTCACCGGTTTACCCGTGGCGGCCGAATCGTAGACGGCCCTGACCAGTGCCACCGCCTTGCGTGCCTCCTTGCCTTCGATGAAGAACGGCCGCTTCTCCCGGATGCCGTCGATGAAGTCCTGGATCTGACGCAGGTGGCCTTCGTTCGTGATGGCCATGGGCGCGGCGGCGCCGGAACCCATCGAACCGCTTTCACGCGTGGCGCGCAATTTTTCATCGCCTGGCAACGCGACGCGGAATTCCCAGCTCGCGATGTCGTCATCCTCCATGACCGCCGAACCGTTCTCGCCGCAGATCTCGATGCGGCGCGAGAAGCCCGGCCACAGCGCGGTGCTGGCTTCGATCGTGCCGAATGCGCCGCTGCCGAACTTCAGCGCCGCCACACAGGTGTCTTCGGATTCGATCTTGTGAACGCGTTGCGTCGTCCACGCAAATACTTCCACCGGCATGCCGGCAAACCACTGCAGCAGATCGACGCCGTGGATCGCCTGGTTGATCAAAGCACCTCCGCCGTCTTCGGAGAGCTTTCCCTTCCATCCTGTGTAGTAGTCCGCGGTGCGGTTCCACTTCACGTAACAACTGGCCAGCACCATGCGGCCGAACCGGCCAGCATCCACTGCTGCCTTCAGGGCGCGCGCCGCGTCGCCGAAACGCGCCTGGAAAATGGAGCCGACGCGTACACCGGCCTTTTCCGCTTCGCGCAGGATGTGATCCGTGCCTTCGACCGTGGCGTCGAGCGGCTTCTCGATCATCAGGTGTTTACCGGCGCGGATCGCCTGCAACGCCGGCTCGAGATGCAGCGCGGACGGCGTGGTGATGCACACCGCGTCGAGGCCCGGTTGCCGGAGCAATTCGTTGACGTTGTCGCCCGCGAAGCCGATGCCGTGCAGCTGCGCGAATACCTCGGCGCTGACGCGCCGCCGGCTGACAACTCCAATCAGCCGGCCGCCCTTCGAGGCAGCCACGGCCTGCGCGTGGAAATTGGCGATGGCGCCGGCACCGATGAAACCGAATCCCAGGTTTTCCATGTTCAGTGAGCGTGCGCGACGGGGTCGTTCTTGTACACCGCGTCGCGGAACGCCTTGTGCAGCTTGATCTTGTCGAACGGGCGCATCTGCGTGAACAACACGGCGGCGACATGATTCTGGGGATCCGCCCAGAACAGCGTGCTCGCCGCGCCATCCCAGAAGAACTCTCCCACCGCGCCCGACGCCTCGGCGGCGTCCTTGGGCGGCGCGGTACGCACCGCGAAGTCGATGCCGAAGCCGACCGTCCCCTTCGAAGGCAGCCAGGATTTGTCGGTCACTTCCGCCGGCATCGCGTCGGTCGCCATCAGCTTCACGGTCTCGGGCTTGAGGATACGCGCGCGTCCTAACTTGCCGCCGTTCACGAGCATACGCGCGAACTTCATGTAGTCGTCGATGTTGGAGACGAAGCCATAACTGCCGGGTTTGAGCGGCCAGGCGGCGTTGTTGAACTTGTACGCCTCTTCTTCACCCTGGCGCGTGAAGCTGCCGTCCTCGTTGCGCGTGTAGATAGCCGCGAGGTTCGGCCGGTCCGCATCCGTCGGCAGGATGGTGTAACGGATCGTGGTCATGCCGAGCGGCTTGAAGATGTGCAGCTTCACGAATTCGTCGAACGGCACGCCCGACAGCTTCTGCACCAGGTAGGCCTGCACGTCGACCGAATCCGAATACAGCCAGCGCGTGCCGGGCTGGTAGGCCAGCGGCACCTGCCCGAGCTTCTGTGCGAACTCCGGCAGCGTATTCATGATGGCGCGCGGATCGATCTGCCGGTAGATAGCTCCCACCGCCGTGGTGTCGCCGTCGCCGGCGGTCAGACCCGCGGTATGACGCAGGATGTCGCGCACCGTCGGCTTGCGTTTCGGCGGTTCGTATTTCGGCTGGCCGGCGTCATCCAGGCCCGCGTACACGCGCAGATTGGCGAACTCCGGCGCGTAGACCTCGAGCGGCGCATCGAGCTCGAATTTGCCGCGCTCGTAGAGCTGCATCAGCGCGACGCCGGTGATCGCCTTGGTCATGGAGAAGATCTGCACGATCGTGTCGCGCGTGATCGGCTTGTGGTTCTCGCGATCCGCCAGGCCGAACGCACCGAAGTAGACCTCCTGGTCGTTCTGGAAGACGAGCCCCGAAACGCCGATGAGGGTCTGGTTGTCGATGAACGCCTTGAGCGCGGCGTCGATCGCCGCGGGTTCGATGACGAGCGGCACCGCTGGAACGGGTGCGGGCGCCGCGGCAGGCGCCGGCTTCGGCTTGGAGGCGGCGCTCGATGGCGCGCACCAGATCGCAATGGCTGCCGCAACGGCAACGGTGAACAATTTCATCGAACCCCCTTCACTGTTTGGCCGGACATCGCACGCGTTGCTTCGACAGGACGACATCGTCCCACCAAAGGTTCTGGTCGTTGGCGGAATCCGCGTACCGCTCGAGACCTAGATAGAGACTGTTGAACTTCGGCGGCGCCCGCCACTCGCCCTGCAGGTCGTTGCCGCGGCAGGCGCCGGCCGCGCGCGCGCGGCCTTTCACGTGGGCGACCTTGCGGCCGTCGAGCCAGAACTGCATTTCATCGGAGGCGACTTCCATGTGCCATTCGACGCAGGCCCAGCGGCCCACCGGAAGAGTGACGTTCGATTGCTGCTTGCAGTCGGTGGTGACGGGCGGAGTCGTTTCGAAGTTCGCCATGAGCTGCGTGCCGCCGCGCTGCTCGACGCCGAGGCGGTAGATGGAATTGTAGGTGTCGTCGGCCGAGCGGCCTTCGCCCTGCAACAGGGTCCAGTGCACCGGTGGCGCTCCGGGCAACGCAGCGGGCGCGGCGTCGAGCCACGTCATCGCGCGGCCGTACATGCCGGGCATGGCTTGTGGCACGGGAGTCTGGAGATGAATGGCGACATAGCCGCGGCGATACTTCGCGCCACGCGGGGTGAAGATATGCAGGGATTGCCTGCCGCTGAAGGCATGTTCGGAATCGACCTTGACCACGGCGCCGGATCGGTAGGTCTCTTCTTTCCAGGGGGCGCCGGGAATTTCGTTGGCCGGATGGGATTCGAAATCGTCGGAAAAGAGTGCGTCAGGCGGAGCGGCGGCGGCAACTCCGGAGAAAAAAACCCAGACAGTCGCGGCTGCGCAGAAAGTCTCCTTCACGGGTGCGCCACCGAGATGATGCGATAACACGTGTCGAGCGTCGGCATCGGGACATTGTGCTCGCGCGCCAGGCGTAGTGCGTGACCCAGCGTCTCTTCGTACTCGAGCCGGCTGCCGCGCAGTACGTCCTGCTGCGCGGACATGCGGTGCTCGGGCGAGGTGTCGTGGAATTTCTGTCCGATGCCACGAACGATCTCGATCGCGTCCGCGTCGCTGCCGTGCACGATGCTGGGCACTGGAAACGGTGGCATGTCGAGCAGATCTATCTGCAGCGCGGCGGCGAGCGCCGCGGCCTCCCGCACGATGCGGACGATCACCATCGCGCTACGTTCGTCGACGAGATATTTCCAGGTGATCTGCCGCGTCAGAACTGCAAGCGGGAACTGCGCTATCCAGCCCGCGTATTTCGACCATTCACGGGTACGAATATTCGACGCAGCCGTGCAACGCACACCGGCCGCATCGATGGCGGCCGCCAGTGCCTCGGCGCGCGGACTCACGCCGCCCTTCTCTTCGCCGATGTGCAGGCAGACGTTGCGCGTGAACTTCACTTCGCCGTTGGCGAGCAGCTCGCCGCTGAAATCCGCCATCGCGCCCAGCACACGCGAATAACCGAACACGCGCGCGAGCAATTCGTTCTTGAGCACGCCGTTCTGCACGGACAATGCGTTCTCGAGCCGCAGGTGTTTGAGCGAATCGAGCGCCTGCACGGAGTCGATGGCCTTGGTGGCGATGATCAACGTGCCGGTGTCGAGCAACTTCTTCGGATCGTCGATGACCTGCGGCCGCGCCTTGATATCCGACAGGCCGTTGAGCACCAGGCCCTGACGCTGCAGGGTGCGCGCGCGTTCGCCGCGCGCGATCATCACGACTTCATGGCCGGCGCGCGACAGGTGCGCACCGAGAATCGTGCCGAGCGCACCCGCGCCGAGGATGGCGAACTTCATGGGCGTCCTTAGCTCCCTTGTTTCTTCCGGTACCGCTCGAACCACGCGAGGATGTTGTCGACCTTCGCGATCAGGTTCGACGGGCGCGCGACCATGCCACCATGCGAAGCCTCGGGGATACGCACCATCAAGGTGTCGATATTGCGCAGCTTGAGCGCCTGGTAGTACTGCTCGGATTCCTCGATCGGCGTGCGGTAATCGGCCTCGCCCGTGATCAGCATCGTCGGCGTCTTCACGTTCCCAACCAGCGACAACGGCGAGCGCCGCCAATATTCCTCGGGCTTCTCCCAGGGCTGCGCCCCGAACCAGTACTTGTAGAAGAAATTGCTCGCATCCGAAGTGAGCACGAAGCTCGACCAGTTGATCACCGGTTTGGCGACCACCGCGGCGCGGAATCGATCTGTCTTGCCCACGATCCAGGCGGTCAGCACGCCGCCGCCCGAGCCACCTGTGACGAACAGGTTGTTGGCGTCGACGTTGCCCTGCGCGATCAACGCGTCCACGCCCGACATCAGGTCGTCGTAATCGTCGCCCGGATAGGCGTGGTGGATCAGGTTGCCGAATTCCTCGCCATAACTCGTGCTGCCGCGCGGATTGGCGTACAGCACGACATAACCGGCGGCCGCGTACAGCTGCAGCTCGGTCGCGTAGTTAGGCCCATAGGCGGCGAACGGCCCGCCATGGATCTCGAGGATCAGCGGATATTTCTTCGCTGCATCGAAATCGGGTGGATAAATCACCCAGCCCTGCACGGCGCGCTGGTCCTTCGAGGATTTCCAGTCGAGTTCGCGCACCGCGCCGAGCGTCTTGTTGCCGAGTGCATCGTCGTTGAGCGCCGTGAGCACGCGCAGCGGCGAACCGCTCGCGGCGGTTCCCACGTCGGCCGGCCGCGACGGGGTGTTGTGTGAGAACGCCGCGCGGCCGTTACGCGCGACGCTGTAGCCTCCGGAGGTGTACGGGCGCCCGAGGTCGGTGCCGCCCAACCCTTCCGCCAACGTGCGGATCTTGCCCTCGAGCGTCGTGAGCCCAAGTTTTTTCACGCCGCGTTCGTCATACGAGAAGAAGATGCCGCGGCCGTCGGCGGCCCAGCGCGGGTTTTCGACGTCGCGATCGAACGCCCCGCTGACTTCGCGGGCATTCGACCCGTCGATATCCATCACATAAAGATGAGTGACCTGATACCCCTGGTATTTGTCGTCGAATCCGAGGTAAGCGATTTTCCGGCCGTCGGGCGAGACCACCGGCGAATTGTCCGGCCCCTGACGGCTGGTGAGCACCGCGAGTTTCTGCGTCGCGATGTCGACACTGAAGACCTCGCTGTTCTGCGGTTCCCGCTCCCAATCCTTGCCGCGATTGGCGGAGAACACGATGTGTGTGCCGTCGGGCGTGAACGACAGCGGCCCGGCGTCGAAGAAATCGCCCTCGGTGAGCTGGCGCGCCGTGCCGCCCTCCGCCGAGACGACGAAGATATGATCGAAGCCGGATTCGAGGTACCCGGCGCCATCGGCGCGGTAGGTAACCGTGTCGATCACCTTGACGGGCGGCGCCCACACGGCGCCCTCGGGTTTCGGCGGCGGCGTGGCGAGCGGTGGCTTGTTAGCCGGCACCAGCTGCGTGAAAGCGAGGTACTTGCCGTCCGGCGACCAGGTGATGGAATCCGGCGATTTGGTGAGATTGGTCAGCAATGCGGTCTGGCCCGAATCCAGCCAGCGTACGTACAGCTGCGGGCTGCCCTCGGCCGCCGAGACATAGGCGATGCGGGTGCCGTCGGGCGACCAGCGCGGCGAGCTGAAGCTGCGGATTCCCGACAGCAGCGGCCGGTTGTTAGTGCCGTCGGCGTTCACCAGCCAGAGGTTGCGGCGGGCGCGATCGGTCATGACGTCGTAGCTGACGCGCACGTAGGCGATGCGACTGCCGTCCGGGGAGATCTGCGTGTCGTCGGCGTATTCGAGCTGGAAGACGTCGATCGAATGCAAGCGCCGGGACTCGGGCGGCGCGGCAGCGCTGGCGGCTGAGGCGAGGAATGCCAGGGCCGTGCCAAGCGCGGCGGAGCGAACGGTTCTCATGGAAAATCCTCTGCGGGATGTAGGCGTACTGTACCCGACGCGCGGCGCATCCGGTGCCGGCACCGCCACTTTTGGCCTAAGAGGCGAAAAATCGCGCCCGGACGTGTGTCCAGCCGCGCGCCGCCCTCCGCCGGGTGGCGGGCGCCAGCCCCGGATCCCGCATGGATGCCGCCTGCCGGCGGTAGTTAGCCGAGCTTGGCAACCAGCGAGATCTTCGCGTTCAGCACCTTCGACACCGGGCAGCCTGACTTGGTGATCTCGGCGATCTCCGCGAACTTCGCTTCGGAAATGTTGGGCACCTTGGCAATGCAGATGAGATCGCTGTGCGTGATGGCGAAGCCGTCACCCACCTTCTCCAGCCGCACGGCGGCCGAGGTCTCGATGGAATCGGCCGTGAAGCCATCCTTGCCGAGGCCGGCCGACAGCGCCATCGTGAAACACGCGGCGTGCGCGGCGGCGATGAGCTCCTCGGGATTCGTACCCGGGCCGTCCTCGAAACGCGCCTTGAAACCATAGGGCGCGTTCTTGAGCACGCCGGTTTCCGTGGAGACCGCGCCGACGCCATCTTTCAATCCACCCTTCCAGCTGGCGGAACCCTTCTTGATCATGATCGTGACTCCAGTTCGTAACACTGATGAATGCGCGGATTGCGTTCGAAATCCTTCGGCAGCGTCGCGCGCGAAATGTCGGTGACTTTGTAGCGCTCGCCGAGCATCCCGTCCAGCTTGAACTTCTGCGCGTTGTTCGAGAAGACCAGCTTCCCGCCGGGGGCCAGCAAGGCCATGCAGCGATCTATCAACAGCGCGTGATCGCGCTGCACATCGAGGATGTCCTCCATGCGTTTGCTGTTGGAAAACGTGGGCGGATCGAGAAAAACCAGGTCGAACAGATAGCGCTCTTCCACGGCGTGTTCCAGCCAGGCGATGCAGTCGCCCTGGATGAATTCATGCTGGTCGCCGGAGAAGCCGTTGACTGCCAGATTGCGCTGGGCCCAATCGAGGTAAGTCGCTGACATGTCGATGGTGGTGGTGGAGCGCGCCCGGCCCGCGGCCGCGTACACCGTGGCGCTGCCGGTGTAGGCGAACAGATTCAGGAAACGTTTGCCTTGCGCAGCCGCACCCAGCCGCTGCCGCGTGATGCGATGATCCAGAAACAGCCCCGTGTCGAGATAGTCGGAAAAGTTGACCCAGAACTTCAGGCCGCCTTCCTCGACCAGATGGTAATCCTCGTCGCTGCCTAACTTCTCGTACTGCTCGCCGCGCACGGTGCGGCGCCGCTGGCGCAGGTGGATGCGGTCGTTCGGAACTCCGGTCGCGGCCGGCAACGCGGCCAGCGCTTCACTGCGCCGCCGCTGCACGGCCTCGGCCTCGATCGTTTTCGGCGCCGCGTATTCCTGCACGTACAGCCAGACTTCGCCGCTGCCGGATTCGGCGTAGCGGTCGATGGCGAAGGAGTACTCGGGCATGTCGGCGTCGTAGAGACGGTAACAACCGACCTGCTCGCGCTGCGCCCAGCTTTTCAACTGCTTGATGTTCTTGGCGAGGCGATTGCCGAACATCTTCGAGCCAGGCGATTCCGCCAGCGATTCATCGATGCGCGCATTGCGGCCGGTGTGCAGCATCTGCTTTTCGCTCGCCGCCGAGACATGCAGCCGCAGCAGCCGGCATTCGATCGCGCCGTTCAATACCGTGTGGACGCGCTCGGCGCGCAGTCCCAGCTCGAGGCCCGCGTCGGGCGAACCCGCCAGCACTGCCGCGTCCCAGCCGCCGAAGTGGGCGCGCAACACTTCGCCTAACTGCTTCATCAGGGCCCGCGCCGTATCGCGATCTTCGAGGCGTACACCGTACGGCGGATTGGTGGCTAGGAAACCCGCGCCCTCGCCGGCCGGCGCGGCGTCGGCCAGCTGGCCACTCGTGAACGTGATGAGCTCGCCCAATCCCGCGCGCGCGGCGTTCTCACGCGCCGCGGCGAGAACACGCGCATCCGCATCGACGCCGCGCAGCCGCAGCGTGGGTTTCACTTCGCGCGCCAGCACGTCGCCTTTGGCGGCTTCCCACGCGGCCCGGTCGTGCCCGACCCAGCCGAAGAAGCCGAAATACTGCCGGCGCGCGTTCGGCGCCACACGAGCCGCGATCATCGCGGCTTCGATGACCAGCGTGCCGGAGCCGCACATCGGGTCGAGAAACTCCGCCGCGGTTTTCGATTTCTCGGGCCATCCGGCGCGCAGCAGGATCCCCGCGGCGAGGTTTTCGCGCAACGGCGCTTCGCCGGCCTGCGCGCGATATCCGCGGCGATGCAGGCCTTCGCCGGACAGGTCGATGGATACCGTCACCTTCGGCCCGTTTGCGTGCGCGTGCACGCGCACTGCCGGACGATCGGTGGCGATGTCGGGCCGCGATCCCGTGGCATCGCGCAGTTGATCGCAGATGCCGTCCTTGAGGCGCAGCGTGCCAAAACGCGTGTGCGTGATCTCGGGATGTTTGCCGGTGAAGTCGCAGGCCAGCGTGCGCGCGGGGTCGATGTGCGCGCGCCAGTCGATCGCGCGAATCGCGTCGTAGAACGTGGCGTCGGTCGGCGCGTTGAACTCGGAGACCACCAGGAACACCCGGCTCGCTACGCGCGATTCCAGGCAGGCGCGATAGGCCACCGAAAGCGGCGCGGAGAACTCCACGCCCAGCGCCCGTTCGCGCACGTCGGCGGCGCCGAAGGTGCGCAGCTCGGCCGCGAGCAGATCGCCGAACCCGCGCGGGCTCGAAGCCACGAAACGATACGTGGTGGGGTTTACGTCCACGAGTCGTCCGCGCGCGGCAGTGGCATCAGCCGCGCATCCGCCAGGTGTCGCGTGAGAATCCGGTAGCCGTCCATGTTGAAATCCAGCCGCTCCGCCACACGCTGCCAGTCGCGAGCGGACGGCAACGCGGCAGCGTCATCGGCATCGAACGTGGCGAGATGCTGCCAGCCGTCTATGACGTGGTATTGCGTACGTTCCGCGGCGCCTTCCCGCAGCACCATCGGGCCCGCGTACGGCCATTGTTTGAGGCGCAGCGGCATGAGGCCCAGCTTCACGCGCGCCAGATGCACGGCAAGTGATTCCTTGCCCACGCAGGCGCCCTTGCATCGGCCCGTCTGAAAACCGAGGCACGACCCCTCGCCGCTCTCCAGGCCTAACAACCTGAAGCACCACTGGTGTTCGCGCGCGAGGCCTTCGAGCGCCCGGCGTGCGTCGCGTTCGCTGCGGTACATGCCGAATGCATCGCCAGAGCGCAGCACCCGCGCATCCAGTTCGACCAGCTGCGGGGGCCCGGCATCGGCGAACGACCACGTGAGCCGCTCGCCGCCGCGCAGCGGCCGGTTGTATGCAGGCTGCATCTGGCGGATCTCGCGCGCCTCGAGCAGCAGTGCACCCAGTTCCCCGGCCGTTTGCGTCCAGTCCACCCGGCGCACCTGCGCGGCAAACTTCGATGCCCTGGCAGCGCCGCCGCGGAAATGATCGAGCACCCGTTCCCGCAGGTTATTGGCCTTGCCTATATATAAGAGTGACTCGCCCTGCTCCCGCACGCCGTAAAACCGGTACACGCCGGGTGTTTCCGGCAGGTCGTCCGCCAGATCGGCAGGCAGCGCCGCCGGCAGCATGGCGCGCAACGACGCGCGATCCATGGCCGCCTGCAATTCGTCCGTGCTCCAAGCCGCGCGTAGTTTGGCCCAGAACAGGCGCAGGACCTGCGCATCGGGCATGGCACGGTGGCGGCTCTCCATCGCGATGCCATGGTGTTCCATCACTGCATCCAGGTTGTGCCGCGGCATCTGCGGATACAACGCGCGGGACAATCGCACCGTGCACATCGACGGGCTGCGCCACTGCGTTTCCATGCGGGCGAATTCACGGCGGATGAATCCGTAGTCGAAGCGCACGTTGTGCGCGACGAACACGCGGCCGGAGAGGCGTTTGCGAATCTCCGCGGCGATGTCCTCGAAGCGCGGCGCGTCGACGAGCATGTCGTTATCGATGCCGGTGAGCGCGGTGATGCCGGCGGGTACATACACGCCCGGATTCACCAGGCTCTGCCATTCGAAGTCCACGGCATCGCCGGTCATGCCGATGACGGCGACATCGATGATGCGATGAACCCCCGCATGGCCGCCCGTCGTTTCGATGTCGACGAAGGCCAGCGGCGTAGCGGGAGAAATAGTCAGCTCAGCTCGATCCACGTCGTCTTGAGCTCGGTGTATTTGTCGAACGCGTGCAGCGATTTGTCGCGCCCGATACCCGACTGCTTGAAGCCGCCGAACGGCACGGTGATGTCGTCGGCGTCGTAGCAGTTCACGTAGACCGTGCCGGCACGCAACGCCCGCGCGGTGCGGTGTGCGACGTTGATGTCGCGCGTCCACACGGCCGCGGCCAGCCCGTACTCGACGTCGTTGGCGATCTGGATCGCCTCTTCCACAGTCTTGAAGGAGATAGTCGCCAGCACCGGCCCGAAGATCTCTTCGCGCGCGATACGCATGGCCGGCTTCACGCCGTCGAACACCGTGGGCTCAACGAAAAACCCGCCGCTGTCGCTGCGCACGCGTTTGCCGCCGAGCGCAACCTGCGCGCCATCGTCACGGCCCGCGTCGATGAACGACAGCACGCGTTTCATCTGCGTTTCATCGACGATGGCGCCGAGCTTCGTGGCCGGGTCGAGCGGGTCGCCCGGGACCATCGTGCGTCCAACTACCGCGATTTTTTCCAGCATCGCGTCCTTGATCGACGCTTCGACCAGCAGGCGCGAACCGGCCGAACACATCTCGCCCTGGTTGAAGAAAATCGCGTAGGCCGCCGCGGTGGCCGCCTTGTCGATGTCCGGGCAATCGGCCAGCACGATGTTGGGTGACTTGCCGCCGCACTCGAGCCCGACCTTCTTGAGGTTCGACTGCGCGGCGTATTGCATGACCGCCTTGCCGGTGGCGGTGGAGCCCGTGAACGCGATGCAGTCGACGTCCATCGACAGTGCCAGCGCCTTGCCGGCGGTGTGCCCGAAGCCCGGCACCACGTTGAACACGCCTGGCGGAATACCCGCTTCAACCGCGAGCTCGGCGACACGCAGCGCGGTCAGCGGCGATTTCTCAGAAGGCTTGAGCACCAGCGAATTGCCGCTGGCCAGCACCGGGCCGATTTTCCACGAGGCCATCAACAGCGGGAAATTCCACGGCACGATGGCGCCGACCACACCCATCGGCTCGCGCGTGATCGTGGCGAGCGCATTCGGCCCGGTGGGCGCGACTTCGTCGTAGATCTTGTCGACCGCTTCGGCATACCAGCGGATGCAGTTGGCGGCGGAAGGGATGTCGACGGCGAGACTGTCGGAGATGGGTTTGCCCATGTCCAATGTCTCTAACAATGCCAGTTCGTCCTTGTGGACCAGCATGAGATCGGCCAACTTCGCGAGTACCTTCTTGCGCGTCTTGGGCGGCTGCTGCGACCAGCTGCCGCGTTTGAACGCGGCGCGTGCGCTGGCCACCGCGCGGTCGATGTCGACCTGCTCGCCGGCCGCGACCTGCCCCAGCGATTTACCCGTGGCCGGATTGATGTTGTCGAACGTGGCGCCGCTCGCGGCCGGCACGAAGCGGCCGTCGATGAACACCTGCGAGCGCGGCTGCAGCGCGGCGGCGCGTTGCTGCCAATCGGCGGCGGAAAGACCGGGAGTTGCGGACATACGTGTCTTCAGAACGTCGGCGGGGTGGAGGCCGAGATGATCTCACACACCTCGCGGCCGACATTGCGAAAACGATGCGGCGTCGCACTGGCGAAGTAGTACGCGTCGCCCGCCGCCAACACACGCGTCTGGCCGCCAACCGTGAGCTCCACGGTGCCGCGGACCACCACGCCTCCCTCCTCGCCGCGGTGGGACAACATGTCCTCACCCGTCGCGGCACCCGGCTCATAACGCTCGTGCAGCACCGTGAGCTGCCGGCCCGGTCGCTGCGCGGCCACGAGCCGCAGGGATGCGCCCTCACCGCCGATCTCGACCAGCTCTTCGGCGCCGTAGAACACCTGCTGGGCGCTGGTCACGTCGAGCGTGAAGAATTCGGCCATCGACAGTGGCACGCCATCGAGCACTTTCTTGAGCGAGCCCACCGACGGGCTGACGCGGTTCTGTTCTATCAGCGAAATGAGGCCATTCGTGACGCCCGCGCGGCGCGCCAGTTCGCGTTGCGACAGGCCGTGCACTTCGCGTACGTGTTTGAGGCGCGCTCCGACGTCGATGCTCATAAGTTTAAGGATTATGATCCCGGGCAACTTCCGGAGTCGACAAAATGGCCGCGAATCCTACGTCTACAGCATCCGATCTCGACGCCTACTGGATGCCGTTCACGGCGAACCGCCAGTTCAAGGGCAAGCCGCGCATGTTGGCGAAGGCTGCCGGCATGTACTACGAAACGCCCGACGGCCGCCGCATTCTCGACGGCGTCGCGGGACTGTGGTGCGTGAACGCGGGCCATGGCCGCAAGGAGATCACCCAGGCCGTCGCGCGCCAGCTCGAGGTCATGGATTACGCGCCGCCCTTCCAGATGGGGCATCCGGGGGCGTTCGATCTCGCCAACGCCATCGTGAAGATCGCGCCGCCGGGGCTCGATCATGTGTTCTTCACCAACTCGGGTTCGGAGTCGGTCGACACCGCGCTCAAGATCGCGCTGGCCTGGCACCGCGTGAAGGGTGACGCCGCGCGCGTGCGGTTGTTAGGCCGCGAGCGCGGCTACCATGGCGTGGGTTTCGGTGGCATCAGCGTCGGCGGCATGGTGGCGAATCGCAAGGCCTGGCCGGGCGCGATGATCCCGGGCGTCGACCATCTGCCGCACACACACGATCTCAAGCGCAACGCGTTCTCGCGCGGCTTGCCGGCGCACGGCGCCGAACTGGCGGACGATCTGGAGCGGCTGGTCGCGCTGCACGATGCCTCGACCATTGCTGCCGTCATCGTCGAACCGATCGCCGGGTCCACGGGCGTCGTGTTGCCGCCGCAGGGGTATCTGCAGCGGCTGCGCCAGATCTGCGACAAACACGGCATCCTGCTCATCTTCGACGAAGTGATCACAGGCTTCGGGCGTACCGGCTCGCCGTTCGCCGCGCAGGAATTCGGCGTCACGCCCGACCTGATCACCTGCGCGAAGGGGCTGACCAATGGCGCCATTCCCATGGGCGCGGTGCTGGCGTCGAAGAAGATCTACGACACGTTCATGCAGGGGCCGCCGGGCGCCATCGAGCTGTTCCACGGCTACACGTATTCGGCGCATCCGGTGGCCTGCGCCGCCGGCCTGGCCACGCTGTCTATCTACGAGAACGAGAAGCTGCTGACCCGCGCCAGGCAGACCGGCGTCGTGTTCGAGCAGGCGTTGCACGCGCTGCGCGGTCTGCCGCATGTCATCGACATCCGCAATTACGGGCTGGTCGCCGGCATCGAACTGGATCCGATCGCGGGCAGCCCGGGTGCGCGCGCCTTCGGCATCTATCTCAAGTGCTTCGAGCGCGGCCTGCTGATTCGCACGACCGGCGACATCATTGCGCTCTCGCCCGCGCTCATCATCGAGCCGAAACACATCGAGGAGCTGTTCGGAATCCTGTCGCAGGTATTGAAAGACTCCGCCTGAGAAAAAGGGGACAGATCTATTTATGAATAAAGGGGACAGATCTATTTATCGAGCCACGGTTTCCCCGTACTGGGCGCCGACGCCGATAAATAGATCTGTCCCCTTTATTCATAAATAGATCTGTCCCCTTTTTCTCAGGCTGCCAGGGCGGGCGCCACCACCAGCTTCTTCCGGAACTCCCTGCGCAGCAGCGCGAAGCTGACGATGGCCTGCAGGAACATGCTGGCCACCGACAGGTGCCACACGTCCACCAGCCTGAAATCCGCCCGGGTAGATAGCCACACCACGGGCACGATGAACACGAACACCCGGATCACGCTCGAGCTGATCGTCGGCCAGGTATTTCCCAATCCCTGGAACATCGACGAGCAGCTGAAGATGATCCCGTTCGCCGCGAAGTTCCACGACGTGATCATGAGCATCGTCGCGCCCACGCTCACCACCGCCTCTTCGTGCGTGAAGATGTTCATGAGCAGGTGCGAGCCGAACTGGCAGAACAGCGTGAGCGTCAGCATGATTCCGACGCTCAATCCCACGGTCCAGTTGAACGTCTCGCGCACCCGTTCCGGCTTGCGCGCGCCGAAATTCTGACCTGCGATCGGCGCCGCCGCGAAAGCAACCGCCATCGCGGGCAACATGATCAGCCGCAAGGCGCCCTGCCCTTCGGCCAATCCCGCCTGCGCGTCCGCGCCGAACTTGCGGATGGCCCAGTACATGACGGCCATGACGAGCGACATGAACATGAACTCGAGGCCGATGGGTAGCCCGATGAAGAACAACCTTTTCCACACCTCCGACCTGGGCTTGAGTTGCTCGCGGTGGAACGACACGTATTTCTCGTGGCGATGGAAGTAGTACGCGCTGATGATCACACCGACGATGGTCGCGAGCGTGGTGGCGAGGCCCGCGCCGAACGGACCGTACGGCTTGCCGGTCAGCCAGCCGATCGTGAGCACGGCGGCGAACAGGATGTTCAGCCCGACCGTGATGAACTGGATGATCATCGTCGGCTTCACGATGCCGGTGCCGCGCAGCGTTGCGAACATCGAGATCATCAGGAACTGGATCCCGAGTCCCGGCGTCACGCCCAGCAGATAGTCGATGCCCGCCTGCGCGACGACGGCATCGGCCGCTTCGAGGTGCATGTACGGAGTCGCCACCGCGTACAGCAGCACGACGACGAAGATTCCCATGAACACCGACAACATCAACGACTGGTTGAAGACCAGGTTCGCGCGTTCGTGCTGCTGCGCACCGACGGCATGCGAAACCATCGCGGCGGTGCCGACGTTCAGGATCTGCGTGAGCGCCAGCACGGCGAACCAGAGATTGCCGGCGGCGCTGAACCCCGCGGCCATTTCGTTGCCGAGCATGGAGACGAACTTCAGGTCGGTGACGAAGTACGCCACCTGCACGACCATGCCGATGAACATCTGGATGGACATCGCCGCCACGTGTCCCGGAATCGAACCAACGCTCAAGTTTTTCATCGCGCGAACCGAAATGGGGGTTGTCTAGATGACAGGCGGGAGATGACTCGTCAACTTCCCGTTCGAGAGAGCAAAAGAAAAGGCCGGTCTCGCGACCGGCCCTTTCCGTCAGCTCAGAAGCTGATTCTTCTTGATTGGATCAATCGCCCCAGGGGAACGTCGTCATGACGCCCACGAGAACGCGCGGCTCGTTGTTGTTCGCGTCGCTGGTGATCTTCTGTTCGCCACTGGCATCGGTGCCCGTGAACTTGCCGAACAACGTGAAGTGGCCCGCCGTGTAGTTGAGCTGCACCGCGTAGTCGACCAGCTCGGCGTTGTCCCAGGCATCACCCCAGGCGTAACCGGCATGGAAAGCCAGCGACAACGTGTCGCCGAGCGGTTGCGTGTAGTTCGCTTCGGTGTATTGCGCGCTGCTGCCCGCATCGAACAGGCTGTCCGTGAACCACTGCTTGAAGCCGAAGTTGCCAGCCGTCAGGCCCGCGTAATACTCGAAGTACTCACCGCCGGTCGAACTCGGGTAGCCGTAGTGCACGAAGCCCGCGTTCCAGGAAAAGCTGTCGTTGATCTTGCCGGTGTAACCACCGTACAGATCGAGTTCGATGTCGGAATCCGTACCGGGTCCGAAGTCGACGTTCGACGCCCAGGCGCCGACCGCAAATCCGCTTTCGCCAAACGCGTAGTCGGCGCTGGCCTGCAAGGCCGGGTCTTTCGCGCTTTGAGAGAAGCCGCGAAAGTCGTAATCGCTCACCGCAGTCCAGGTCGAACTGAATTGAGCTTGGGAGACACCGCTTAAGGCCAGGAGGCCGGTCACGAGCGCCAGAGTTTTAATCGATTTCATTTTGCTCCTCCGAGGGCTATAGGGCCCATGTTCTTAAGCAAGGGTTGTGCCATTCCAGCTTCACTTGACCCTTCATGCCTAAAATTTCAACGAGTTACGTGTAGCTTAAAAAGTTACAACCGTCCCGAAGGTGCGGATTATGCCGTCAATGCGTGGTCCATTGCACTTATTAAGTGCGCGCTTCAAAGATGGCGTAGAACTTGGTGCAGTCCTCGATCACTTGCCAGGTTCCCTCGAACCCGGCCGGCACGACGAAGCCCTCGCCGACCCCGAATTCCCAGCGCTGACCGGTGAGATTCTCGAGCGCGACGCGGCCGCGAGTCAGGCAGCAGAACTCCGACTCCGAATAACGGATGCGCCAGGTGCCGACCGTGCTCGACCAGGTCCCGCTGTGAAACTGTTGGGTCGCGTCGCTGAAGTAGTTGCTGACGCTTTGCTGCGGGTTGCCCGCCAGGAGCCGATCGGCGGCGGGAGTCGAAGTCTCGCCTGGGACCTTCGTCCTGAAATCGATGATCTGCTGCGTCATGAGAGTGCCGGGTGTGGAGGGAAGCTGAGTATTCCCCACATTCCCCACCCGGCACCATGTGGGCTCCATTCAGTTATTGCTGGCCAGCGACGCGCTGGTGGATTCGAAGCGGATTTCCACGCAGCGCTCGAAGGCCTGGTCGTCCGAGGCGGCTTCGACGCTGGCGAAACGTTCGCCCATGCCTTCGATGACCATGCGCTCCTTGGGGACGCCGGCCTTCTCGAGTTCGCGCGCCACCATCTCGGCGCGTTCCTGCGACAACGACTGGTTCAGTGCGTCGTCGCCGCGCGCATCCGCGAATCCGGACACGTGCACGCGGACATCGTCGAGGCCGGCGACCAGCGCGCCGAGTCTTGCCAGACGTGCGCGATCGTTGTCGCGGACGCTGGTTTCGCCGGTGCGGAATTGCACGGTCGAACCGACCTGCCCGGCCTTTCCTTCGATGCTGGTCAACGTGCCGTTCAGCGCTTCGACCTGACTGGCGAGCAACGCGGCCTCGGCCTTGCGCGCGGCGAGCGTCTCGCTCTTCTTCTGGCTGCGATCGCCCATGAGGCCGCCCACCGTCGCGCCGATGACCATGCCGATTGGCCCGCCGGCCGCGGCTCCGATCACCGCGCCGCCGGCGAAGCCCGCGCCGCCGCGTTTGCCGTCGCTCTTCTGCTGCTCGACCGGCTGGGTGGCGAACGCCGGACTCACCGCGAGATTGATTGCCAACACGCCCGCGATGATCGCGGGTTTACGAAACTTGGTTGTCCAGGTGCCCATGTACCCTCTCCAGTTGTTAGAACTTGCGAGAGCGGTTTGCTCTCGAGGTTCATTTCAACGCGGACTCAGGATGCCGCGCGGGCGGGAGCCGGGCGTTCTGCCGACGAATCGTGGCGGATCGTGGCATTAAAGGGGACATGCCTAATTAATTGGAAAACTGATGCGTCCGCGCATCGGATTTCCAATTAATTAGGCATGTCCCCTTTAATGCTTAATTAGGCATGTCCCCTTTAATGCACTCTAGAAGGTGGTGCGGGATTCGCTCTCTTCGTGCAGGCGCGTGAGGAACAGGCGCACTTGCGCCTCGGCCTCCTGCGCGGACATCAGCCGCTGCTCCACCAGCACGCGCGCCATGTCGCGCATCGACCGTTCGCCGTTGATGAGCGCCAGCAGGAATGCGTGCACCCGGCTCGAGATCGCCTGCATTTCAAACGCCGGCGTGCGCGGCACGGGCTTGTCCGCCTGCAGCAGCCATTCGGGGATGGCGCGCGCGCGCGGTGCTTCCGCCGCGGGTGCGATCTTGTCGGTCACCCAGGTGACGGTGGTTTCGAGGCGCGAATGCCGGCTCGCGGGCGAGCGCATGTAAGGCAGCGTGTTCTCGCGCACGGCCGGCGCCGCGAAGCCGGCGGGGCCCATCGTCTCGAGCACCTCCTCGAGACCGAAACGTTCGGCATGTGCCGCACGCGAGAACGCCAGCGATCCGAAGTTGATCCAGCGGCCGCCGGGCTTCAGCAGCAGGTTGACGCGCGCCGCGACGCGCGCAAACGGCTCGCCGATGATGTCGACGAACCACGGCGTCACGACCGTATCGAACACGCCCGCGGCGAATGGTGGCTGCAACGCATCGGCGGCGACCAGTTCGAGCCCGGCGCGGGCCGGCGCGGGCGCCGCGAGCCGCCGCAACACGGCATGGTCTTCGATGCGCCGCGGCGCGATCGGGAATTCATACAACTCGACGCCGCGCCCCGCGAGCAGCTCGCGCGCGGCGAACAGCAGCAGCGGATTGAAATCCGTCGCGACCGTCAGCGGCGCATCACCCGCGGCGTGCAGGTCGTACGCGAGCCGGCAGGCGCCGGCGCCCTGCACCAGCGTGTTTCCGAGCCCCTTTACGCCGCCGCCCAGCAGCGCGGCGATCTCCGCCAGCGAGGCGGCATTTTCCTCCTCGCCCCACGCCCAATCGCGATGCAGGTTGACGTAGTAGTTAGACAAGCCTTGCTGGATCGGCAGCCGCGTGCCGAGACCCTGGTGCGTGGCTTCCGTGATGCTGCCCTGCTCGAGCCCGAGCGGCGCCAGCAAGGCGCGCAGCCGCGCGACCTGGTCTTCATGTGCAGCCGCGGTGCTGGCGAGCCGCCGGCCGGTGGCCGCCAGCAGCGGTCCTTGCGCCGCGCGCATCGCCGCGGCCTCCGACAGCAGGTGCTGCGACAACAATGCGAGCCGCCCGCGCCATTCGGCCAGCGCCTGGCGCGGATCGGCGAACAGCCACGGAATCTCTCCGATCACCGGATACCCGCTGCTGCAGGCACCGCACATCCAGCCGGCGCGTTCGAGTGATACCGGCCCACGGCCGCAGCGTGGACAGGCGAACACGCCCGACAGTGAATCCGACTTGGACAAAGGCACCCCGCCAGCGCGGGACGCCCCGCGCGGCAATGCTGGCCGCGAGGCGCCCGGACGTCAATGCGGGGCGACAACTCCATTGTGGTTAGGGGAGAATCGGCGCGGCGATGCACACCCCAGGTCTCTACACATCGTGCTGGATTCGGTAGTCGCGGCGGAAACGCCCGAAGGCATCATGCTGGAGATGCGCCCCGCCGGTATCTCGGCGCGTTGCTGCGCGTTCGTCATCGACTGGTTGATCCGGCTCGCCATCCTGTGGGTGGCCGCCATCGTGGCCGGCGTGCTCGGCGGCATCGGCGCCGCGTTCTGGTTCGTTTTGATATTCGCGCTCGAGTGGTTCTATCCGGTGGTATTCGAACTCGGGCGCGCGGGCGCGACGCCGGGCAAACGCACGATGGGGCTCAAGGTCGTCATGGACAACGGGCTGCCGGTCACGCCGGCCGCCTCGTTCCTGCGCAACCTGTTGCGCGGCGCGGACTTCCTGCCGTTCGGATTCGGCGCCGCCATCGTGAGCATGATGGTGCGCGGCGATAACAAGCGGCTCGGCGATCTGGCCGCCTCGACGCTGGTCGTGCATCTGCCGCGGCCGGCGGCCAAAGCGACGCTCGACATGGTGACGCCCCTCGCGCCGGCTTATGCCTTGCCGGCGCGCGATCAGTCGGCGCTCATCGCGCTGGCGGCGCGCGCGCCGACACTCACGCTGGAACGGCTCGAGGAACTCGCCGCGCTCGCCGCGCCGGTGCAAGGCACGCAGCCGCGTCCGGCCGACGAGGTGGCGCGGCGCGTGCTCGGCGTGGCGCAATGGTTGTTAGGCAGGCGCGCATGACGCCGCTGCATTTCGAAACCCTCTACCAGCCCGAATGGGACGAGCTTGAGGCACAGGTCAAGGCCGTCCTCGGCGGCAAGGCGCGGCGCGCGAAAGCCGCCGATCCCGTCCGTGGCGAACGCGTGGCGCTGCTGTATCGCCGCGCCTGCGAACACCTGGCGCTGGCGCGGGCGCGCGCCTATCCGCGTTACCTGCTCGATCGGCTCGACCGGCTGACGGCCGATGCGCACCAGGTCATCTATCAACGCAGCGAATTTGGGCTGGCGAGGCTCAAACGCGCGGCGAGTGTCGATTTCCCACGCGCGGTCCGGGCGCATGCGGCGTACGTGTGGATGTCGGCCGCGCTGTTCGTGGTCCCCACGCTGCTGGTGGGCTGGCTGGTCTACCAGCGTCCCGATCTCATCCTCTCGGTGGTCGATACGCAGACTGCCGCGCAATTCGAGCAGATGTACTCCGACTCGGCCGATTCGATCGGCAGCCTGCGCACCAGCGACGACGACTGGCAGATGTTCGGCTACTACATCTGGAACAACATCTCGATCGCGTTCCAGTGTTTCGCCGCGGGCATCTTCGGCGGCGTCGGCAGCATGTTCTATCTGGTGTTCAACGGCGTGATGGGCGGCGCGGTCGCCGGTTACCTCACCGAACGCGGCCTGGGATCCACCTTCTATTCCTTCGTCGTCACGCATGCGGCCTTCGAGTTGACCGCCATCGTGTTGTCCGGCGGCGTGGGACTGCGGCTCGGACATTCACTGATCTCGCCCGGCCGCCGTTCGCGGCTGCAGAGCCTGGTGGTCGCCGCCCGCGAATGCACCGTGATCCTCTACGGCGTCACGGTGATGCTGCTGATCGCCGCTGCGATCGAAGCCTTCTGGTCATCGTCGCGGTGGTTGCCGCTCACGGCCAAATATTCCGTCGCCGCACTGTGCTGGCTGGCGGTGTTCGCCTATCTGACGTTCCAGGGCCGCCGTGCAGATTGATTCGCTCGCACTGCAGATGCGACCGCGCGCGCCGCACGAGGCCGCGGACCTGGGCGTGCGTCTGTGCCAGGCGAACGCCGCGGCGGTCTATCGCTGTTATTTCGTGGCCGCCATTCCGATCGCGCTCGTGGCGTTGTCGTTGTTCGAATTCGCGCCCTGGGCACCGACGCTGTTTTTATGGTGGGCGAAGCCCTGGCTCGACCGCACCGTGCTGTTCGTCCTGTCGCGCGCGGCATTCGGCCAGCGCACCACCGTCGGCGATTTGTGGCGCGAGCAGCGTTCGGTCTGGTGGCAGCAGCTGATCCTCACCTGGACGTGGCGGCGTCTGTCCCCGTGGCGTTCTTTCACCCAGGCGGCATACCAGCTCGAAGGTCACTCCTTTTTCGCGTTGCGCAGGCGGGTGTCCCAGCTGCGCAACCGTTACAGCACGCCGGCGTTCTTCATGACGTTCGCGTTCGGGCTGGCTGAAAGCGGGCTCACCGCGGCGGTGCTCTCGCTCGCCTTCTGGCTCGTGCCGCCCGAGCAAGGATTCGACTTCTGGAGTTTCTTCACCGGCGATTCGCACCTCGCCGCGCAGTTCATCAGCGCATTGGCCTACGCTTCGGCCGTATTGTTCCTCGAGCCGTTCTACGTGGCGGCCGGTTTCGGGATGTACCTCAACCGGCGCGCCGAACTCGAGGCCTGGGACATCGAACAGGAATTCCGCCGTGCGTTCGCGACCTGACCTGCGTCTGTGCGCGTTGCTCGCGCTGCTGGCAGCGGCGCCCGCGCTGCCCGCCGCGCGCGCGGCCGAACCACCGACGAACGCCGAGATCGAGCGCGCGATCGCGCAGACCAAGGCCGATCCGGAGCTCGCCACCGAGAAAAAGGCCACCCGACTCGTCTGGGATGGCGATCGAAATCCGCGCGAACGCGATCGCCTGCACACGCCCGGCTGGCTCAAGTGGTTAGGCAGCCTGTTCAGCTGGATTGCGCAGGGCTCGGGCCTGCTGGTGTGGGTGTTGCTGGCCTGCCTGGCCGCCTTGTCAGGCGTGTTCCTGGTGAGGTTGTTTGCCGCCGGCGGCTTGCCGGAGCGCAACCGCCGCTTCATCGCGCCGACCCACGTGCAGGATCTCGACATCCGCCCGGAAAGCCTGCCGGCCGACATCGGCGCCGCGGCACGCGCCTTGTGGGACGGCGGCGCGCAACGCGCCGCGCTCGCGCTGCTGTATCGCGGTCTGTTGTCCCGGCTGGCACACACCTACGAGGTGCCCATCCGGGACTCGAGCACCGAAGGCGATTGCCTGGTGCTCGCGGCGCGCACGCTCGATGCGGCGCGCGTCGCCTACGCCTCGCAGCTGGTGCGCACCTGGCAGCGTGCGATCTACGGCGGCCTCAGCATCGACACCGCGCAGGTCTGGGACCTGTGCGCGAATTTCGCGACGCATCTCGATGGACCGGCGCAGGGCGCCGCGCGCGGACACGAGCCGGTCTCACACGGTGCGCCCGCGTGAAACGGAACATCATCGGCATCGTCCTCATGGCGGGCATGATCGCGCTGATCGCGTGGCTGGCGATGCACATGTCGTTCAAGGAAGTGACCGTGCCCGCTGCGCTCGAGGGCGAGGCGCTGCGCAATCCCTATTACGCAGCGATCCGGTTCAGCGAGGCGCTGGGCGCCGACGCCGAATGGGAGCGGGTGTTCACGGCTCCGGCCAAAGACTCGATCGTCATGTTGTCGGCCTGGAACTGGACGCTGAGCCGCAATCGTCGCGAACACATCGAGCGATGGGTGGAGTCGGGCGGCAGGCTCGTGGTCGACACTTCGCTGATCGGTGATCTCAATGTATTCACGCGCTGGTCCGGGATCGATGAGATATCGCACCAGGTCGAGCCTCATCAGGAAAGCGAAGATCAGTCCGAGTCGCCCGTTGCGTTCTTTGCCCCGGAGTGCCGCAAGCTGACCGAGGACGGGTCACGCGCGGAAATCGAAGTGTGCGGGGTCGATCCATCGCGTTCGCTGACCAGCACGCGCAAGGCCGAATGGGCCCTGCGCGACGGCAAGCAGATCCACGCACTACGCACGCGTGTCGGGCGCGGCAGCGTCACCGTCGTCAATGCGCTCCCCTTCCAGCGGCGCGGATTTTTTCTCGGCGATCATCCGCGGCTGTTCGTCCGCGCCACACAACTGCATCGCGGCGATTCGCTGCGGCTGTTCACCGAAGAGGAACACGCCTCGCTGCTCACGCTGGTGTGGCGCTTCGGCGCACCGGTGGTGTTGCTGATGTTGGGCGCCATCGCGTTGTCGCTGTGGCGGGCAACGGCGCGGTTCGGTCCGCCGGTCGCGGCCGCCGACACCGCGCGGCGCTCGCTGGCGGAACAGATTCGCGGCACCGGGCAATTCACGCTGCGATTCGGCGGCGGCCAGTCGCTGCACGCCGCGCAGCTGCGCGCGTTGCGGGATGCAGCGATCCGCCGCGTGCCCCACTTCGACCGCCTGTCGAGCGAGGAGCGCGTCGCCGCGCTGTCCAGGCTTGGCGCCGTGCCGGCCCAGGAGCTCGGCCCCGCGATGAACTACACCGGCACGCGCAGCTCGCACGAACTGCGCAACGCGATCGCGGTTCTCGAAACCGTGCGCCGCAGAATCTTGATGAACGACAAAAGGGCAGGACATGGAAACTGAATCGGCCACTCTCGAAAAAGCCGCCGGACTGCTCGGCACACTGCGCGCCGCAATCGCCGAGGCGGTGGTGGGGCAGCCGCGCGTCGTCGAGGAAGTGGTGCTCGCGCTGGTGGCTTCGGGTCACGTGCTCATCGAGGGCGTCCCCGGCCTCGGCAAGACGCTGCTGGTACGCGCGTTGTCGCAGGCGCTGCAGCTATCTACCGGCCGTGTGCAGTTCACGCCCGACATGATGCCCTCCGACATCACCGGCCACGCCGTGCTCGATCCGAAGACCATGGACATGCGCATCGTGCGCGGGCCGGTCTTCACACATCTGCTGCTGGCCGACGAGATCAACCGCGCCCCGGCAAAGACGCAGAGCGCGTTGCTCGAGGTGATGCAGGAATACCAGGTGACGCTCGAAGGCCAGACCCATGCACTGCCCAAACCCTTCATGGTGCTGGCGACGCAGAACCCGGTCGAAACCGAAGGCACCTATCCACTGCCGGAGGCGCAGCTGGACCGTTTCCTGTTCAAGATCGAAATCGGCTATCCGACACTCGATGACGAAGTGGGCGTGGTGATCCGCGCGACCTCCGGCCAGGCGGGCGACGAACTGCCGTTGTCGAAAGTCGTGCCGGTGCTCAACGAGCGCGCGGTGTTGAGCCTGCAGCAGATCGCGGCGCGCCAGCGCGTCGACCCGCAGGTCATCGATTACGCCGTGCGGCTGACGCGCGCCACGCGCGAGTGGCCCGGGCTCGCACAGGGCGCGGGCTCGCGCGGCGCACTGGCGCTGGTGCGCGGTGCGCGCGCCGCCGCGCTGGTCGAAGGGCGCAATTTCGTCGTCCCCGACGACATCAAACGCATCGCGCTGCCGGCGCTGCGGCATCGCATCGCACTCGCTCCGGATGCGTTGCTCGAAGGCCGCAAGCCCGACGATCTGCTGGCGGCGGTGGTCGACAGCGTGGCGGCGCCGCGGGTCTGAAGCGATGCGGGTACGTTTCATCCCGAGCGGCCTCTGCATCGCACTCGCCTTCGCGGGCGTGGGCGCGGCTGCGGTCGCGTCGTTCGCGGGTGCCGGGCTTGCGCTCGTCGCGCAAACGACCGCCTTGTTCGCGCTGCTGTTGCTGACCGCGATCGCGGCGGACTACCTCGTCTCGCGCCGCGCCTGGCTGAGATCGGAGGTGCGCGTGACGCGTCGCCTGCCGTCCGCCTTCGCGATCGGCGTGCGCAAGCCGGTGCAGCTGGAATTCGAAACCGCGGGCGCGCAGCACTGGCGCTGCGAGGTCTTCGATCACTGCGATCCCAGCCTCGAAATCGCCGGCCTGCCCGCCCGCCTCGAACTCGCGGCCGCAAAGCGCACCACGCTGGTCTACGACGTGACGCCCACACGACGCGGCGAGATCGTGTTTGCCGCCGCGGACCTGCGCATCCGGTCGCTGTTCGGCCTGTGCGATCTGCTCGAACGCATAGGCGGCGGCGATACGCGCCGCTCGTATCCGGATTTCGCGCAGGTGGCGCGTTACGCATGGCTCGCCGGCGATCGGCGCCTGCAGGAAATCGGCATCAAGACCTACCAGCAACGCGGCGAAGGCACCGACTTCAAACAGCTCGCCGAGTATCGCCACGGCGACCCGGTGCGCCACATCGACTGGAAAGCCACGTTGCGCCAGAACAAGCCGGTGCTGCGCGAGTTCCAGGACGAGCGCGATCAATGCGTGATGCTGCTGGTGGACTGCGGCCGCCGCATGCGCGCCTATGACACCGAGAACGGCATCGGCAGCGGGCATTTCGACCAGGTGCTCAACGCCGTGATGTTGCTGTCGTATGTGGCGCTCAAACAGGGCGACGCGGTCGGCGCCCTCACTTTTGGCACGCCGGCAGGCGACGAACGCAGCTTCGCGCCACGCAAGGGCGCGCAGGCGTTGAACGCCTTGATGGGCGAGTTGTATTCCGTGCAGCCCTCGCCCACGCACTCCGATTACGTCTCGGTCGCCCAGACGCTGCTGCGCCGCCATCACAAGCGTTCGCTGGTCATCGTGATCACGAACTTCCGCGACGAGGATGCGAGCGAGCTGGCGCACGCGCTCAAACTACTGCGCTCGCGGCACCTCGTGCTGGTGGCGTCGCTGCGCGAACGCGTGGTCAACGAGCTGATCTCCCAGACGCTGGATTCGGGCGAGGCGGCACTCGAGATCGGCAGCGCGCATCAATACGAGCAGTCGCGCCGAGATGCCTTCAACAAGCTGGCCGCGCGGGACGGTTTGATGGTCGATTCGGAGCCACAGATGCTCGGCATCGAGCTCGTGAACCGCTATCACGCGGTGAAACGCGCCGGGCTCATCTGAATCGCGAAGGATCCTGGTTATGTTCAGGCCGCGTTGCCGCCGGAATGAACCCGATCACGGATTGCCGCCTCCATGCGCCGCTATGCTGGGGCCATGAACGACCTTTCGGCCATTGGTGGAATCCCCGGCGCGCTGCAAAGCGCCAAGGGCGCCATCCATCGGGCCGCGCGCGCCGTCGAGAAGGACGCCAACGTGGTGGCGAGATCTTCCGCGGTCGAAGCGCGCGACACGGTCCACGCCCTGGTCGATTCGCGCGAGCAGGTTCTTTATACGCGGGCGGCCGCGAAGATCATCAAGGCATCCCACGCGATGCTGCAGAGCCTCATCGACATCCGCGCCTGACCCCGGCCTCTGCGGCTAGTCTCGCCGCGAAAACGTCGCGCACAACTCGCGCAACACTTCGAAATCGACCGGTTTGACCAGGTGGGCGTCGAAACCCGCGGCCTCCGATCGGCGCTGGTCTTCGGCCTGTCCCCAGCCGGTCAACGCGACCAGGTGGATAGCCGCGCCCCAGGGTTGTTTGCGGATCTCCGCGGCGGCCTCGTAGCCGTTCTTGCCGGGCATTCCGATGTCGAGCAACGCAATGTCGGGGCGAAACTCCGCGCTGGCCGCGATCGCCGCGGCGCCGTCGTAAACCACGCGGACCTCGTGGCCTTCCAGCTTCAACAGCAGCTCGAGACTTTCGCCGGCGTCGCGGTTGTCATCCGCCAGCAGGATGCGCACCGCTGCGCGGGCAGGTGAATCGATCGTAGGCACCGGCTCTCCCAGGCTTGGCGGCGCCTGCTGTTCCTTGGCCGCCACTGCCAGCCTGACAATGAATTCACTGCCTTTTCCAGCACCCTCGCTGCGGCCTTCGAGTGTGCCGCCATGCAGCTCCACCAGTGCCCTGGACAAGGCCAGGCCAATGCCGAGCCCCGCCTCCTTGCGGTCCAGGGTCGGCCTGACCTGCGAAAACATCTGGAAGATGCGCGGCAGATCGTCCGCCGCGAGTCCGATGCCGTTGTCGATGACGCGCACCAGCACGTCGCCGCCTTCGCGTGCCGCTGCCAGCCGGATGAGCCCCTGCGCGGGAGTGTACTTCGCGGCATTCGTCAGAAGGTTTGCCAGCACCTGCGCGATACGCAACGCATCGACGTCGAGCAGCACCGGTTCCGCGGGTAGTTCGAGGCGCAGCACATGTTTGCCGGCGTCGATCGCCGGCCTCGCGGTCTCGACCGCCGTATCGACGATCGACCGCAGTGTGACGTGCGAGCGGCGGACCTCGAGACGTCCACGCGTGATGCGCGAGACGTCGAGCAGATCGTCGAGCAATCGCGCCATGTGCGCGGTCTGGCGTTCGATCACGCCGTGGCTCCATTTGATCTGTTCCGCGGACGCATTCGCGTGCGAGGCGAGACTCGCCGCCTGGCGGATGGGCGCGAGCGGATTGCGCAATTCGTGTGCGAGCGTCGCGAGGAATTCGTCCTTGCGGCGATCCGCGGTGAGCAAGGCGTTCTGCGCCTCGCGTTCCTTCGTCGCATCGCGGAACACCAGGACCACGCCGGTGATTTCACCGGCCTTGTCGTGGATCGGCGCGCCGCTGTCTTCGATTGCGGTTTCGTGCCCGGCCTTGTGCAACAGCATGGTGTGATTGGCGAGGCCGACGACACCGCCCTCGCGCAGAACCTTGGTCACCGGGCTCTCGACCGGCGCCCGCGTCTGTTCGTTGACGATGTTGAAGACGACGTCGAGCGGCTGGCCGCGCGCGGCCGCGATGTTCCAGCCCGTCAACGATTCCGCCACCGGGTTGGCCATGGTCACACGGCCCTGCGCGTCGGTGGCGATGACGGCGTCGCCGATGCTGCGCAAGGTGGTCGCTAGCTGCTCTTCGCTCTGCCGCACACGCGCCGAATCGCGCCGCACGATGTACGTCAGCAGGATCAGCAACATGATCGCGAGTACGCTGACCGAAATGCTGGCGCGCGTGGTCGCGCGCAGCGCGTCGCGTTCGGAGCCGAGCAAGCGTTCGACGCGTTGCCGCCCGGCATCAGCGCGTTCGCCTACGAAGGCGCGAATCGCATCCATCGCCTGCCGGCCTTCGTCGGTGTTCACGACCGCCAGTGCCTCGGCTTTTCGTCCGGCGCGGAACAGATCGATGGTGCGTGCGAGCTCCTGCAACTTGCGCGCGACGAGGCCGCGCAGGCGCGTCATGTCTTCCGCTGTTCCACCAGCCGCCTGGATGCGCGCCTCGGTGGTGTTCAGTCTGCCGTCGAGTTCGTGCAGTGCCTCGTCGTAAGGCGCGAGATATTCCTCGCTGCCGCTCAGCAGGTAACCGCGTTGTCCCGTTTCGGCATCGCGCACGGTCGACAACAACCGCTCCAGGCTGAGTTCGAGCTCCTTGGCGCGCAATACCTCGTCGCTGGTCCGCCCCAGTTGCGCGACCGCGCGATAGGACATGACACCCGCGACCGCGAGCACGAGGCTGGCGACACCGACGGCAAGACCGACGATGGATCTGGACTTCTGCATCGAAATACCCGTCGAGACCCGGGATGCGGGGCGACGGATACTTTATTAGATCGGTTGCACCTGCGGTACGGGTTGCTGTCCTACAAAATGCCGCCGGACTGTATAGTTCACCGACAAGTCGCAATCACCGTGAAGAGTGAGGCTCAACATGCAGCGCCGGCATTTCCTGAATTCTTCGCTGTTCGCCGCCGCCATATCCATCCCGGGTTTCCGCGCCGCCTATGCGGTCGTCGGCAGCGGCACCGTCGCGGACATCCCGGCCATCACCGGTGACGGCCGCGAGATCACGCTGCGCGGGATCGATATTCGCGACCTCGCCGCCCGCCTGCGCGGGCAGTTGCTGATCGCCGGCGACAGCGGGTACGACAAGGCCCGCCAGATCCTGAACCCCTCATTCGACAAACATCCCGCCCTGATCGCGCAACCCAGCGGGGCCGCGGACGTGCAGGCGGCAGTCGCCTTCGCGCGCGCCAACAACCTGCTGGTCGCGGTGAAATGCGGCGGGCACAGCGCCTCCGGCCAGTCGACCTGTGAGCGCGGCATGATGATCGACCTGTCGGCCTTCCGCGGCGTGCGCGTGGATCCGCGGGCGCGGCGCGCCTTCGTGGACGGCGGCACGTTGTTAGGAGAGGTCGATCACGAAGGCGCTGCGCACGGGCTCGTGACGCCGCTCGGCACGGTATCGCACACGGGAGTGGGCGGCCTCACGCTCGGCGGGGGATTCGGTCGCCTCGCGCGGCGGTTCGGCATGGCGATCGACAATGTCGAATCGGTGGACGTCGTCACCGCCGACGGCACACTGCGGCACGCCAGCGCCAGTGAGAATCCGGACCTCTTCTGGGCGGTGCGCGGCGGCGGTGGCAACTTCGGCGTCGTGACGAATTTCGAATTCAGGCTGCACCCGATGCAGCGCGAAGTCGTCGCGGGCACGCTCAGTTTTCCCATCGCGCGCGCGAAGGACGTGCTTGGCATGTACGCAGACCACGTCGCGACTGCGCCCGACGAACTCTACATGGACCCGGCCATGGTCCTGCCGCCGGGCGGCGCCCCGGGCGTCATCGAAGTCGAGGTCTGTTACAGCGGCCCGCAGGACAAAGCCGAGGCCGCGCTGGCACCGCTGCGCAAGCTGGGCAAGCCGGAGCGCGACACCATCAAGGTGAACGACTATCTACATGTCCAGCGCTGGAACGACACCGGCGACTCGCGCGCGATTGCCTCCTACCTCAAGGGCGGCTTCATCACGCAGATGCCCGGCAAACTGGTCTCGGCCATCATCGACAATTTCCCGGGCCATGCCAACCGGACCACCGTGTTGTTCTTCCAGCATTGTGGTGGCGCGGCGTCGCGGCAGGACGAAAGCGCGACTGCGTTTGCGCATCGGGATTCCGTCGCCAACATGATGACTGTGGTGGCGTGGCGGCAGGGCGCTGAAGACACCGCCGCGCACATGCAGGCGGCGCGCAAGTATTGGGCGACTCTCGAGCCGTTCACGCGCGGCTTCTACATCAACGACCTGGCGCGCGAAGTCACCTCGAAAGACATCAATGAAAACTTCCGCGGCAACTATTCGCGGCTCGTGGCGATCAAGCAGACTTACGACCCGACCAACCTGTTCCGACTGAACGCCAACGTTCAGCCGCCGGCGCAGTAACAGAGTTACCGGCCGGCGGCTTTTACGCCGGTCATTTCACGTCGTATCGATCTAGGTTCATCACCTTGCTCCAGGCGGCGACGAAGTCGGTCACGAATTGTTTGTTTGCATCCGAACTCGCGTACACCTCGGCCAGCGCGCGCAGCTGCGAGTTCGAACCGAACACGAGGTCCACACGGGTGCCAGTCCACTCGACTTTGCCGGTCGCGGCATTCTTCGCCTCGAAGAGATCCTTCTCCTCCGACGTAGCCTTCCACGAAGTGCGCATGTCGAGCAGATTCACGAAGAAGTCATTGGTCAGCGTTCCACTGCGCTTCGTGAACACGCCGTGTTTCGAGCCGCCGAAGTTCGCGCCCAGCACGCGCAATCCACCCACCAGCACCGTCAGCTGCGGCGCGGTCAGCGTCAGCAGTTGCGCCTTGTCCAGCAGCAACGCCTCGGCCGGAATGGAAAAATTTCCCTTCAGATAGTTGCGGAATCCGTCGGCGACCGGCTCGAGCGCCGCGAAGGAATCGACGTCGGTCTGTTCCTGTGAGGCATCGTTGCGGCCGGGTGTGAACGCGATCTTCACCTTGAAGCCGGCCTTTTTCGCCGCCTGCTCGATCGCCGCGTCACCACCGAGCACGATCAGATCCGCCAGCGAGACTTTGCGGCCACCCTTCGCCTTTTTGTTGAAAGCGGCCTGGATGCCTTCGAGTTCCTTGAGCACTTTCGCGAGCTGGGCGGGTTGATTGACCTCCCAATCCTTCATCGGCGCGAGGCGGATGCGGGCACCATTGGCGCCGCCGCGTTTGTCCGAACCGCGGAACGTGGACGCCGAAGCCCAGGCCGTCGACACCAGCTCGGATACGGACAACTTCGAGGCGAGAATCTTCGCCTTGAGGTAGCTGACTTCCTTGTCGCCGATTAGTTTGTGAGTGACCTTCGGAATCGGGTCCTGCCAGATCAGTTCTTCCTTCGGCACTTCGGGCCCGAGGTAACGCACGCGCGGTCCCATGTCGCGGTGCGTGAGCTTGAACCAGGCGCGCGCGAACGCGTCGGCGAACTGTTCCGGATGCTCGTGGAAGCGGCGCGAGATTTTTTCGTAGGCCGGATCGAAACGCAGTGCGAGATCGGTGGTCAGCATGTTGGGCGCGATGCGCTTCGATTTGTCATGCGCATTCGGCACCGTGCCCTCGCCGGCCCCGTTCTTCGGCTTCCACTGATGCGCGCCGGCCGGGCTCTTGGTGAGTTCCCACTCGAACTCGAACAGGTGCTTGAAGAAATCGTTGCTGAACTTCGTCGGCGTGCGTGTCCACGTGACCTCGAGGCCGCTCGTGATCGCATCGCCGGCAATGCCGGTGCCGTATTTGCTGCTCCAGCCGAGGCCTTGTGCTTCCAGATCGGCGGCCTCGGGATCCGAGCCGACGTGCGCGGCATCACCCGCGCCATGGGTCTTGCCGAAGCTGTGGCCGCCGGCGATCAGCGCGACGGTTTCTTCGTCGTTCATCGCCATGCGGGAGAACGTCTCGCGGATGTCGCGCGCCGCGGCCACGGGGTCCGGCTTGCCGTCGGGGCCTTCCGGGTTCACGTAGATGAGGCCCATCTGCACGGCAGCCAGCGGGTTCGCGAGATCGCGTTCGCCCGAGTACCGCTTGTCGGCGCCTAACCACTTGGATTCGGCACCCCAGTAGACGTCGTGATCGGGTTCCCAGACATCCTTGCGGCCGCCACCGAAGCCGAAGGTCTTGAAGCCCATCGACTCGAGCGCGACATTGCCGGTCAGGATCATGAGATCGGCCCAGGAGATCCGGCGGCCGTACTTCTGTTTGACCGGCCACAACAGACGGCGCGCCTTGTCGAGACTGGCGTTGTCGGGCCAGCTGTTGAGCGGCGCGAAGCGCTGCTGTCCGCGCCCACCGCCGCCGCGTCCGTCGCCCACGCGATAGGTGCCGGCGCTGTGCCAGGCCATACGGATGAAGAGCGGTCCGTAGTGTCCGAAGTCCGCGGGCCACCAGGGTTTGGAATCCGTCATGGCCTTCAGCAGGTCTTTCTTGAGTGCCTTGAAGTCGAGGCTCTTGAATTCCTTCGCGTAGTCGAAGTCCTCACCCATCGGGTCGGATTTCGAGGAATGCTGGTGCAGCAGTTCGAGCGGCAGCTGATTCGGCCACCAGTCGCGATTCGACGTGCCTCTGCCTGAATGATTGAACGGACACTTAGCTTCGGTAGCCATATTCACGTCTCCCCTGTTTGCGGCGATTGGCCGGCACTGTAGCCCCCTCTTCTGACTCCAAGAAGTCGGTTGTTCCGATCATTTCCATAGACACCATCAATCGCTTGCGCAGCGATCGGCTTGCCGGCCATTTGCCAACCATCCGTCCGCATCATTCAGATGCCCGGTAAACGTCGACTACGGCATTCGCGAACTCGAGCGGGGCTTCCTGCGGCAGATTGTGGCCGATGCCCCCGGTGATCTGTCGATGCTCATACGGTCCGGTGAACCGCTTCGCATAAGCCCCGGGATCCGGATGCGGCGCCCCATTCGCGTCGCCTTCGAGCGTGATGGCCGGCACACCAATACCAGGAAGCGTCGCCAGCTTCGTCTCCACCGCGTCGTATCGCGATTCGCCGGCTGCAAGCCCGAGGCGCCATCGATAGTTGTGGATCGTAATGGCGACATGGTCGGCATTGTCGAACGCGGCCGCGGACCGTTCGAAGGTCGCATCGTCGAAATTCCATTTCGGCGAAGCGAGTGCCCAGATCAATCGAGCGAAATCGCGCGTGTACTTCCGGTAGCCCGCCTCGCCCCGTGCCGTGGCGAAATAGTATTGGTACCACCACTGCCGCTCCGCCTCCGGCGGCAGCGGCGCCCGGTTCACCTCCTGGCTCCCGATCAGGTAACCGCTCACCGATACGAGTGCCTTGCAGCGCTGTGGCCACAATGCAGCCAGGATGTTCGCAGTGCGCGCGCCCCAATCGCATCCGGCCACGATCGCGCTGTCGATTCGCAGCGCATCCAGCAATGCGATGGCGTCCTCCGCGAGCGCCGCCTGCTGGCCATTGCGCGGTGTGTCCGCGGACAGGAAGTGTGTCCCACCATAGCCGCGCAGATACGGAACGATGACTCGAAATCCTGCGGCGGCGAGGATCGGAGCGACATCGACGTAGGTGTGGATGTCGTAGGGCCAGCCGTGCAGCAGCAGCACCGGCGTTCCGTTCGCGGGACCCGCTTCCGCATACGACACGTCGAGCACACCCGCTTCGATGCGCTGCTGCGATGCGAACGATGTACTGCCCGTGCGCCTGACACGCGGGGCGACGTTCGATGGAGTTTCGGCGGAGCGAGCGACAGCAGCCTGCGCAAGTGCCACGCCAGCGGCCGTTGCGCTGATCAGCTCGCGCCTGCGCAGATTGATCGGATCGTTCATACATCGACTCCTCGCGAAAAAACGAGTGAAGCACGTGCGCATGTGCGAGTCAGCTGTACAAAGGTGTCAGTGCGCGGCGCGCATGGCGATATTTCTGCAGAACGACATAAAAGTATCGATTGATACCTTGGCGTCATCGTTTCAATGCGTCACCCCTGCTGACATGAGATTCCGAGAAGCGGACTTGAGCATCTACACCCCGAGCTCATCCACTTCGAGGAACTCAACGAGGTCGATCCCCCGGTCCCCGCGTTGATGGTGCGGCGGACGGCGTCACTCCCTCCCGGGGCGTCGTCCGCCATTTTTTTCAACGATTTCGTTTCAAAAATCAGGAGAACCAGATGACGACCGAAAGCAAGGGAACCGCATTGATCACCGGTGCCTCTTCCGGTATCGGCGCGGTATATGCCGACCGGTTGGCCCGGCGCGGCTACGACCTCATCCTGGTCGCCCGCAACCGCGAGCGGCTCGAGAGGCTCGCCGCACGCATCGAATGGGAAACGGAGGTGATGGTCGGAATATTGCCGGCAGATCTTTCGGAACCCTCCGATCTGCACCGCGTCGAGAATGCGTTCGGCCTCGACTCGAGCATCTCACTGCTCGTGAACAACGCGGGCATCGGGATGTACGCATCCACACTCGATTCCGATATCGAAAAGATGCAGCAGATGATCACACTCAACGTCACGGCCCTCACGCGGCTGACGTATGCCGCGGCCGCCCGCTTCGTCGATCGCGGCGCCGGTGCCATCATCAACATCAGCTCCGCGGTCGCAATCGCGCCCGAGTTGTTGAACGGGGTCTATGGCGGCACCAAGGCGTTCGTGCTGGCGTTCAGCCAGGCGCTTCACCAGGAGCTCGCCCATACGGGTGTTCGTGTCCAGGTGGTGCTGCCCGGCGCGGTCGCGACCGGGTTCTGGAACAACGCGGGCAAGTCGGTCGACCAGCTTCCCCCACAGATCGTCATGTCGAGCGAGGATCTCGTGGATGCTGCGCTTGCCGGATTCGATCTCGGCGAGTTCGCGACCATTCCCTCGCTACCCGACGCCCGTGAATGGGAGGCTTACGAATCCGCGCGCCTCGCGTTCCGGCCCAACCTTTCGCTGGCCCGACCCGCGTCGCGCTACATTTCTGCGGCCCCGCCTTCGTGGACCTGGAGGACGCCGACATGATTCACCCCTTCGGATGAACTGCCTCACACCCGCTGGTGCGTCCAGGTTTTATGAGCCGCTTTTCGCCGATCACGGAGTTCGGCTTCCGAGATCGCCCTGCTGCTGCGTGAGTCCGTGGTCACATGCGCCTGCGCGATCGTGTTGGCGCCGGAACCAAGCATCTTCTCGATTACATCCCCGGCGACCGGCTTGCTGAAAAGAAAACCCTGCATCTGATCGCATCTGAGCAGGCGCAGAAATTTTCGCTGCTCCTCGGTCTCCACGCCTTCCGCGATCACGTCGAGGTTCAAGCCGTGCGCCAGCACGATGATGGCGGACACGATGGCGAGATCGTTCGGGCTCTCGGTGACCATGCTGACGAACGACCGATCGATCTTGAGCGCATCGATGGGCAGACAGGCGAGATAACGAAGCGATGAGTAACCCGTGCCGAAGTCATCGATGGCCACTCGCACTCCGAGCTCGCGCACGCTGTGCAATTTCTGAATGCACATGGCGAGGTCCTCCATCAGAACGCCTTCGGTGACTTCGATGTCTATTCCGGCGTGACCCACTTCTCCCATACGCAGCGCCTTCTCCAGCTCCGCGATGAAATTCTTCTGCTTCAACTGGTGAGGCGAGACATTGACCGCGATGCGCAGCGGCGCGAGGCCCTGGCGAGTCCAGCGGCAGAAATCGTCAGCGGCCTGCCTGAGCACCCAACTGCCGACGTCGAGGATCATCCCCGATTCTTCCAACAGGGGGATGAAGACCGAGGGCGCGACGATGCCGCGCTGAGGATGCTTCCAGCGGATCAATGCTTCCACGCCGACGATGCGGCCGTCGCGGGAATTGACCTTGGGCTGGTAGTGCAGAACGAACTGCTGGTCGTCCAAGGCACGCCGCAGATCTTTTGCATCCCGCTCGCGTTGCCGCTTGCCCAGAACGGAATCGACTGCCGGCGCTGCCGGATGACAGGTAACGCCGACCGAATGGTTAGATGCCTTGCGTGCCACGCGACAATGTGAACCTATGACGCAACTGGTGCAGGACGTATGTCATGGAATCCGACCAGTAACCAGGGAGTTTGCCGAAACAAGTTAGAAATGCGGGTTTGGCAACAGGGCGTCTGCGCGATCCCGCGAATCGCGCCTAAGGGCTGCACATCTCGTTGCCGGACCTCGCGTGCCCCTCTTCCTCACGGCCGGACAATGAAACCGCCGCGTTTGTCGAACCCCGGAGATCCGATCGAGAACAGCTCCAGCACCGAATCGAAGACGTCCGATTGTTGATACACCGACCGTTTGGCGATGGACACCGGCACCGACGACTTCACGATCAAGGGAATACCGGCTTGTTCAGGCGGCAGCGCCATGCCCGGCGGCATGCCATGGAACATCACGCCGTTCTCGAGCAGGGATTCACCGTGATCCGATAGATAGATGAAGACGTACGGCACGCCCGATGCATCCAGCGTTCGAATGGCCTGCGCCACCACGTGGTCCACGTAGAGAATGGTGTTGTCGTACGAGTTGTACAGCTGCTCGATCGAGCACTGGTTCGCGACGTCGGCATCCTTACACCCCGGTTCGAACCGCAGGAACTCGGGCGGATGACGATCCGCGTAGGCGGGCCCGTGACTGCCGCCGCCGAAATGCAACACGACGAAGCGGAAACCCGACGAGTAGTTTGCCAGGTCCACCTTCAGCAACGGAAGGACGTCCTCGTCATAACACTTGCCGCCGTGACCGCAGTCGTGGACTTTCGTTTCGCCCACCGCCGCGCAGTTGTCGTACAACGTGTAGTTCACGTAGCAGCTCGTCGGGATACCTGCCTTCGACACGACGGTTGTGAGCTTGAGGCCGTTCTTCTCCAGGATTTTCGGCAACGCGTACAGTGTGGAGGCGCGCGTCGCAACGGCGTCGAGCAGATGCAGTCCGTCTATCTTCCGCAGTTCGGGATTGGTATCGCGGCGTTGGTAGCCGAACAAGCTGAAATTCTTTCGCCGCGATGACTCGCCCACCGCGAGAACGACCACGAGATTGCCAGGCGTGGTGACCCTGGCGACGAAGTCGATATCCTTCTGTGCCTTCGTGAAGTGCGGTTTCAGCGCTCGAGTCGTCGCGTTGATCGAGCCGGAGATGACGTTGATCGGCACCAGCATGTACACGATGTATTTGTTGGACACGTTTCCCGCGCGAAAGATCGCGTTGTACTCCGCGCCGAGCGCCACCAGCAGCAGACACAGCGCGACGGCGAACACCTTGAAAGAGCCCCACAAGTATCGACCCGAAGCCTCGAACGTAATGTCGACCGCGAGGATGAGTGCGACCGGTGCGACCATCCCGAACAGGACGTATGGAATCATCTGCACCGACAGCAGCTGCGCGACCTCCGTGTGATCGGTGTGCACCGCATTGCGGATCATGGAGCTGTCGATGGCCACGCCGTACTTCGCAATGAAGTAAGTCGCCGCCGCGCTCGCGACCGTGAGCAACACCGCCACGGGCTTGATCGTGAAGCGATGCGCCAACAGCGTGAAGACCATGACGAACAGGCACAGGCCCGCGAGCAGGTAGGCGAGCAGTGCCGGGAGATCGAGCGCGCCTCCGGCGCGGAACCAGTGTGCCAGCCGATCGAGATTCGCCGCGTTGCAGACGATGTAGAGCGCCAGCGAATACGCGACGACGAAGCGGGTATGTGACAAGCGCAATCGCGGCATCAAAGGCATGCCGCAACTATAGCCCGCATTGTCAGCGGCCAATATCGACGCGCTCCTGTGCGGAACAGCGATCCACTTTTTTCACGCGCCAACGCGATTGATTGTCCGGCGGCACCCCGTCCAACTCCCAGCGACATGTCACGACGACCGGGTGCCCGCTCCTTCGCGGGAATCGCACGTGCGGATGTCGAAAGCCGTTCGGGAGGCGGCCGACGACATGTCTTATTTCAAATTGAGGCGCAGCCGCGTCATCCTCGGCTCGTTCCTGCTGTTCAGCGCGATCATGGTGGCGTTTCCAAGCATCGATCTTTCGATCTCGGGGTTTTTTTTCGACGGCCGGTCATTTCCGCGGGGCCGCTGGTGGCAAGACCTGCAGCAAACCGGACTCACGCTTTTCTTGTGTTTGTCGGTCTCCGCCGTACTCGCGCTGTACGTGTGGAATCGCGCGCGTGCGCAGAAGCTCGGAGGAATCGATGGCCGCCGTGTGCTGTACCTGCTGCTGGTCCTCGGCATCGGACCCGGTCTCATCGTCAATACGACACTCAAGGACAATTTCGGACGTGCACGTCCGCGCAACGTCACGGAATTCGGAGGAACGAAGGAGTTCACGGCGCCGTTCGTCGTCAGCCGTGAATGCAACACCAATTGCTCGTTTTCATCCGGCGATGCGGCCGGTGGATTCTTCGCGCTGGCCCTGGCGCTGGCGCTCAGCCGCCGGCGCTCGGTGTTCGTGGCGGGGCTGGCCTTTGGCACGTTGATTTCGTTGTCGCGAATTGCGAGCGGCGCTCACTTCTTCTCGGATACCGTGGTCTCTTTCTTCGTCATGCTGAGCCTGGCGGACGTCTTGTATCACTACGTGGTGCTGAGCCAGGTTGAACGCACCGAACAGCCCGTGGTGGCGGTTCGGGCTCAAACCTGATCGACGCGGCGTTCTCGGCCACTGCAGAGCGTCTGAATTCCTTCGCCCGGCTGAATCACCGTTTCGGCAGCACGAACGGTTTGTGCGCATACATGAGCATGGCATCGATGTCCGCGATCGGTGCCGGCCGGCAGTGCAGATATCCTTGCGACTGGTCGCATCCCAGCTGTTCGAGCAACCCGAATTGCTCGACGGTCTCGACACCTTCGGCAACCGTGGTCATGCCCAGCGTACGGCCGAGCGCCACGATGGTTTCAACGATGGTCCTTCCCTCGTTGAGAGCGGCCATTTCGTTGATGAACGTGCGGTCGATCTTGAGCAGATCGATGGGAAGCTTCGCGAGACGGCTCAACGATGAGTAGCCCGTGCCGAAATCATCGATTGCCACACGCACACCTTTCTGGCGAAGCGATCTCAGTTTGGAAACGACCGTACCCACGTCATCGAGCAGTGCACCTTCGGTGATTTCGATGTCGATACCCCACTGCTCGTCAGGCCATTCGCCGATCGATTCGAGAAACTGGTCCACAAACGAACGCCGCCGCAGTTGTACCGGCGATATGTTGACCGCCACACGCACCGGCGGGAATCCATTTTCCTTCCAGTGCCGCACATCCCCCGCCGCGCGGCGCTGAATCCACTCGCCGAGCGTGACGATCATTCCGCTCGACTCCAGCAACGGTAGGAATTCGGCCGGGCTGACCAGCCCGGCGTCGGGGTCGCGCCAACGCACCAGCGCTTCCAGGCCGCGAATCATCCGCGTCCGGATATCCACCTTGGGTTGATAAAAAAGATCGAACTCCTGGCGTTCGATCGCGCCGCGCAATCTATGTTCCATCGCGAGCCGCGAGACACCCTTTGAGCTCAGTTCGAGCCGGTGGTGCATGTATTGCTCGCCGGAAGCCTTCGCCGCCTGGAGTGCGGCTTCGGCGTTCTGCACCAGTGTGTTGGCGTCCGCGCCGTTGGCGGGGTAACTCGCGATGCCAAGTTTTACAGCCACTGGAATGCTGTGGCCTTCGACAGTGAACGGCGCGCGCAGCAACTCCGACAAGTGCTGCTGAACCCAGTGCGTCGCTTCCGCCTCCCGGTCTTCGGGTTGCAAGGTCAGCGCGAAAGTGCCGCCGCCAAAATGAGCGAGACGATCGGTGTTCTCAAAATAACGCTTGGCGCGATCGGCGACCATCTGCAGCAGCTGATCGCCGCCATGCCGGCCGAACGAATCGTTGATGGAGCTCAGCTTCTCGATATCGAACACCACCACCGTCGTATTGCCGCTGTGATCGACGCCCGGTTGCAGCAGGCGCATCACGCGCTCGCAGTAGAGCGCGCGCTTGGCAAGCCCGGTGAGCGGATCGAAGTAGGAAAGAAACCGGACTTCGTCCTCTTTGTGCAAATACTGGAGGGCGAAAGAAAGATTCGCGCACAGCTCGCGCAACAGCTGCGTTTCTTCCGCGCTTACGGCGACTGCGTCGTGCGAAGTGAGGACGAAAACACCGATCGCGGTTCCATCGACGATCAGCGGGATACCGATCGCGCACCGGAAGTCCGCTTCGAGCAGCGCGGAACGTGCTTCGCGCGGAACGTCGTCTATCGCGAGATCGTTGAGTACCACCGGCGCGCCGGAACGCAGCGCTCCAGAGACCACACTCGGCCCCGCCGAGCCCGCATCGCCGAGGTCATAGACTTCACTTTCTAGATAGCCCTGGTCGACGCTTCCAGACCACGCCTCCGGTTTCGCCGTACGTGTCCCCGGCACGATCAGAGACACGACGGCGGTGACATATCCACCAATGACGGTTGCGAGGCGGCAGGCCTCGGCCAGCAATTCGTGGCGCTCATTGATGCGCAGTACGCTGGAGTTGATGCCACTCAGCATTCGCAAGACGCGAGTCAGCCTGGCTATATGCGCCTCTTGCTGCCGTCGTTGCGTGACGTCGCGTTCCGTGCCGCGCAAGCCGGCGATCGTGCCCCGCGAATCGAATAGTGCGAATGCATTGCGTTCGAGAAAGCGAAAGCTGCCGTCCTTGTGGCGCCATCGCGCCGACAGGTTGTTGATCGAAGGATCGTTCGGGACGAGAGCCCGGGTCGCTCGCTCCAGTGCATCGACGTCGTCCGGATGAACGAACTTCGCGGCAGGCTCACCGAGCAGCGATTCGGGGGTGTAACCGAGGATATGGCGCACCGAAGCGCTGCAAAATGTAAACCGCCCTTCGCGGTCCTGTTCCCAGATCCAGTCCTGCGAGGTGGCGACGATTTCGTGCAAGCGCCGCTCGAGCACGCGCCGCGAGCGCTTCGCGGCGGCGTCGGCCAACGCGCGCCGTACCGCAGGCGCGAGCCGTGCCATGTTGGTCTTGAGCACGTAATCGACGGCGCCACGTTGCAACGCTTCGATGGCGCGCTCTTCGCCGATGGTTCCGGAAAGAAAGATGAACGGGACGTGCGGCGCCATGGCGCGCGCGATCTCGAGCGCGGACAAACCGTCGAACTCCGGCAACGTGAAGTCGGACAGGATCAAATCCGGCCGGCTCCGTGTCAGCACAACTCGAAAGCTGGGCTCCGTGTCGACACGCTCCCATTTGCATTTGATGCCGGCGGCCTCGAGTTGGCGGACGGCGATTTCCGCCTCGAGGGGCCTGTCTTCCACTATCAGCAGGCGAACAGAATCACGATTCACTTAAACCCCGATCACGCGCAGTCGAATCATTTTGAGCCTGCCAATCGCAGACATGGTCGCTGCGCGTCAATCTTCGCCGCGAGTGCGGCATTCGTTCTGTAGGCAAACATGAGGAGCAGCTTCGCGGAAATGTTGCCGCGCAATCGCGATTTTTGCCACCGTTCTTCGCTCGATCGCTCGAGCGGCGTGCAACCGGTCGTTTCGCCTAACAAAATCCCCGCCATACGGCTCGCCTGTCAGGGGCGCGCGCTCGCGAGTAGCGAAAATATAACTGGTGAAGCTGCAGCGGCCGAAGTTCTACGACGAAGCCTTAAGATGGCTGTCGTTCGGCGCAGACATCCGCGGGTCTGTTACAGAAGTACGGTTTCACCCGGCACGCGTGCATCGCGCATCAAATAGACCGTATCGGGACGCCGGCCATGCTCGTCGAAGATGGCGATCCGATTCACGGGCTGCAACCAGGACTGCGGGACATACAGCGCGTGTTGCGGACCGATCTCCCAATAGCGCCCCAGAGCGCGCCCGTTCAGATAGGCCTGCCCCTTGCTCAATCCTTCCGTCACGAGAAAATACGGCCCCGCGAACGCGGGCTTGCCGATCTCCGTCGTCCACCACGTGGGCTCATCTTGCAGCGCCTCGCCGGCAAGTGAGGGATCCACCCAGGCCCGGAAGCCCCAGTCGACAAGCTCGCCCTGCTTCGCGACGCTGTACAGCCTGAAGTGAGCCTGCAGATCGGGGGGCGGCTCTCCGTAGAAGACGATGTCCAGGCGCGCGTTGCGTCCGGAAAAATGCGGATCGAGCTTGAACGTGGAGTAGCTCCTGCCATCGGCGATGGACAGATCGCCCGAATGTTCACCGACAACCTTGCCGTCGACGAGGACCCACGCGTAGGCCGGAAATGCCAGCAACGAAAACACGAGGCCCTCGCTCGCATCCCGCTCGAGCTCGTAGGTCACCGTATGCAACTCCGACAGATCGACCGGCGGCGGTGCATCCGAGCCCAGCGAGAGCGACCAGGCCTTGGAGAAATAATGATATGTCTGAAATCTCCAGCTCTTGCTGGGTAGCGAGGCCGGTTGCGAGTGATGCGGTGCCGGCAGGTCGCGCACACCCGCATCGATGCAGGCGGGGCCGCGGATTCCTTTTCGATCCGGCGTCGAGCCTTCCGAGAAGCGGCCCATGTTGTCGCACAGCATGACAATCTCGTTCTTGCCGGCGGCGAGCTCGATTGGCAACGGATCGCGCGTTGCACCCGGTCCGTGTCCCCAGACACCGGCGCGTTTCGCGTTCACGTACACGGTGACGCGGTCCGATGTATCCGTAAAGAATAGCCCGGTTGAGCGCGCGGAAGCGGATTGCACCGTGGCCCGGTACCACGTGTAGCCATAGTAGGCGCGCAGCTTTTCCACGCAGACAGGGCCGTCGATCTGGCGCCACGCGTTTGCGGGAAGGCGCGGTTCCGGCAGCGGTCTTGCGGTCCAGCTCGTCAACGGAATTCTCGCGGTGAGCGTCGCAGGCACCGTCACCTGCACGGCGTCGATCTCGCCATGCGCAGAAATCATGTGCACACGATCGACCTCGCCATCCAGCAGGCACACGTGCCGGGTGCCCTGCGCCTCGCCCACGTAGTGCGGGCCGATGATCACGCGCTCGTCGACGAACCAGGTGCGATCGGCGAGCGTGCGGGCGAGACCAACCACGCTCACGCCTTCGAGCTCGAGGCGCGCAGGCGCATCGGCGCGGAACACGAACTCCGCGTGCTTGCCGTTGATCGACACGATGCCCTTGCGGCCGGCTTCGCCGCGCAACAACAACACCCGCGTTCCCGGTTTGCCCGCGAGGCCTAACAAGGTTGCATTGGAATGATCGATGCGGGTTCCCGGATCGATCTCGAGCTGATAAGGCAGCATCGAAGGATAAGAAGACGGCTCGGCGACGTCGAACTCCTCGCCGGAAGGCAGCCGCAGCGAGCCCGGCTGGGTGGCGATTTCGGCCAGCGGCCAGTCGTCGGCCGTCTGGATCACGGGCCCGCTGTTGCCGTCCATGTGATAAACCGACGACGTGCGGTCCGGATACTGCGGATGCACGAAGAGCAGATAACCCCGTGGCCCACGCATTGCCGTGCCGCGCACCGGGCCCGAAAGGGACGCCGGAAACGGGGCGGGCTCGCTCGACGTCATGAAGGGCTCGGCCACGCGCGCCAGGTAGTTGGCCGCCTTGGTGACCCAGAACGCATCGGTGAGCGCGCCGCCCTCGGCTACCGGTCCGCGCGAGTAGTAGCGGGTGGTCACGAAAGACTCATCCGACTTCCACGTGGAAGCGGCCCAGAAACCGAAGCTGGTGCCGCCGTAGAACATGAAATAGTTGAACATTCCGCCGACCGAAAGCGTGTCGACGGTCTGCTGATAAACACCCGCCGCGGTCGGCCACGACGTCACAGGCCAGCCCCAGGTGTTCGAGTAGTCGGTGTAGAGCTCGGAGATGATGGCGGGCTTCTGCGGCTGTACTTTGCGAATTCTGGCGATGGCGTCGGCGCCGCCGGAGTTCTGCGTCATGAACGATTCGGCGATGCGGGTATCGGCGCGCCCGCCGTTGCAGTCCGTCACCGGCACCTCGATGCCGAATTCACGAATCATGCTCACCAGCTTCGCCTGGTAATCCTTCACGTTCGGCCGGCCGGCGAAGTAATACTCGTTCTCCTGCTGAACCAGCAGGACGGGGCCGCCGCGTGTCACCTGCCGCTGCGCGAGGATCGGTATCAGCTTGCCGAACCACTTGCGCACGCAGGCGAGCGTGGTCGGGTGAGCGGAGCGCAGCTCGACGTCGTCCTTCGCGTACAACCAGGCGGGGTGACCGGCAGCTTCCCACTCGCCGCAGATGAACGGTCCCACGCGCGGGAAAACATACAGGCCGAGCTCGCCGCACAGATCGATGAAGGCGCCGATATCGGCGTCGCCTTCGAAGGTGAAGACACCCTCTTCGCGCTCGTGGAAATTCCACGCGACGTAGAAAGCAATTGCATTGAGGCCCGAGCGCTTCGCGCGCATCAGCTGCGCGCGCCACTCGCCGTGGGGACAGCGGAAATAGTCCATGCTGCCGATGCGCAGGAATACCGGCTTGCCGTCGACTACAAATGCGCAAGGACGAAACTCGAGGGTATGGCGCTGGCTCGCCGCCCAAGCCGGCGCGCCGATCAGTTGCCAGGCGGCGCCCGCGAGGGGCGCAAGCGCCACCGACTTGACGAGCTCACGGCGCGAAACGCTCATGTCGCAGACTCCTTGTTCAAACGCTTCACCGGTCCTCACGCCTCCTCCCGATCAGAGCACGGGCGCGAAAGGCGCCTCGACGAGACCGCATACGCCAGCATCGATGGCAAACACATGGCCCGCGGCCGGACTCGCCGCCAACTGCGACTCGCTCAGTCCATAACGCGCGGTGGTGACATACAACGTCTCCAGCCGCTCGCCGCCGAAGGCCACACTGGTCACGCGCGGCACCGGTAGTTCGATGACGGCCAGCCGCGAGCCGTCGGCGGCGAATCGGGTCACGCGCGCACCATCCCAGTGAGCGCACCACAGGCAACCTTCCGCATCGACTGTGAGGCCATCGGGCATTCCCTCTTCCGCAGTCATCTGGGCGAAGACTTTGCGTGAAACCAGCCATGGCGCACATTCGCGAACTTCGAACGAGAGGATTCGCCGCGCGATCGAGTCGCTGACGTAGACGATGTCGCCGCGCGGCGAGAAGGCCGGCCCGTTGACGACGGCGAGCCCGGCTTCGGCCAGCACCGGCGCATCCATGCCGTCGAGCATCCAGAGTGCGCCCCGCGGCTCGGCTTCGGCCAGATCGAAGCTGCCGGCCCACAGTCTGCCGCGACGATCCACTTTCGCATCGTTGTAGCCGATGTCCGCGCGGCTCTTTTCGGGGTGCGCAATGCACTGTAGCGAGCGCGAGACGAGATTGAAGGTGCACAAGCCGTCCGGTTGCGCGAGCAGCAGGATGGCGGGGCTGCCGGTCTGCGCAATCATGCCGAGCGGCGCGGCGCAGGGAACATCGATGGTCTCGTGGAAGCCGCTGTCGGGCTCGAAGCGATGAATGCGCGGCGCGGTGGCCTCCACCCAATAGATAGACTTGCGCGTGGGCGACCACAGCATCGACTCGCCGAGGATGTTCGCGGATTCGAAGACGACTCGCGGCTGCATCGGAACCTCTCAGACCATCGCCGCGGCGGCGGCCGACGCGCGGACGCTCATTCCGGCAGCTCGGTGGCGAGCTTGGCGAGCAACCCGCCATCGACTTTGAAATCGGCCCCGGTGCAGAAGGCCGCGCGCGGACCGCACAGGAAGGCGATCAATGCGCCCACTTCGTCGGGGAGACCGACACGCCCCAGTGGATGGGCGCGTCCCCACTTGTCGATCAACTGCTGCTGCGTTTCGGTGCCCGCGTACAAAGATGCCTCGTCACGCAACATGGGCGTATCGATTGCGCCCGGAGAGACCGAGTTCACGCGGATGCCGTCGGCGGCGTGATCCAGCGCCATGGCGCGCGTCAATGCGAGCACGGCGCCTTTCGAGGCGGCGTAAGCGGCAACTCCTTTCTGGCACGCGCTGGCCTGAACGGACGCGACGTTGACGATCGCGCCCGCGCCACGCGCGCGCATGACCGGGATCACGTAACGGCCCGATAGATAGACGCCCTTGAGGTTCACCGCGAGAACGCGGTCCCAATCGGCTTCTGCCGTGGTCTCGACCGTTCCATAGGGCTGGATGGCCGCGCTGTTCACGAGCATGTCTATGCGGCCGAATTTCGCGCGGGTTTCTTCGACCAGCCGGCGGACGGATTCATCCTTCGAAACATCGCCCGAAATCGCGCACGCCGCGAAGCCGTCGCCGCGCAGCTGCGCGACCGCGGCATCCAGCACGTCGCCATCCGGGCCAAACAGTACGACCGTCGCGCCATCGCGTGCCAGGCAGCGAGCGGCCGCGAGCCCGATGCCGCTTCCGCCGCCCGTCACGACCGCGACCTGTCCGGTCAGGATGGCTTTCGCGTCGTTCAAGGTGCGCCCGAGGATTTCTCTTGCACCCGGACCACCACGCTCTTGATCTCGTAGCGCCCCATGTCGAGCGTCACTTCGCGCGAATTGCCGGCCAGGGCGGCCACCCGATCTCCGGCCGGGGAGGCGAGGTAGGACTCCCGGATCGCGACCGACGGGAATTTCAACGTGGCCGTGACCGCGTTCGCCGTGGTGTTCTGCACGCGCAGTAGATAGGCATCGCCGCCTTCCAGCGGCCGGATCGTCAGGACGGTGACTCCCTGCGGCGTCGCTTGCAGGAATCCACCGCCCGCTTCCGGCAGGCCCTGCTCCCATCCCATGTTGTAGCGGCGAATGGCGGGCAGCGTTGCGCGTTGCTCGCTCGTGAGCATCATCGCCTCGGCGCCCGACACGTTGGCACCGCTGGTCAGCGCATAACGGAATGTGAACCGTCCGCCCTGCTTCGCGGGCGCGTCGGTATACCAGTAGTTGTTCATCGCGTACGAGAACACGTTGCCGTTGGTGATCTTGATCGTCTCGGGCCACAGGCCGCGGTTGATGTCCTGCAGCGTGACCAGCGGTGCGTCCACCGAGGTCCATGCCACACCCGCGTCGGTGCCCTGCCCCCACACTCCACCCTGTGTTGCGAACCACTGGCGATTTGCCCCGGCCAGCATGTCGAACTCCGGATCCACCCACGCGGTGGCGCCCTGGTACTTCACGCGCGGCGCATTCAACTTGAAGGGGAATGCGAAGTACACGCCTTCCTTTTTGATCGTCGCGATCTTCTCCACCTCGTTGCGGATGTTGATCTGCTTCTTGAAGTCGAGCAGCGTGAGCGTCGAGACGATTTCCGGCGTGTTCTCGGACTTCGAACGGATGGTGAGCACGGTGCCCCAGGGGAAGCGGCGCGCCGTCGGCGGCGCCGTGAGCTGTGCACGATGGATCTGCAGCTTGGGCAACGGCAGCGTGATGTCCGCGGCGAGGATGCGGTTGTCATCGTTGTGCCCCGCCAGGAATGCGCCCGGGTCGCCACCCGTCACATAAAGATATTCGTTGAGGCCATAGCCGCTGTCCGCGTCGACGAGATTGCGTCCCGTCGATTTGTCGAGCAAGCGCGACACCGCGCCGGTGTGCGCGTCGAGCTCGAGCTGGTAATACGCGTTTTCGATCCGCGGCGCGGCAGCGTCGAGAACCAGCGGCACTCCAGCGTCCGCACTCCCCTTCACCGCGGCGTAAAACTTGTAGCCCACCGCCGGCACGTCGGTGGCCCAACAGCGAACCTCCTGGTACGCGTTGCCGATCTCCGTGAATCCGGACTTCGAGATATCGGCGAACGAGCGCATGACGCCGCAAGGAATCACCCGCCCCGTGGCGGGATCCGTCAGCACTTCATCCAGCTCCATGTCGAAGTCGAAAAACTCGCTGCGCGGCCAGCTCTCAGAATTGAACACCACGACGCCCTGCTTGGAAGTCGCGACCTGGTCGGCGATCTTGTCCATCGCAACCAGTCGCAGGTCGCTGCTTTGCTGCAACGCCGCCTCGGCCCAGGCACGATGCGCAGCTTCACCCCCGCGTGTACGTTGGCTCTCGGGACGCGTGAAGGAGTTGGCATCGCTCCATACATATGAGTCCGCCAGCAGGATGTTCTTCCAGGCCGCGTCGAACTGCGGCCGTTCGAATTTCAGATGCGGCTGCAGCCAGGCCGCAGTGCTCTCGAACTTCTCGGCCGCGGTGATCTGCCACTGCGCGGTGCGAATGATCGCCGCGATACGCGCGTCGGCGCCGGCTTCATCCTCCCAATACGCCCCGGCATCGCCGCGGTGTGTCTGGATCTGGTTCGGGAATTTGTCGAGTATGTAAGTGAAGAAGTCGCGCTGCGTGGACGCGTGGATCTTCGGATACGCGTACTCGCGGTTCCACGCCTCGATCACGTCGGCGTCTCCCCAGTGACGCATGGGGATCTCGTCGTTGTGCAGCCCGAAGAGCAGCACCGCGTCGAACGGGTGGTCTTCGCGTTCGAACTGCGACAGGTACATGGGCAGCGATCGCGAGAGGCCGAACGTCGATGGCGAATATTTTCCGCTGCGCGCGGCCTCGAGGCTCCATCCAGCCCAGGTCATGTCGTCGACCGCCGTATACGATACGCCGCTCCACATGAGCACCTTCGCGCCCGATGCAGCCTCCCAGTAGAACGGGGACTTGAAGTTCCAATGCCCGATCGAATTGAGGACGCCGCGGATCGGATCGCTGCCGTTGACGAAATAACGGATGCCAGCGTCGGCGAGTACCTGGGGCAGCGCCCAGGTCACCGAGGGTTCGTCGGTCTGCGAAGCCGAATCGAGGGTCAGCCCGTGGTCGCGCCGCGCGCGCAGCGCGACATCGAGCGTGCGATACAGCTCCTCCGGAGTAGATAGCCCGGTGAAGAAGTTGGCGAACAACGCGTTCATGCCCCACTTGCCGCTGCGCAGGTGACTCAGCAGCTGCTCTCCATGCGCCGCGTCGCGCGTGGCCAGATAGGATTCGAGATTCGCCGACGCATCGAGCGTGAACGCGTAGTCCGGATATTTCTTCTGGATCTGCAAGGTCTTGTCGATGAAGCGGTTCTCCCACTCCAGCGTGCGCGCCGGCAAATCGTTGTAGCCGAAATCGGCCTGCTCCATCGGCAGCGCATGTACCTGCCAGCGGCGCTTGGGCGTGAACACGCCCTCGTAGATGGCCGTTTTGCTTTCGCCGAGATACAGCGCGACGGGAACCGGTCCTTCCACGGCGGGGACTTCGATCGTCGTCTCGAGGTCGCCGCGCTCGCGCTGCTGGACCTCGGTTTCCACGACCGCGGCGCCCAGCTTCACCTTCAATTTGACGCGGCCCAATGGCTCGCTGGTGCGCACCCGAATCCTGGCGAGCTCGACCAGCTGCTCGGCGCGCTGCTTATAGAGCACGGTCGGCTGCACGACCGCACTGGTTACCTTGTCGAGACGTTGCGCCGGTTCGTTGGTCAGCACCAGGTCGTCGTAGTAAAAGCCGAAGCCGTCCCGCGCTGCGATCGAAAGCGTATTCCGCCCCTTCGCAAAGAGCGCGGCGGGCAGCTGCACTTCGAGCGACTCATATCCGAAGTACTGCTTGTTGCCTTCGGCCGAGCCGCCGTTCGGCCACCACAGTTCCGGCGCGGGATGCGGATCGAGCCGGTAACTCGCGACCCGCTTGCCGTTGAGGTTCAGAACCAGCAGCGGCGCGGCGGGCCGACGCTGGCGCACGATGGCGTCGAGGCGCAGCGTAAACACGCCGCTGGGCGCGGCGGCAAGATCGAAGCGCACCTGGAACGGGTCGGGCTCGGCGCCCGGTTTCATGTCCACCCAGTCGTACTTCATCGTGCTGGGGCTCACCTGCCGGTCGAAGGAGCCTTCCTGAAAATACGGCCAGTCAGCTTGCGGAGTGCTGCGCCCCACGTCGTAGATGACGGCGCGCTCACCGTCCACCGACAGGTGCCGCAGGAACTCGGTGAACAATCCATCCTGTTTCCCGAGGCGGAAGATTTCAGCGGCGCGCACGTCGGCCCCGGCGAGCGCAACAATCGCCGCGGCGACACATCCACCCATGCGTTTGACCGTTCTCATTTGTTCATCCTTTTTTCCATTTGCGTCACGGCCAACACGGCTCATGCCACGCGGAAGGCGCGCAGCGCATCGAGATTCAGTTCCGCGCCGAGACCCGGCCGGCTGGGTAGTTCGATCACGCCGTTGCGGAAGGTGAAGCCTTCGACGGCCAGCTCCCGGCGCAATGGCTCGGTGCACAACTGCGGCGGCAGGTACTCGACAAAAGCGCAGTGCGGCGTGTTGAACGCCAGGTGCACGGTCGCGGTCAGCGAGATGGCGGTTTTCCAGCAGTGCGGCACGATGGTGAGGCCGCGCGCCGCCGCCATGTCGCACACCGCCCGCGCCTCGCCGAGACCGCCGACGCGGCCGACGTCGGGTTGCGCGACCTTGATGCGGCCACGGTCCATGAGCTCCTCGAATTCATAACGCGTCGCCTGCCACTCGCCCGCCGCAATCGGCATGGGCGCGAGCGCGCTCAGCTTTGCGTATTCGTCGAGCCGGTCGATCCACAGCGGCGTCTCGAGGAAAAAGAGATTGAACTCCTTCCAGTCGCGCACGGTTTGCAGCGCCGTATCGGCGTCGGGCCACATGTACTGCACGTCCACCATCAATGCGATGTCGGGGCCGAGCGTCTTGCGGACGGCCTCGACGACCCGTGTGTGGTTTTCATACGGCTCGCACATTCCGTGGTGCGCGTAAGGACCGTTCATGGTGACCTCGGCCTTCACCGCCTTGAACCCGAGGCTCTTGGCACGCTCGGCCCATTCGCACAACGAATCGCGATATTCCTGCCAGCCGGCACCGGCGGGCTGCAGCGACGCGTAGGGAACGACGTGAGGCTGCTTTGCGCCGCCCAACAGCTCGTACACCGGCTTGCCAAGCACCTTGCCCTTGATGTCCCACAACGCCATCTCGATGGCGCCGAGCGCGTGGATCAGCGCGCCGCGGCGACCATTCATCGCGGTGCCGACGTAGAGTCGCTGCCATAACTCCTCGATCGCCAGGGGGTCGCTGCCTAACAACGTTTCCTTGACGCCGAGCCCCATGGTGTGGGTGCCTGGTGCTTCGATGCAGGCCCTGGCGATCCAGGGATTCACATCCGACTCGCCGATTCCGCTGACACCTTCATCCGTGCGCACGATGACGACGAAGCTGTCCTGTGCCGACGAGGTGCTGCTGGTGCTCATGGTGGGCGCCAACAGGACATGGCATTCGATGTCGGTGATTTTCAACTCAATAGCCTCTTCGTGGGTGTGACGTTTGAATCTCTGCCGCAGCGCGCGGCTCGCCCGGATCCAGCAGCGGCGCGGTCTCGCGAAACCCGCGTGTCTTCCAGGCGAGGTAGGCGATACCGACTAACAACCAGGCGCCGCCCGCAAGTTTCGAGGGGGTCGGCACCGCCAACCAGAAGATCAGGCAGAGGAGAAAACCGCTCGCAGGCAGCAACAGGTCGCGCACCAGACTCCGATGGTAGTTAGCTGGCGGGCGCAGGTAGTAACTCCACGCCGCCGCCGCGTTCACGCCCATGAAACCCAGGAAGGCGCCGAAATTGAGCAGGTCGCAGGCGCGCTCGAAGGAAATGCACAGGCTCGCGACGTAGGCCAGCGCGCCGACGAACACGATGTTGAACGCCGGGTTGCCGCGCACGCTCAGGCGCCCGAAGAAGCGCCGCGGCAAGGCGCCGTCGCGCCCCATGCCGAACAGCAGCCGCGCCACGGCGCCCTGCACGCTGAATCCGGCGCCGATCTGGCTGACACTCATGATGACCAGGAAAGTGGAGAACAGCAGCGTGCCGCCCACGATCCGCATGACGTCCAGATAGGAGGTGTTCGGATCGGAGGTCCGCCAGTCCGGCAGCACGGCGTGCAGGAAATACAGCTCGATGGCGCTCAACACGCCGGTGATTGCGACGACCAGCACGGTGGCGAGCACCATGTCACGGCGCGGATGGATGGAATCCTCCGCGTAGGTAGTCAGGCCATCGAAGCCGATGTAGGTGAGCGCGGCGAGTGAGATGCCGGAGAGCACCGCACGCGGTTCGAACGTGGCCGGGTCGTAGAGCGGCTGCAGTGAAACGACGGCACTCCACCCGCCGTGCACGAACAAATGCCGCACGGCAAACGCGAGAAACGCGCAGACCGCGAGGCTGGTCACCAGCAGGAGAACCTTGTTCGCGAACAGCGTGGTGCGGATGCCGAGCAGATTCAGTCCCGTCATGAGCACCACGACCGCGAACGTCAGTGCGGGTAGCGGCACCTCCGGCAGCAGCCGCTGGGTTGCCAGCGCCGGTATCAGCGCGCTGAGCAGCAGGATCATGGCGTAGTCGAGCAGCAACGCCCAGCCGACCAGGAAGCCGAGATTCGCGTGCAGGCTGCGTCCGACATAGGTGTAGGCCGATCCGGCCAGTGGATAGAGCGGCGCCATGCGCCCGTAACTCACCGCGGTGATGAGCATGGCCAGCATCGCGACCAGCACGGCCAAAACCGCGTGGCCGTCGGAGCGTTGCTCCAGCAGACCGAAGACCGGAATCGGCGCGACCACCTGCATGATGATCATGCCGTAGACCAGCAGCGCTCCGAGGCCCAGCACCGGCTTCAGGCGCTGGGGCGCGGCACTCCCACCGGCGTATTGCGCGGGCTCGGGCAGCAAGGTGGTTCTCCAGAATTTTCCTGTTGACGCGTCACCGCGCGGACAACACCCATACGTGTCGTCCGGCGGCGCCGTTGCCCCATCAGAACCTGGCGCGAACTCCCAGCGTGAATATCCGCGGCAGCGGGTTGTACTGAGTCAGCAGCTTGGCCGGCCCGATGAAGGCGATCTGCTCGGCGTTGGTGAGATTCGTCCCGGTGGCGATCACTTCGAAGTGATCGTCGAGGAATCGCTTGCTCAGGCTCAGATCGATCGTCTCGTAACCCTTGATGTAACCATCGTCGATCAGGTGCCCTTCGTAGCTAGTGCCGCCGGGGGACGTCGTCGTGTCGCCGCGGTAGTTGAAAGCCAGGCGGACTGCGAAGCCGTACTTCTCGTAGTAGAGCTGCGCATTCACGTTGTCCTTGGCGGTGCCCGGGAGTTCTCCGCTGATCGTGCCGTTCGCGGTTTCGAGGGTCTGCTGGCTGGACACGCGGGTGTAGTTGGCAGTGACGCCCAAGCCATCCCACGGTGAAGGCAGGAAGGTGAAGGGCTGGTTCGTTCCAACCTCCACGCCCGACGAGTGGCCGCTCCCGCCGTTGATGGTCGTGCCCGAGTTGAACAACCCGTCGAGTCCGGGGACGGGGACGCCCAGCTGCGTCAGCCCGACGTTGAAGTCGCTGAGGTTCTTGCGAAACGCACTGACGATGATCGCGCCGCCGTACGAGGTGTAGTACTCCGCGGTCAGATCGAAATTGTCGGCCTCGGTCGGCTTGAGATAGAGATTTCCGCCGTAGAACGTGTTCGGATACTGCACGCCGTTGAACGATTGATAGTAGGTAGCCGTGCCGGACGGCGCCATGGCCGTGTAGCTCGGCAGCGTGATCGTCCGCGCGAAGCCGAACCGCAGGTTGATGTTGGCGCGCGGCTTGAACAACACGTTCAGCGAAGGCAGGTAGTTCCAGTAGCTGGTCTCGCCTTCGCCCGGCTGGCTGGTGGTGCTGATGACACTGCCACCCGGATCGGAGATGGCTTCGTTGACGAACTGCAGGCCGGAGGCACTTTCCTCCACGCGCAGCGCGCGCACGCCGACGTTGGCGGACCAGTCACGCTGGCCGATCGTCCCCTTGTAATCGACCTGCACGTACGCCGCGCTGGTCTTCTCCTTCAGGCAATACACCGCGCCGCTGCCGGTGATCGGCTGCAGCGAAATGGGATCGGAAGTGGTGATCGGCGAAGGGCAGTCGTAGAAGCTGCCGCCGCGTCCGAAATTCGTGAGGCTCGCGGCGAATGGATTGGTGCTCGCGAATCCCGCGCGAGTCGCCAGAGGAACATCGGGAGCGCCCGGAAGATTCGCGGACTTGCCGCTGAGCAGCCCATCGGTGGTGTAGTAGCCCGTGGAGGGATCTCCGGGCGTCGAAAACAGCGTGAACGAATTGACGCCGTTGTACGGATTCACGCCGGTTGTTCCGAAGCCGGAAGCGGTTCTGACGTTGGTGGTCTCGAACCGTACGCCGCCCTTGAGCGTGAAGGCATCGCTCAAGTTCCACGACAAGTCGGCGCGAGCCTGGTCGCGATCCGTGTGCCAGTACGTTTGCTGGGCGTAATAACCCAGGCCATTCGAAGCGTCCTCCGCCGTGCTCCACAAGGCGGGATTCGACGGCAGATTGTCCCCGTAGTAATGCGCCGTGTACTTGAAGCCGGTGAAGTCGTAGGCGCCGTCGATGGCCGTCTCGTCCGTGCCGGACGAGGGCCAATACGCGTTGTTGAAGTCCTGCGCGTAGGTCAACGTGTTGTGCGCGTAGTCCACCGACAGCGTGTAGCTGTCGCCGCGCCACTTGATGTTGCCGCCGAGCATGCGGTTCGCGTTGGTGTTGTCGACGAATCCGCCGACCAGACCCGCGCTGCGGCCGCTGAACAGGCCGGTGGGGAAACCATCCACGGTCTTTGTCGTATCGAAACCCGTCATCTGGCCGTCGACGATGGTCGCGCCGCCCGGCAGGAACGTCACCGGGGCGAAAATGCCGAAGCCGGTGTAGTTCTGGAAAGTCGATTGCTCGATCAGCGTGGAGAATCTGCTGTACAGGGCGTCGACGTTCACTTCCAGGCGACTGTCCGCCGGCCGCCACTGCAGGCCCACGGAGGTGCCGCGGCGGATGTAGTGATAGTTGTCGAGCAGCGAATCCGCTTCACCAGGAAACAGAATGTTCTCGTAGTTAGTCGTGCCGCCGCCCGCATTCTGGACGGCGACGTTGCCGAGGTACCAGAAGACGTAGTTCTGTTTGGATTGCTGATATTCATCGGACGCCAGCGCGGCCACGTACACACCGAGCGTGTCGTCGAGCAGCTTCGCACCGAGCACGCCGCTGTAGCGCGGACCGGTCTTCGACCGTTCGCTCTGATAGATGCCCTGCGCTTGCACCGAGCCGAAGAAGTTTTCACCGTCCGGCGTACGGTAGTCGAGTGGCTTCAGGGTCTGGATGTCCACTTCGCCCGCGAGACCCGGCTCCACCAATTCAGCCGTGGGCGATTTGTAGACCAGGATTCCGGAGACGACTTCGGGCGAGAGGGAGTCGAAATCGAAGTTGCGCCCGGTGCCGCCGCCACGCGATTCCGGCTGGCCCAGCACGTTGCGCCCGTTGACCGTCGTCGCGACGAAGTCGGGACCGAGACCGCGGATGGAAACGCCGGATCCGCCGCCGTATTGCGGCTGTGCGTTCTGATACACCTGCAGGCCGGGCACTCGCGTCAGCGACTGGCTCAGTGCCGCATCGGTGAACTGACCAAGATCTTTCGGAGTCACGGCCTCCACGACCGACGGCGCATCGCGTTTCAGCTCCTGCGCCGACTCGAGCGATGCACGAATGCCGATCACCACGACTTCCTGCAGGTCGGTGGCATCCGTTTCACCTGCTGGCGCGGTGGGCTGCTGCGCCATGACGGCGGGCGCCGAGCCCAGCCCCAGGGTGAGCGCGGTGACGCCGGTGAAAATGGTGCTGTTTCGAATGCTTCGCATGAGCTTTCCCTCTGGATGTGCCTGTGTTCTGTGCACAGTGTCTACGCGGACAATATCCCACGCCGATATTCGTTCGTCAACAATTGTCTGAGTACTAAAACTCACACTGGATTGCCGCGATTCACGGCGCCCGTCGCGCAAATCACGAAGTTATCGCGCCTGCGTCTGCAATCTGTCGAATAATTAACATTCGATCGAAGAGTCCGAGAAAACATTCATTAGTCGGACAAAACTTGTTCCACCCATGTTGACTGGCCATTTGCGCAGCGACACACTCGGAACGATTGGCGCGTCCGGCTCGTCTTGCCACCCACCACCGACGCGCAAGACACTGCAGGCACAAAAATGCTCGTCGACAGGATCGGGATTGCCACAACGTTGTTAGTCATCTCGCTGGCGGGCGCCTGCCACGCGGCGCCTGCCGCCGCCGAAAACTGGCGATCGCTGTTCGATGGCAAGACGCTGAGTGGCTGGGAGCGGGCCGGCGGCAATGCGCAATACCGCGTGGAGAAAGGAGAAATCGTCGGCACACTCACCGACACTTCCCCGCTCAACACCTGGTTGGTCACGCAGCGCTCGTACGGCGACTTCATCGTCGAGCTGGAGATCAAGCTCGACGATGACCGCGGCAACTCGGGCGTGCTGGTCCGCGCCCACGTCGATCCCTACAGCGGCGCGGCCTACGGGCAACAGGTCGAAGCGGATCCGAGCGAGCGCGCCTGGACGGGCGGCATCTACGATGAAGAGCGCCGTGGCTGGCTCTACCAGCTGCAATTGAACGAGCCTGCGCGTCGTGCATACAAGAAGAACGACTACAACCGCCTGCGCATCGAATGCATCGGCCATGAAACCCGCACCTGGGTGAACGACATTCCCACGGCGTACGTGGTGGACGATGTGGACACCGACGGTTTCATCGGGCTGCAGCTGCACACGGCTTACGACAAGAGCTGGATCGGCGGGCATGTGCGCTTTCGCAATATCCGCATCCAGACCGGGAATCTGCAGCCGCGGCCGATGGCGCCGGGTGTGTATGCGCTCAACCTGCTGCCCAACACCCTCACCGACTACGAGCGGCGCGAGGGGTATCGCTTGTTGTTCGACGGAGTGACGTCGGCGGGATGGAAAGGCGCGCGCCTCGATGGCTTTCCTGCGACGGGCTGGCGCATCGCGGGCGGTGCCCTGTCGGTCGAAGCCGCCGACGGTAAAGAAGGCGCGAACGGCGGCGATCTCGCGTCCGAGCAAACGTACCAGGCGTTCGACCTGTCGTTCGAATTCCGCTTCACGGACGGTGCGGAGGGCGGAGTGAAATATCTGGTGCCGTCCGCGGCGCCACAGGCGGCCGCGGTGCCGGCCCTGGAATACCGGATTGCCGATGACGCGCAACCCGAGGCTACACAACGCGACCGTGACGTCCGCCTTTCCGTCGCCTCACTACTCGGCCTGCTACCCGCACAGAAACAACCCGACTTCGTCTACCCGGCGAAGACCTGGAATCGCGGCCGCATCGTCGTGTCGCGGGACGGCACAGTGGCTCACTACTTGAATGGAATGCGCGTGCTCGAGTACGACCGGAATTCGGCCGCGTTCCGTCAACTCCTGACGGCGAGCGGCCTTCAAGGCATCGAGGGCTCAGGCCAAAACGCAGGCGGCCACATCCTGCTCGAAGAACACGGCCGGCCGGTGAGTTTCCGCAGCATCAAGCTCAAGCCGTTGTAACCGGCCGGAGTACATCGCTCATGCGTCACCGCAATCTGGCCTGTCTCCTCGCATCTGGTCTGCTCGGCGCATATCAGGCTCCGGCAGCCACCGCACGACAAGCCGCGCCCGAACCCGTACGCACACCGGCGGATTCTCCAGCACTGTCCGCCGAGGAATCGCTGTCCCGCATGCAGGTGCAGGACGGATTCAAAGTGGAGCTGGTCGCCGCGGAACCGCTGGTGAGCGCACCGGTGGCGCTGAGCTTCGATGCCCGCGGCCGCATCTGGGTGGTGGAGATGACCGCCTTCATGCCTGACTACTCAGGCAGCGGGGAAGACGCGCCCAACGGCAAGATCGTCATCCTCGAAGACGGCAACGGCGATGGCCGCATCGACAGGAGAACGGTGTTCCTGGATGGCCTGGTGCTGCCGCGAGCCCTCGCGCTCGTGGGCGATGGCATTCTGGTCGCCGAACCGCCGAACCTCTGGTACTACGGCATCGAAGACGACAAACCCACGAACAAAGTCCTGATCGATGCTGCCTACACGGCCGCGGGCAATCCCGAGCATCAACCCAACGGCCTGTACCGGGCCCTCGACAACTGGATCTACAGCGCCAAGTCGAGCAAACGTTACCGCCGCCGCGGTGACGCGTGGCTGACCGAGACCACACACTTCCGCGGCCAGTGGGGTCTGAGCCAGGACGACCAGGGACGGCTGTACTACAACAACAATTCCGACAATCTGCTGGGTGACTATTTCGCGCCGGGTCTCGGCGCCGGCAACAGGAATCAAGATGGCGTGGCCGGCTATTCCGAGACCATCGTCGCCGACACGCGGGTGTTCCCGGCGCACGACACGCCGGGTGTGAATCGCGGCTACGTGCCCGGCATTCTCGACGCGCGGCAGCGGCTGTCGAATTTCACCGCCGCCTGCGGTCCGCTGATTTACCGCGGCGGCCGGTTCGGTCCCGCATACGCCTTCAATGCATTCGTCGCCGAGCCCGCGGGCAACCTGGTAAAGCGCGATGTTCTCGAGGCGCAGGGAAATCTTGTCAGTGGCGCTCTCGCCTATCAGGAACACGAGTTCCTCGCGAGCACGGACGAGCGCTTCCGGCCGGTGAACCTGTACGACGGTCCGGACGGCGCGTTGTACATCGTGGACATGTATCGCGGCATCATCCAGCACAAGACGTACCTGACCTCTTACCTCAAGGAACAGATAGACCAGAGGCAGCTGGCGAGTCCCCTATCTCTGGGAAGGATCTACAAGGTCGTTCCCGCGCAGCATGGCGCGGCACGTTGGCAGACACCGCTGCCGGGCAATGCGATCCGACTGGCAACGCTGCTCGGTGACGAAAACGGCTGGGTGCGCGACAAGGCACAGCAGCTGCTGGTCGATGGCCAGCTCACTGCGGCCGTTCCCGCGCTGCGCGCCGCGCTCCGGCAGCGGAACAATGTGCGCATGGCGATTCATGCGTTGTGGACGCTGGAAGGACTCGCCGCGTTGCGTCCTGCGGATGTGCTGGTGGCACTGCGGCATCCGGACGTTGCCGTGCGAACGCAGGCGCTGAGCGTGTTGCCGCAGACTCTCGACGCGGCCGCTTTCCGCCGCTATCGGCCGGCGCTGGAAGGGTTGATCGTCAACCGGGATTCCTTGGCCGCTCCTTATCTGGCGCAAACGGTCGCCACGGTACGGCGGTTCGATGCCGCGGCGGCAAAGCGCCTGCTGCAGGAACTAGTTAGCGCCTTTCCAGACGACCGCTACGTGGCCGACGCCATCGTCAGCGGAGTGCCGGATCGCGAGGTCGAACTGCTATCGCAACTCGAGAGCTGGCAGCCGTCCGGGATTACCGCACTGCGCACGCGCCTGCAGCAGGCGGTGGCTAACAAGGAGGAAACGCGGCTTGTTGCCCATTCGCCCGCGCTGGCGCGCGTCTACCCGAGGGGAGCGGCAATCTTCAACTCCGTTTGCCAGACCTGCCATGGCGACGACGGCAATGGCATAAAGGGCCTGGGGCCGCCGTTGAATCGTTCGGAATGGGTGAACGATGACGCGAACCGATTGATCACCGTTGTGCTGTACGGCCTGACGGGCCCGGTCACCGTCAGGGAACGGCTCTATCAACCTCCGGAGGTCAGCGGCGAAATGCCGGGAATCGCCGCCAATGCGGAATTCACGGACGACGACATCGCGCAGGTGCTGAGTTTCGTCCGGCAGTCGTGGGGTAACGCCGCCGGACGCATCGACACCGCGGATGTGGCGCGCGTGCGGGCCAAGTGGAAGGACCGGCAGAACGCGTTCACCGTCCAGGAACTGATCGACCAGCCTTGAACGCTGCCGCCGGCCCCGCAGGGGGTGGTTAGAGCACCTTGACCGCGACCGCCGGTGCCGGCAGCCGCTTGATCGGATTACGCACGGGCAGCGTGAAAGGCCTGGCCTGAATCTCGAAGACATCGCCGTCCCGGGTCTGCACGCCATCGCTGAACGACAACGTGGAAGTGCCGAAGAAATGTATGTGAACGTCGCCGGGACGCCGGAACGATGCGTACTTGAAATGATGATGCTCGAGATTGGCGAAGCTGTGAGACATGTTCGACTCGCCCGAAACGAAAGGCTTTTCCCAGAGCACCTCGCCATCACGAAGGATGCGGCTGGTGCCGTGGATGTCACCGGGCAGCTCGCCGAGCAGCAGCTCGGGTCCGAGCGCAGCGGCGCGCAGCTTCGAATGCGCGAGCCACAGGTAGTTTTTCCGCTCGGTCACGTGGTCGGAGAACTCGTTCGCGAGCGCAAAGCCGAGCCGAACGGGCGTGCCATCGTCGTCGATCAGATAGATGCCCGCAATTTCAGGTTCTTCGCCCGCATCCAGCGCGAACTCGGGCGACAGCAGCGGCGCACCCGGCGCGACCAAACAAGAGCCATCTCCTTTGTAAAACCATTCGGGCTGCACTCCCTTGCCGATGCCGGCGGTCTTGCCGCCTTCGACGCCCATGAGAAACATCTTCATAGAGTCGGTCTGCTGCGCGGCGTCCGACATCGCGCGGTGCATCTTGTCGCGTCCTTCCGCGGAGCCCAGATGCGTGAGGCCCGTCCCCGTGAGCAACAAATGGGCCGGATCGACGTGATTGACGGGCGCAAGCAACGCGACAGAAGCGAGGTCCAGCGCTTCCCCTTCTCCACATGCCTGCACGACCGCCGCGAGCGTGCCTTTCCCGAGCAGCGCACGGCGCGCAAGCTCGAGCGTGGTGGCTGCGCCGGGAACGACGGTTGCCGGCAGGCCGTCGCGCAGCGCCGCGACACCGCGTTTTCCATCGGAGCCCCGGTATTGAATCAAGGAAAGTGTCATTCGCTGATCCGCCGATCGACCTCGATGGATTCCGTGCCGGAGGCGGCCGGACGGCAACCCCACAGCGCATAAAAGAGTACGTAGAGCTCGCATGCCGCGGTCAGCAGAAAAGAGAGCTGGAGGCCGAATCGGTCGGCAAGCCAGCCCTGCACGATGACGAGCGCTCCGCCGGCGATCGCCATGATCAGCAGCCCCGAGCCCTCTTCGGTCAGCGGCCCGAGGCCGCGGATTCCCAGCGTGAAAATCGTGGGAAACATGATCGAATGAAAGAGCCCGACGGAGATCAGCGACCACATCGCCAGCTGGCCGCTGGCGAATGAAGTGATCAGCATGATGATGAATGCGCCGGCGGCAAACCATGCCAGCACGCGCTCCCCGGGAATGGTGCGCATGAGGAAGCTGCCGGCGAAGCGGCCCACCATCATGCCGGCCCACAACAGGAACAGGTAGTGAGACGCCTGCTCGTGAGTGACATTCGCGATGGTCGGCTGCGAAACGAAGTTGATGAAGAGATTCGCGACGCCGATCTCCGCGATCAGATAGATGAAGATTGCCGGAACGCCGAACACCAGATTGCGGTGCCGCCACAAGGAGTGGCGTTTGCGCTGCTCGACCGAGAAGCGGCGCGTTTCGGCACTCATGTCGGGCAGGCGGAACCGCGCGATGACGATGGCGAGCACGATCAGCGTCGCGGCCACGATCAGGTAGGGCAATTGCACGGCCTGCGCGTCGGCGAGGCGCGTGGCCGAACTCAAGGCGGTATCGGCCTCCGCCGTGCCCGAAGCCGAGCGTCCCAGGATCAGGTAACCGCCAAAAAGCGGCGCCAGGGTCGTGCCGAGTGAGTTGAACGCCTGCACGAGATTGAGCCGCGCCGGCGCGGTCGCCGGCGGACCCACGACGGCGACGTATGGATTCGCGGCCACCTGCAGCAACGTGATGCCGCTCGCGATCACGAACAGTGCCGCCAGCGTCACGCCGTACGAAGGAATACGTGCCGCGGGGATCATGCCGAGCGCGCCAATCGCCATGACGGCAAGCCCGATCACCATCGAGCGTTTGTAACCCACGCGTTCGATGAGTTTGGCCGACGGAATCGACGCGACGAAGTAGGCGATGAACCACACTGATTCGATCAGCGTCGTCCTGGTGTAGTCGAGCTCGAACACGCTGCGCAGATGCGGCAGCAACGTGTTGTTGATGACGGTGATGAAGCCCCAGATGAAGAACAGGCTGGCCAGCAGTCTGAGCGCCGGCGTGTAGTGAGCCGGTGCCGCGCCGGACAAGTTGTGCGTTGCGTTGGGGACTGCGGGCATTCGAAAGGGTCCCATCGTTGCGGCGCCGGAGCGCGGATTGTTCTTTCCACGGAATACACCGCCATACGCCGGAATTCTCGACATACAAGCGGCGAATCCGTATATTTATATTGTACGAGTATTAAATAACCAAAGGCAATTCACGATGACAGCAGCAGCCAGGCAGATTTTCGTGTCGGTCGCAGCGGCGTTTATTGCCGTCGTGATCCCGCGGTTCGCCGCGGCCGCCACACCCGCCGAAGCCGGGTTCACGAATGCGCAGCCGCTGAACGTCATCATCGATCCCGCCGGAGCGGGCCGGCGCTTCGACGGCATCGGCGCGACCAGCGGCGGCGGCGCGACTTCGCGCCTGCTGTTCGACTACCCCGAGCCGCAACGCAGCCGGATCCTGGATCTGCTCTTCAAGCCGCGCGTCGGCGCTTCGCTGCAGACCTTGAAAGTCGAGATCGGCAGCGACGGCAACTCCACCGAAGGCGCCGAGCCCTCGCACAAGCGCAGCGCCGACGACGCCAACTACGAGCGCGGCTACGAGTGGTGGATGATGAAAGAGGCCAGGAAACGCAATCCGCGCATCACACTCATCGCCCTCGCCTGGAACTACCCCGCATGGGTGGAAAAGACCGATTCGCAGGCGGCCGCCAACTACCTGGTGAGCTTCGTCACTGGGGCGAAGGCTGCGCACGGCCTGACTATCGACTACCTGGGCCTGTGGAACGAGACGCCCATGCCGCGCGACTTCACCAAGATCCTGCGGGCGAGTCTCGACGCAAAAGGGTTGAAGACGCGGATCATTTCCGACGACTCGGTCAATTCCTGGGACATCGTCGATGCGATGTCCGCCGACCGCGCCCTGCGCGACGTGGTGGACGTGATTGCCACCCACTATCCGCGCTTTCAGAGCACCGCGAAGGCACGGGAGTTGTCCGCCGAGTGGAACAAACCTTTGTGGTCCAGCGAAGACGGCCCGTGGGGCGATGAATGGGGCATTGCGGGACAGCAGTCACCGCCGCTCGCCGAATTGCTGAACCGGAACTACATCCTCGGGCGCATGACCTCGACCAACGTGTGGAATCTGGTCACGGCCTATTACGATATCTTCGAGTTGCCGAACGCAGGCCTGTTGCGCGCCAAGTCTCCGTGGTCCGGCAACTACCAAGTCACATCGCCGCTGTGGATCGTTGCGCACACCACGCAATTCGCACAGCCGGGCTGGAAATATCTCGATGCGGCGTCCGCCCTCATTCCAGGCGGCGGCAGCTACGTGACGCTGCACTCCGGCCGCGATTTCAGCACCGTCGTGGAAACGCTGGCGGCGACGCAAAGTCACGAAGCGACATTCGAATTGCGCGGCAAGCTGAAGAAGACCGTTTACGTGTGGCGCACGACCGCCGATCGTCCCTTCGCGCGCATCGCGACCATTCCGGTGAAAGGCAACCGCTTCACCGTCACGCTGGAGCCGAACAGCGTCTACACGCTTACGAGCACGCGCGGCCAGACGAGCCACGCGGCGGTGAATCCCATCGTGGACGATCCGTTCCCGCTCCCCTACTCCGAGAGCTTCGAGAACATGCAGCCGGGCCGCTCCTCCGCTCCCTATCTATTCGAGGCCAATGGCGCGTTCGAAGTCAACGAATGCGTGGGCGGCCGGTCCGGACATTGTCTCGAACAGGTCGCCCCTCGTGCGCCGATCGGCTGGACGTTTTATGCCAGCTGGCCCCAGTCGGGAACGCTGGCCACCTGGGGCGACGCCCGGTGGAATCACTACCGGGTGGCGGCGGATGTACACGTCGAAGGCGCTGACTACGCGGCGCTCTTCGGACGAGTTACGTCGGCTTCCTCGGCGGGCGATATCGTCGGCTATCAAATGCGCGTCTATGGCACCGGCCGATGGGAACTGCGTTCGGGCAGCTCCGAGCGAATCCTCACTTCCGGAGACAGCGGGCCGCCCACCCAGGCGTGGAGACGCGCCGAGTTCATCATGGATGGGCACACGCTGCGCGGGCGAATCGACGGCCGCCAGCTGTTCGAAATCACCGACGAGGAGCACCTCAACGGCCTCGCGGGCATCGGTTCCAGCTGGAACCCCGTGAGTTTCGACAATCTCGAAGTAACGCCGGTCGACGCGCGGCGGCCAGTAATCGACGCCGAGTTCCTGCGGTCGCGCCCGGTGGCGCTGCCGGCCGCGCCGGAGCTGCTGGTGCCCGTGGCGTTGAGCCACACGGTGAAATTGACTTGGAAAACCGTGCCCGGCGCGACGGGATACCGGGTCAGCATCGGCCGGCAGAAGGACAACTTCGACAAGACGGAATCGGTGGGTGCGGTAAACAGCTTCACTTTCCGTACTTTGACCAATGGGGTGGAGTACTACTTCGCCGTGTCCGCCGTGAACGCACTCGGCGAGGGCAGCCCGTCTACCCAATACGCAGTGCCCACCGAGGGTCCGTGACCGCCTGATATGTATGCGTATATGAAATGCCCCGGCCGGTTATTCGCGGCCGGCGTCGTGGTTGTCGGACTCGGCTGTCAATTCCGATAGAATGGCGTCCGCGCGCAGGCAGTGGCCTGTTCCGACGCGTCACTCAAGGGAAATTCATGGCTGTTCGATCGAAGCCGGCGGCAGGCTCGGCCCCTAACAACCCGACACGCCTGCTGCGTATTCACGGCAAGGTCGCGCGGGAGCTGGGCACGGCGATCGTTTCCGGGCGTTATCGCCCCGGCGACATTCTCCACGGCGAGATCGACGCCAGCGACCGGCTCAAGGTGTCGCGCACCGCGTATCGCGAAGCGATCCGCATCCTCGCCGCCAAAGGGCTGGTGGGATCGCGTCCCAAGGTGGGCACACGCGTCAACCCCGAAGCGGAATGGCACCTGCTCGATCCCGATGTGCTGGGCTGGATGTTCGACGTCAATCCCAACGAATCCTTCCTCGAAAGCCTGTTCGAGTTGCGCAAGATCATCGAGCCGGAAGCGGCGGCGCTGGCGGCGAAGCGGCGCACGGACAAACACCTGGCGGCGATGGCGGACGGTCTGCGCGGCATGGCCACGCACACGCTGTACACGGAAGCCGGCCGCAACGCCGACCGCGATTTTCATGCTGCGCTGCTCAGCGCTTCCGCAAATGCTTTCCTGATCTCGCTGACCAGCGGCGTCAGCGCGGCCATTTCGTGGACCACGGTTTTCAAACAGCGTGCGATGCCGAAGCAGCGCGACCCGGTGCCGGATCACGAACGTGTGTATGACGCCATTTCCGCTGGCGATGCCAATGCCGCACGCAAGGCGATGGCCGACCTCGTGGACATGGCCTTCCTCGACGCCAGCAAGGCGCACAAACCGAAGCGGCGGCGCGCAGGCCGCAGCTAGCGGCAACGCCGCCTCCTCAACTCAATGATTGTGGCGCGGCACGCCGAAGGTCTGCGCGATGCGTTGATAGTCGACGGCGCGCTCGATGATGCCGCCGGTGCCCAGCTGCCCCACGGTCGCGCGATGGATCTCCTGCCACGGCGTCTGATTGACCGGCGAGCGATACCCGCCAGCCGCCGCGAGCGCGGCACGCCGCTCCTCGAGCTCTGCGGCACTGATCAACACGTTCACCTCGCGGCGATTGAGATCCACTCGCACACGATCGCCGGTGCGAAGCACGGCGAGCCCGCCTCCGGCCGCGGCTTCGGGCGTCGCGTTCAGAATGGAAGGTGAGCCCGAGGTGCCGGATTGCCGGCCGTCGCCGATGCAGGGCATGGAGTGAACACCGGCTTCGATGAGATAACGCGGCGGACGCATGTTCACGACCTCGGCCGAGCCGGGGTAACCCAGCGGCCCGACACCCCGCATCACGAGGATGGATCGCTCGCCGATGGCCAGCGCCGGATCGTCGATGCGCGCGTGGTAATCCTCCGGACCGTCGAACACCACCGCCGCGCCTTCGAAGGCCTGGGGATCGTCGGGGTTGGATAGATAGCGCTCGCGGAATTCCGGCGAGATGACGCTGGTCTTCATCACCGCCGAATCAAACAGATTGCCGCTGAGCACGGACAGGCCAGCGGCGAGTTTCAGCGGACGTTCGAACGGGCGGATCACCGCTTCGTCTGCGATGCGCGCATCGCGGTAGATTTCGCCGATGGAGCGGCCATCGACCGTGCCCGCTCCGTCTTCCAGCAAGCCCTGCCGCAGGAGCTCGCCGATGACGGCGCCGACTCCGCCCGCGCGATGGAAATCCTCGCCGAGGTACTCCCCGGCCGGCTGCATGTTCACCAGCAGCGGAATGTCGCGCCCGTACTTCTCCCAGTCGACGAGATTCAGCTCGACGCCCACGTGGCGCGCCAGCGCCAGCAGGTGGATAGGGGCGTTGGTCGAGCCGCCGATGGCCGAATTGACGCGAATCGCATTGAGGAATGACGCACGCGTCAGGATGTCCGAAGGTTTGCGATCGGCCGCCACCATCTCCACGATGCGACGGCCGGTGTGATACGCGCATTCCTGACGGTCGCGATGGGTGGCGGGAATCGCGGCGGAGCCCGGCAGCGCCATGCCGAGCGTTTCGGTGAGCGAGCTCATCGTCGTGGCGGTGCCCATCGTGTTGCAGTAACCCGTCGACGGGGCGGCCGAGGCCACCAGCTTGATGAACTCGTCATACCCGATCGCGCCCGTGGCAAGCTCCTGTCGCGCCTCCCACACGACCACGCCCGAACCGACGCGCCGGCCGCGATGCCATGCGCTCGACATCGGCCCCACCGACAACGCGATGGCGGGAATGTTCACCGTGGCCGCCGCCATGAGACAGGCCGGCGTCGTCTTGTCGCAGCCAATGGTCAGCACCACCCCATCCAGTGGATAGCCGAACAGCACTTCGACCAGTCCGAGATAGGCGAGGTTTCGGTCGAGCGCAGCTGTCGGCCGCTTGCCCGTTTCCTGGATGGGATGAACCGGGAACTGCAGCGGAATGCCGCCCGCGGCACGGATGCCGTCGCGCAGGCGTTCGGCGAGCACCAGGTGATGGCGATTGCAGGGGCTCAGGTCCGAGCCGGTCTGCGCGATGCCGATGATCGGCATGCCCGACTGCAGCTCCTCGAGCGACAACCCGTAGTTCATGTATCGCTCTAGATAGAGCGCCGTCATGTCCGGATTGGTGGGATCGTCGAACCACGCCCGCGAGCGCAATTTCCGCACCGTACTCATCGCATGATCCGTGTTTGGGAGCGGCGGCGGGCGACGGAGGATTGAGGGGCGGTACTTGGCATGCTGGCGCGTCCGGCGATATTTAATACTCAGAGTATATAGCGAACCCGCCAAAGCGGAAGTCCGGTGCCTCCCGGGCACAGGAGCGGCGCGATCAGACCGATCGTGCGACGCTCAACAGCAGCCGGTAGTCGCGCGTTTCGCCGGCTTGCAGGAAGTGCGCGCCGTGCGGTTCCTGGTCGTGGGCCGGAAGCGAACTGTGGGGCTCGATGCCCAGGGCATAGATCCCGGACTGCCATGCACGCCACAGGCCCAGCGCAGGCAGCGTCGCGGCGGAATATGCAATCTCGAGTGCCAGTCCACCCTCCAGCCTGGGGTTGCGCACTCCGGCTCGCGCCAGGCCGTTGGCATCGCCCTCGACTGGATGCGAGTCGACGCGCTCGCTGACATCGTCCGCGGCAACGGGCGGCGACGAAACAAAATCGGCGCGCAGCTGCGACTCGAAGTCGCCAATCAATTCGGATTCCTCGTCGAGCAGCGGATAGCCCACGTTGCAGTGATAAAGAATGCCGTGGCGTGTTGGACGGAAACCGACGTTCGTCACGCGGTCGTTCAGGTCGAGCCGCGGCTCGAATAGCGGAATCTCGATGCGGCGTCTGAGCGTCAGTACTTCGCCGAAAAGCGCGGCCTGCCGCACTTCCGCCTCGCACCACAAACAGGGTATGGCCCTCTCCGTATCGATTCCATAGCCGCGCAGCGTCGCGCCGATTCCGGAAATGCGCCCATGCAACGGCCAGTGCGCGCGCGTGCGCTCGGGATAGATGAAATTCTGCGCCGAGCCGACGGCGGGAATTCCGTAGTGGTCCAGGCCGCAGGTGACGAGGAATCCGTCGAAGCTGCGTAGCCGGCCGAGACCTTCCTCTGAATCGAATTCGCGCGCCGGTGCGGACCCTACCGGGCCATTCCAGCCGAGATTGATTCCGCGCCATCGCAAGGCGGAAATATCGAAGCCGCGGTCCACCGCAATCTCGCATTCCAGGCCGGCGGCGTTGCGGCAAAAAAGCAGCCGCTGGCCGCGCGCCGGGCCATCCTCGAGCGCAACGAGGCGAACTTCTCCGATCCCGCGAAGATCCGTCTTGCGTCGCAGCTCGCTCAGCGCGGGTGCCGTCGCGGAATAAACGCGCGTCATCAGAGGCTCATTCCGCCGTCGATGATCACGTTTGCGCCGGTCAGGAAACCTGCCTCATCGGATGCGAGCATCACGGCAACCGCGGCAATTTCTTCGGGCCTGCCTAACCTGCCCATCGGCTGCCTCTCGACGAGCGCCCGCAGCGCCGCGTGTGCGTCGCTGCCCGCTTCAGCGCGGCCACGTAGAGAAGGTGTATCGGTGGTCCCCGGGCTGATGGCATTGCAACGCACGCCGTCGCGGATGAAGTCGCGCGCCACCGCCATCGTGAGGCCGATCACCGCGGCCTTGCTCGTCGCATACGCAAACCGGTTCGGGGCGGCCATCACTGAAGAGACCACGGAAGCGATGTTCACGATGGCTCCGCGCTTGCGTTCGACCATCGGCGGCAGGAATGCCGCGATGGTCGCAGCCATCGAAAGTACATTGATCCTGAGGCTTTTCTCGAGCGCCGCGTAACCGTCGTCGAGAACGGTTCCCGTTGCCACGTAGCCGGCGCAGTTCACCAGCACGTCGACGTCGCGAAAAAGGATTGCCGCGTCGGCCGCGGCGGCGCAATCCGCGGCATCCAGGGTCGCGAACCGTAGCCGCACGTGTGGCGGCATCGATTGCAGCCCCGCCTCATTCAGATCGGTCGCGATGACACTTGCGCCTTCCGCGAGGAACGCGGCAACGATGGCGCGGCCGATGCCCTGCCCGGCCGCCGTCACGAAACACGTCTTCTCCGCCAGCCGCTCGCCCATCCTTCCCCCATACCGCCGAACGCGAAACGGCGCCGCAACGCTTTCGCAAGTTGTATGAGTATTATAATAGCAGCGAACGGGTCCCGCGCACTGCCAGGGCGCGCATGATCACGATGGGCGTCCGCTTCGACTTATGACTAGACGCCGCTTTTCCAGTGAGGACTCGCGGGCGTGTGACCGATGCCCGGATTGAAGCAGTTGCACGGATCCAGGCCGCGGTAAAACTCCGCCAGAGCCGGCTTGGCGACGTACAAATGACCGACATTGTGTTCGGCGGGATACTCTGCCCCGCGCGCGTCGAGCAATTTCCACAGCCGGTGCTCGAGAGCCGTCGTGTCCACGCCCTTGCGCACGATGTAGTCCTGGTGAAAGACATGGCAGAAGAAATGTCCGTAGTAGAGCGCCACGTGTAGCTGCGCGCGGACGTCTTCTGGCAGCACTTCGAACCAGTCTCGATCGTTCTGTTTGAGCGCGACGTCGAGCGCCACGATGTCCTCGACCTCCTTCGCGTGAATCGCTCTGTAGCGAATGGCAGCACCCGCGGCGACGAAGCGATGCAACAGCGCCTTGTTAGCCTCCGCTGCCGTGCACTCGAAGAAACTTCCGGTTGCGGACGGAAAAATGGAGTTGAGATGGCTGGCCGCTTCCGCAATGCCGGGGCCCGCCATCTTCAGGATCAGGTGATGCTCGAACCGGTCGCGGAAATCATTCAGCCGTGCCGGCAGGTGGCCTGGAAACAGACGGCTCAGCAGCTGAAGCAACCGGTCGCTGGGCGCGCGGATGCGCAACCCGAGGCGTGAGACCAGCGCGTCGAACTTGCGCTTGAGTTCAAAGAAAGCCGGCAGCCGCTTCGTGCCGAAGTGTTGAATGCTGAGGAACGCGTCTTTGCCGTAGAGCTCCGCGATGTCGAACATCTGCCGGTGGAGGTACTCGCCGGCCAGCGGAAGGTTGTCGAAGCGAGAGAGGATGTGCCGGCGCAGTGCAGTCAGCTCCGCCGGATCGGATGTGCCGATGTAGAAAACCCGAGTCTCATCGTCCGTCGGAAACGTATCCACCCGCACGGCAAAGACCATCATCTTGCCCGCGCAGCCCGAGGCTTCGTACAGACGCCGGCTGTCCGCGTTGAAACGCGCCGGGTGATCGGAATCCACCTCCCGCACGCGCCGGGCGTAGTCGCGGTCCGAGCCCCATCGGGACGGATCGTCTTCGACGTCGGCTTCGCCGAATTTTCCCTGCTCCAGGCGGTCGAGTATCTGCTCGGGATCCTGACCCAGAGTCACACCGAGATGATTGACGAGCTCCAGTCGGCCGTCTTCATGCAGCCGCGCGAATAACGCCATCTGCGTATACGCAGGCCCGCGCCGGACCAGTGCGCCGCCGGAGTTGTTGCAGATACCGCCGATCACCGATGCGCCGATGCAGGATGAGCCGATGACGGAATGTGGCTCCCTGCGAAACGGCTTGAGTGCGTCTTCCAGCTGATAGAGCGTGGTGCCCGGCAGGCAAATAGCCTGCTGACCCTCACGAATCACAAACAACTTGGTGATGTGCATCGTGTTGACGATCACCACGTCGCGATAGTCATTGCGATCCGAAGGCGTCGATCCGCCAGTCAGCCCCGTATTGGCAGCTTGCATGAGAACGACTTTGTTCGCGGTCACGCAGGCTTTGAGAATCCGCCACTGCTCGACGAGTGAGCGCGGCCGGACTACCGCAAGCGCCTGCCCTTCACCACAGCGAAAGCCCGTGCGATAACTCTGCGTCTGCTTGGCGCCCGTCAATACCTGGGCACGTCCGACGATCGATACGAGGCCGGCGATAAATTCTGCGTTCATCTCATCTGACATAGGTTCTCGACGGATTGTTGTGCGGTTTCGCGCCATCTTCAGGTCCGGGACGTTAACATCCCTCCTCGCTTTTGACGCACGGGAACCGATGAACGATGCGCAGGTATTCTCCAGCACGTATGAGCAGCGTTCTATCGGCTGCGACGCTATCGGTCTTTCTGGCTTCGTGCGCCGCGATGCTCGCGGATGATGGCAAATCCACGGTGTGGCTGCTGCGGGATGTCACTCGAGTGGGCGGTCATGCCACTGAAGTGGTCGGCACCCCCACCGTTGGCGGCGCTGGCACCGATGCCGCCATTGTTTTTGACGGCAAAGGTGACGCCGTCTTCGTCCCCGCCATTCCCGTCGCCGGCTGGCGGGCGTTCACGATCGAAGTTCGCTTCAAACCCGACGGCTCCGGGAGCGAAGAGCAGCGCTTCCTGCATCTCGAGGACGATCTGAAACATCGCGTGCTGATGGAGACCCGGGTGCGCGACGGATTATGGTCGCTCGATACATTCCTGTTTCAGGATGCCGAGCACAAACTCACCTTGCTCGACCGGACGAAGCTGCATCCGACAGATCGCTGGTTCTGGGTCGCGCTGGTCTACGACGGATCGAAGATGTCCCACTACGTGAACGGTGAGCTCGAGCTCGCGGGTGACGTGGAGTTCACGCCGATGACGACGGGACGCAGTTCCATCGGCGTGCGGCAGAATCGCGTGTCGTGGTTCAAGGGCGCGATCGCCGAGGTGCGATTCACGCCAGCCGCGTTGTCGGCCGATCGATTGCGGCGCGATGGCGATCGTTGATGGTGGAACAACGATCTCTCAACCTGCCTAACCCGATTTTCGCACCACTACGCGTGTAGGAACAACGGAACTAACTACAGGTTTTCCCAGAATCTTGCCAAGCAGCGTCTCGACGAGAAGTTCGCCTCCACGACGCGTGTCTTGAAGTACCGTGGTCAGCGGCGGATTTGTAAGGCGCGCCGCCGGCATGTCGTCGAATCCGACGATCGACACATCGCGAGGTACGTCAAGTCCGCTGGCCTGGATCGCCCGCAGTGCGCCGATCGCAATGAGATCGCTCGCGGCGACGATGGCATCGAACTCGATTCGTCTTTTCATCAGCGATTTGGCAGCCAGGAAGCCTGCCTCTTCGGTCGCAATCGCGTCGACTTGCAGAGCAGATAGCGCCGGCAGGCGAGCCTCCGTCAGCGCGCGCTCGTACCCACGATAGCGATCGAAATATTCCGGATAATGATGGGTAACGTGTCCGAGGAAGGCCATGCGCCGCCGCCCCCGCGCCAGCAGGTGGCGGGTGACTTCGTAACCTCCCTGAAGATTGTCCGAGCCGATGGAGATCACGGGTTCATTCTCCAGAATCGGGCCCCAGCGAACAAAGTTCGCTCCTGCCTCGACCAATTTCCTCAATCGAGGTTGGTAGTTTCCGTAGTCGCCATAACCGAGCAGGATCACTCCATCTGCCTTGCGAGTGCATTCGAAGTCCTGAGTTGAGTCTTCGGGAAACTGCTGGAAGGAGATCAGCAGGTCGTAACCCTCGCTGGCGGAAGCCTTAGTAATCGACTCCAGCATCGCCAGAAAAAGCGGGTTGATCTGCGGATTGTCGGCGGCTGGATCCTGGAAGAAAAGTACCGCAATTGTGTTGGTCAGCTGCAAACGCAAGTTGGAAGCGTTCTTGTCAATTCGATAATTGAGATCGCGCGCGATCTTCTCGATTCGCTTGCGAGTGAGTTCGTTGACCTCCGGGTGGCCGCTGAGTGCGCGCGAAACCGTCGGCTGGCTGACACCGGCCAGAATTGCAATGTCGATCGATGTCGGCCTAACACCCATGAACTGTAATGCGCGGTGCGCACTCCCCACCCGATACGGCACCCTCATGATCAAGCCGCGTTTTGCAGTGAAGTTTTCTAACGATCATCGAATTCGAAGAAAGCCACCGAGTCCTTGTCGCGCGCATCGGCCGAGACGCACCAGTCCGCCTTCGAATAAACCATCCGTCCGCGGGACCAGGCGATCGAAATCCACGAGAGATCCACAAATCGAATCGACAGCCTGAAATCGGCGATGTCATAGCCGAAATCCGCCATGGGAGATCTGAAGAACGGCGAGATCCACGCCGCATCGACACCAAGGCTCGAAATGTAGTCGAGCCGGGCAACGGTCCTTGGGAGAACCCCGATTCCATCGCCAGCGGCGTCGAGAAAACTTCGCAAGTGCACTTGCTGGACGGTCGCGCCAAGCCACCAGGCATTTGCATCGCAGGCGTACGACGGTGACTGCGGCGATTGCGGAAGTTCTTCGAATGCGAAACTCATGCATGAAGTGAAAATAAACTTTCGACGCGCCGACGATACCTCGGGACATACGTATTCGGCTGTCGAATACGTATGCGGCCCGTTGTTGCCACGAGCGCGGCGCGCATAGGCTGTGTCCAACGAACCTTTCGGCTACGAAGCAGGGTTCGCAAAGCCCCGCCGTTGGAGCCCCCTCTGTCAGCGGGGCTTTTTTTCTGCCAAATGCACTCACGCAACGCTCAATAACGTTCAGGATGAGTAGTTTGATGTGACGAGTCACGTGAATATTGCGTAGCCGTTTTCTTCCGGCCGCATACGTATTCAGTTGGGAACCGGCGACGCCGCTGTTATCGTATCGCCACATCACGCGCACTGCCGTGAATTCCGGGTACGATTGAATCTAACTAGTTAAATACGATAACCGGCGAGAGATTACGTGCCGACATCACGGGGCATGAGCCTGGCCGGCCGGCCTTATTCAGAAGAAAGACATCGGAGCCTCGTCGCACTACTTCAAACGGACTCCGGTCAGCAGGTCGATCAAGAGCACCCGTCGACAGGGAAGTTGGCGGGTGCTTTTTTCTTCAGCGCTTGTCTGAAAGCTCCCGATTCTCATGGCGCTCGCACTTCATCCGGACTTCCAGTTCCACAAACTCAGAATCGGGCGCGAGCGGGCGCCGCTGCTGCTCATCGACAACTTGGTCGCCGACCCTGCCTTGCGCACGCTGCCTTCCAGCAGGTGAGCCACGCCTAACTGCTTGCCGATGAGACGCAGGTCCTCGTTCTTTCCCCTGAAAGAGAAGCTGGAGGAGCGGCCCACCACCCGCAGCGCGGGAACCTGCGCCAACTGGTTGAGGATTTCTTCCGCCAGGCCGTCGGCCAGATATTCCTGGTCGTGCGCCTGTGAAAGATCGACGAATGGCAACACCGCCAATGATGGGAGTGTCCGGCTGGCAGCCGCGCCGACCGGCATGGAGGTCGGTGCGCCTGCATGGCTGCGCAGCCAGATAGCACCCGCAATCGACAACAGCACGGCCGCGACGATGACAGCGGGCCAGAGCCAGCGCGGCATCGGCGGCGATGGCGGCGGACTCGCCACGGCTGCGGTCGTGGGCAGCTCGAAGCGGTAGCCCACACCGTGCACCGTATGCAGGACGCGGGGATTCTGCGCGTCCTCACCTAGCGCCTGCCGCAGCAGGCTCATGATCCGGTTCAGCACGCTGGGCGTGACGTGCTGGTGGCCCCAGATCGCGTCGAGAATTTCTTCGCGCGTGAACACCTTGCCGGGCGCGCCCACCAGCAGCGCGAGCACCGCGAAGGCCTTGGGTTCCAGCAGCTGTTCGACGCCGCCGCGCGTCAGCCGGTGGGCGACGAAGTCGATGACCACGTCGTCGAAGGCAAGGCGTTCCGGTCCGGGCTGCGGCATGAGGTTGCAAGTATATGTACATGGTCGCCGCGGCCGGACAAACGTCCCCTGAGCTTTTCCTCACAAACCCTGAGGTTTGCCTGCGTCTTTCCTCCAGATTCCCGTGCGCGGCTGCGGAAAGCTGGCGATGGAGAACGCAACACCATGAACGCAATCCCCGAAGATCGCCTGTTCCGCTGGACGGGCCGGATGTTCTATTTCACCGCCTTCGCCGGCCTGGCAATTTTCGGCACTTATGTTGTGCTGCGCGGGACCGGCGCGACCTTCAAGAATTTCGACCAGTGGCGGGACCTGATATCCGGCCTGCCGATGCGAAGCGCCGCGGACTGGATCGCCAACATTGGCATCGGCGCGCACTTCCTGATGGGGACCATCCTGGTGCTGGCGTGGCCCATCCTTTTCTCGGCGCGCATTCGTGTCCGCCACCGCGCCGTGCACCGCTGGACCGGCCGTGTGTACGTGAGCGCCGGCTTTCTTGCGGGCGTCGGCGGCATGTCGTACATCCTCACCCACGGCGCGTTCAACCGGTCCGCGTCCATCGCGTTCGGCATCTGGGGCGCGATCATGATGCTGAGCGCGGTGATGGCCTACTGGCACGCGCGCGCCCGGCGCATCGACCAACATCGCGCGTGGGCGATCCGCCTGTTCGCAATGGTGCTCGGTTCATGGATTTTCGATCTGGAGATTCGCGCCTGGATCGATCTGACCGGCGGCATCGGCGTCAGCGATTCCGATCTGGCCCCCGGCATGTTCGACTACGCCATCCTGTACCTGTTCTTCGTGCCGAACATGCTGGTGGCGGAGTTTTTCATCCGCAACAAACACAAGCACATCTCTCTGCCCCGCAACCTGAAATGGCCGGCGTGGACGGCGCTGTCCTTGGGCGGGTTGGTTTTCGTTTACACCGTCGTGGTGATGAGCGGGACGGAGTCGGGTAAGTACGGCAGGCACTTGCTCAGGATCTTTACGGGCTGAACTGCTCATTCGGATTGATGGGTGACGGTTCATTCCGGACACTCACGAAAGTTCCGCCCTCCGACGCGACTCGGACACGTCCTCCGCATAGGCAACGTCGATTCAGCGACGCCTCACATCTGAGCCGCTCGTTCAAGCACGCGTTTGGCATTTCGCCGCAGGATTTTCGGGCGCGCTCCCTTCCAGGCTGAAGGTCGCTTGCGCTTCTACCGGGTCGTGCGCAGCGTGAAAATGGCGAGCACATAGTTAGAGGAATCGCCGGTGCTCTCACCAGACCACACATGGTAGAACTCCACCGTGCTTCGGCGCCCGAGCTCGAGCCCGAAGCCCGCAGCCACGTTGTTGCGAATTATCTGAAAGTGCTCGAGATCGACATACAACTCATCGAAGGCGCGGATACTCAGCTTCATCTTGGCGGAGAGATCGGGAGTGACTACGCGAAGTCGGGAGCGGTAGCGAGCCGGCGATTGGGTGCCAAGTGAAATGAGGTTCCGGCTTTCGAGCGTCCATTCCTGTGGATCCACAGCAATGGTTGCATGCAGGCGTAACTGGGCCTCCTGAAATCGATCGTTTGCTTCCACCAGGGCAAGCGCGCCGCCGATCGCCATCGTCGCGCCAAGAGTTGTTCTGGCCTCCAGCAACGCAACTTTCGATTCCGCGTCGTCCAGAGTCATCGCGGCAACCGCAAAAGAAGACCACGGCTTGGAAAAACTGGAATCTGCGCGGCACGGAATCGTGATCTGTGACAGCCACGTGCCAAGTAGCGAGAGAAAGAGAATCGAACGACTCATTTTCTGCGCACTCTGTTTGCAGCTCGCGCCCAACTCAACCAGCAGGTTCCTGCAATAGCCTTCAATACGGCGCGTGCCTTAGGTTCCAGAAAAGAGCATCACCGGGAGATCATGATGAAGATCGGTTTGATCATTGGCAGCACGCGCCCGAACCGATTTGCCGACACCGCGGCGAACTGGGTACGCGAGGGTGCCATCACTCGCATGGACATCGAGCTGGAAGTTCTGGATCTGAGAGATCAAGATCTCCCCTTCTTCGCGGAGCCGGTGAGTCCGTCGTTCACGAATGGTGTCTACTCGCATCCGGCCGCTGAGGCGTGGCGAAGGAAGATCGGCGGCTGTGACGGATTCATCGCCACCGTCGCCGAGTACAACCACGGACCGACCGCGGTTTTGAAGAATGCGCTCGACAGCGCGTTTGTCGAATGGCGGCGCAAACCGTTCGCGTTCGTGGGATACGGTGGCGTCGGGGCCGCACGAGCCATCGAGCAGCTTCGCCAGATCGTCGCCGAGCTCCAGATGGCGCCGATCAAGTACGAGGTAAACGTAGGCCTCGAGCCATTCCTCGGCGTGTTGCGCGGCGAAAAAGCTCTCTCCGACTTCGACTTTCTGAACAACTCCCGCGCAGCCATGTTCGATGACCTGATCTGGTGGGCGCGCGCCCTGAAATCCGCCCGCGATCGTCCTCACCAATCTCAGGCAGCAGCGTAAACCGGAAATCCATCGGCCTTCGCGTGCAATCGAAATTTGTGTTTGCTAGCCTCGACGCATGGCTGGCATTCGAGTCTTGGTTGTCGACGATCATCCGATGATGCGCGATGGGATCGCCTCGGCATTACGCGCGCAGCCGGACATGGAGTTCGCAGGCGAAGCAAACGACGGTCGGGAAGCTCTGGAGAAATTCCGTCGCCTGCGTCCCGATGTCACCCTTCTCGATCTGAACATGCCGGAGATGAACGGCCTGGACGCCTTGCATCGGATTCGCGCGGAATTCCCGGATGCTCGTGTCGTCGTGCTCACGACTTACAAAGGCGATGTACTCGCCAACCGGGCGCTCAAAGCCGGCGCCCTCGGGTATCTCCTGAAGAGCTCGCTGCGCACCGACATGGTAGGTGCGATTCGCGCTGCCAACGATGGCCGCCGCTATGTGCCCGCGGAAGTCGCGGTCGCGCTCGCCGAACACATGGGAACCGAGGACTTAAGCCCGCGGGAAGTCGAAATTCTGCGGCACATTGCCGCGGGTTTGAGCAACAAGGAGATCGCCAATGAGCTCGGTATCTCCGACGAGACGGTGAAGACGCATCTGAAAAGCGTATTTTCCAAGTTGAACGTCAGCGATCGCTCGCATGCGATCGCCATCGCGATCGAACGCGGGATCCTGCAGCTGTAGGTCGACTACTGAATCCGGTCCTGCTGCTGCTCGGAGCACAGCGGCTGCATCTGCTCGCGGATCTGCCGGAGACGTTTGTCGGCATTCTCGAGTGCGTGTTCGATTCGCTGGCGAACCCGATCCTCCCGATCGAGGTCGTTCAAGATTCCCTGCACGTTCAGCACGGTTCCCTGAAAGTGCTGCAGTATCGTGTCGGCGTAATCCTCGAGTTGCCGAAAGCAGGACTTCACGAAATTCAAACGTCGTTGGGCGAGCACGTAGATCGTTCCAATGACGAGTGCGTTGCCAAAGATCCACGGCAGTAGTTCGCTGGGCATCTGATCCACTCCTGTGAGCGTTGTTGCGAAGTCCGCCTGCGCAACTTACCCGCGGAGATTTCCGGCCTGCATCACCTGATCGGGGGAGGCCGCAGTCACCGTGTCCGGGCTCCTGACTTCCACATGAGAGGAACCATCATGCGGGCACCGTTGCAACGGCTGTACCGATGGATTCCTCATCACCCAACGTTTGTCCGTCTTGCCAAACAGCGGCAGCGCCGGTTGTGCTCATCGCCAATAGCGACCGCTTCGCCCGCGCCTGGATCGAGACAACTGTAAACACTGCCGGCCTGTGCGCAATTGCCTGTGACTCGGCGCGCGAACTGCTGGCACGAGTCGCGAGCGTGGATCCCATGTGCGTGATCCTGGATGTCAGTCTTCCCGATGCCAACGGCCTCGACATTCAGGACCGGCTCACACGCGCGGGTGCAGCCATTGTGTTTCTCACCCACGAGCGCTGCATTCCTACCTGCGTCCGTGCAATCCAGGCCGGTGCCATCGATTTCCTGACGTTGCCGTGCGAAGCCGCGCGGCTGGTACATGCCCTGCGAAACGCCCTGCAAAAGGCGCTGTTTACGCGCGCACAGATCAAATTACGCGACGAGCTGCGCAACAGGTTCGAACGACTCACGCAGCGCGAACGCCAGGTGTTTGCGCTGGTGAGCAGCGGCATGTTGAACAAGCAGATCGCGGATCGGCTTTCGATCACCGAGTTCACGGTGCAGGCTCATCGCGGCCGCGTGGTGAGAAAGATGCGCGCACGGTCGATTGCCGACCTGGTTCGCATGGCCGACGCCGTGAAAGCCATCTCGTCGATCTGTTGGCCCTGCGACTAGCAGGAACTTGTACTTGTCACCGGTCTCGACGCAGATCATTTTTCGATCAACGGAAGGACGACTGCCCCGCGTGCTGTCGACACCCTCCTCCCTGGGCCGGCGGCACGCTTCCCCTGGCCGGCAACTTCGGTTGCCGGCCTTTCTTGAAAAATCTCGAGAGGCCATGAAGGTGCGCCCGAAAATCCATCCGTCGATTGCAGCCAACTCGATGATGTTTGTTCTCGCGCTCACGGCCGTGCCGGCTTGCGCGCAGGAAGGAATGTACTTCGGACTGCTGCGCGCGCGCGACCTCACGCCGTTCGGCTTCGTCCGTCTCGACATGCGGCCGGCGCACGCGGTGTCGATCGAACCCGGCAGCTGGGCTTTCGAGGCGGAGCTCGCCTATCAGAACACCTGGGCGTTGAGCCCTGCGGTCGAACACTACCTGGAAGGCCTCGAAGGTACGGGGCGCCGCACGATAGGCGTGGATGAACTTGCGGAGATCCGCGCGCTGCCCGGGGAAAACTACTTGCTCGACCTCGAACAGGCAGTCGCCGACTTCACCGTCCACTACAAGTTCGCGCCCGATTGGGCGGCCTACACGACGTTCAGCGTGCTGTCTTTCCAGGGCGGATTCATGGATAGCACCATCGAAAGTTTTCACGAGACTTTTGGCTTCAGTACGTTCGGGCGGCCTGCCGTCGCCCGCAATGACATGAATGTCATCTACGACCTCAAGGGCGCGCAGGTAACGATGCTGGGCAATCTGTCTACGGATGGTGGATTGATGGATCCTGTTGTTGGAGTCCGGTACGCCGGCTTTGCCCTTTCGCCTCGCTGGCACCTCACGCTGGAGGGTGCGACGAAAATTCCGCTGCAGGGACGCCGGCCACTTCTTTCGACCGGCCGCGTCGATCACGGTCTCCAGACGTCGCTACAGTGGCTCGGCCGGCGCAATGCGTTTCACGCATCGGCGTCCGCGGTGTACTACGCGGGCGTACGCGCACCGGCAGCTCAAGACAGGCAGATCATTCCGACGATCGTGCTCGGCTATGAATTTCGCCTCACCGGATACACCAATATCAGTGTGCAGGGCTACTACAGCGAAAGCGTGTATTCCCGCCGGCAAACGGACCTCGACGAACTACTCGCGAACAAATACCAATACAGTCTCGGCCTGCGCCATCGTCACGACAACTTCGTGTACACCGTTGCGTTCACCGAGAATCTGCAGAACGTGAACAACACGCCCGATGTCGGGTTCCATCTGGGCCTGGCCTATGTACCGTTTCGCCGGTAGACGCTGTGACGCCCCGATCAGTCACGCCCTGGAATCCGCATCACTCGACCGGTCGCCGTGGAACAATGCCCTGCCGGCATCGACGCCACCGGCCAGTTCGAGCTGGAAACGCCGCTGATCGCGATCGCGGATAAACGCGCAGGTCTCTGCAATCTGCGCCTCCGACTCCCCTAACTTCTCGAGCGCCGCGGCACCCAGCACCAGGGCAGATTCGAACGTCTCACGCACCTGCAGGTCCGCCCCCGCCTTCATGAGCGCGATGCTGTGCCGCCGATCCGTCGCGCGTGCGATGACCGGCAGGCGGGGATGCTCGATCTTGAGCAATTGCACGATGCGGGTCGCATCCTCGGCCTTCTCGACACAAACCAATACGACCCGTGCCTCGGCAACACCGGCGGCGCGCAGGATGTCGAGCCGCGTGCCATCGCCGTAGTACACGTCGAAATCGAATTTCCTCGCCTGGTCGATCATCTCCACGTCGGTGTCGATGATCGAGACGTCGTAGTTGCGAGCCCAGAGGAACTGGCTGGCGATCTGCCCTACCCGGCCGAACCCTATGACCAGGCCGCTACCGGTCAGCCCCTCGGGGCGGTCTCGACTCTCCGCAGACCTGGAAGCGTGACGGCGCAGGAAGCCGAGCCCCGCGATCGCCAGCGGCGTAAGAACCATCGACAGGATGACGATCGCGGTCAACACCGCATTCTGATGCGCATCGAAGATTCGGGCGTTTGCCGCCGCCGCGTACAACACGAAGGCGAACTCGCCCCCTTGCGCCATGACAACTGCCCTATCGACCGCGTCCCGGTGACATGACCTGAACAGGCGCGCGATGCCATAAACCGCAACGCCTTTGATCAGCATATATATGAGTACGTAAAGAAGGATCGTGCACCACGCGCCGGCCACCACCTCGAGATCGAGCGACATTCCGACGGCGGTGAAAAACAGCCCGAGCAGAATCCCGCGAAAAGGCTCGACATCGACCTCGAGCTGATGCCGATAACTCGATTCGGACAACAACACGCCGGCGAGGAAGGCGCCCATGGCCATGGACAATCCACCGGATTGCATGGCCGACGCCGAACCCAGCACGACCAACAAGGCCGCCGCGGTCATGACTTCACGCGAGCGGGCCGCCGCCAATACTCCGAAGAGCGGATTGAGCAAGAAGCGTCCCGCCAGAAGCAACGCGATGATGGAGCCGACTCCGATGCCAACATCGGTCCAGTTGATACTCGGGTTGCCGGGCGAACTGCCAGGCTCAGGCGGCGCAAGAAACGAGACCATTGCCAGCAGCGGCACGATCATCAGGTCTTCGAGCAACAGGATCGACATGATGCGCTGACCGGCCGGCGAGGCGAGCTCACGACGATCATCGAGCAGCTGCATCACGGTCGCCGTGGACGTGAGCACAAAGCCGGCACCTGCGACAAACGACGGTGCAAACGAAACGCCGTTTGCGACACCGACTCCGGTCAGCAGCAGCGCGCATGCGACGACCTGCAGGAGGCCGACACCGAAGATCTGCCGCCGCAATCCCCATAACCTCGAAGGGCGTATTTCCAGTCCGATGATGAACAGGAACATGACGACGCCGAGCTCGGCGATTTTCAGCATGAACTCCGGCTGCGTGAACACGCCGATCCCGAAAGGACCGATGAGAAGCCCACCGGCGAGATAACCGAGCACGGATCCAAGCCCCAGACGTTTGAACAAGGGCGCCGCTATCACGGCAACACAAAGCAGCGTGATGACGGGAAGCAGATCGATTCCGTGATGTTCGCCCGACATGTCGACGACGCGCCTCGCTCATGCGCGCCGTCTGGAGCGCGTGCGCCAGGGTAATGCGTCGCGATCGCGCCGCCTATTAGAGGTTCCTGCAAGTCGTGCGAGCAGCAGGGCTCATTACAACAACATGGAATGTACAGGCGGAAGCGCCGCCATTAGCGTCTATCTACACCTACTCATGGAAATGCGCAGATGCATATTCTCGCTCATCAAGCTCAAATGGTCGTCGAGGGCGCCGAAATCCGGGCGCATGAACTCGGCCTCTCCGTCATCATCGCCGTGGTCGATGCGGGCACACACTTGAAGGCGTTCCATCGCATGGACGGTGCCGTGCTCGGATCGATCGACATTGCCACACGCAAGGCAATCACCGCCGCCCTGTTCCAATGCAATAGCGAAGATGTGTGGGAGTACTGCAAGCCAGGTGCTCCGGCTCCCGGCCTCGAGTTCACCAACGGAGGACTCGCCCCCTACGGCGGCGGCATCGCGCTGAAGCTGCCCGGCGGCATCTGCGTCGGCGCAGTCGGAGTGTCCGGCGGCACGATCGCTCAAGACACCGAGATTGCCCGGGCAGGGCTCGCCGCGTTTCCAGCCACGTCAGATTGATCCACCTTCACTCAGCAACTCAGCCAGGAAATCATCATGAGCAAGACGATTCTCATCACCGGGGCGGGATCCGGCTTCGGCAAGGGTGCGGCCATCGGCATGGCCAAGAACGGACACAAGATCATCGCCACTACACAGGTCTCATCGCAGGTCACGCCGCTGCGCGAAGAAGTCGCGAGACTTGGCCTCAGGAATTTTCGCGTCGAGCGTCTCGATCTGACCGATCACTTCGACATCGCGCAGGCGCAGTCCTGGGATTTCGACGTCCTGTGGAACAACGCCGGCATGGGCGAAGCCGGGCCGGTGTGGGAGATTCCGGTTGAGCTCGTGCGCAAGAATTTCGAAGTGAACGTCTTCCTGCCGCTCACGCTGACGCAAGGCGTGGCGCGCCGCTGGATCGACCAGGGCAAGAAAGGCAAGGTTGTATTCACCTCGTCGATGGGCGGCCTCTTCACGCCCGCCAACTGGGGCACGTACGTGTCGACCAAACACGCGCTGGAATCGATCGCGGAAGCCCTTCAGCAGGAACTCGCCGCGTACGGCATCAAGATCCAGACCATCAATCCGGGCGCCTACTACACCGGCTACAACGAGACGATGGCCGACAATCCGATGCGCTGGCTCGATGACAAAAAGAACATCACCAGGCGCGCCGACCTGCGCAAGGGGTTCGACGATTTCTTCGCGACGCCTGAGGGCAAGATGGATCCCCAGGAGATGATCGATCGCATGATCGAAGTGGTTCCATCGGACAGCGGCAAATTCCGCAACGTGATGCCGAAGAAAATCGAAGACATGCTTCGCACGCATCAGCTGCAGGCGTGGGAAAACACCATCTAACCAGGAGGGCGCGCCCATGCGTCGGACTATCTTGAATTCATTGTTGCTGGGGTTGATCTCACTTTCGGGAAGTTATGCCATGGCCGATGCCGCAGACAGTGTCGAAGCGCGAAACAAGGCGGCGATTGTGAGCAGTTTCGACGCATGGGGCGGGGGCACCGGCGGCCCGTTCGAATTGCTGGCGGACGACGCGACCTGGACGATCGTCGGACGTTCCGTTGTGTCGAAGACTTATCCGAGTCGTGAGGCGTTCATGAGCGAAGTGATCCGCCCCTTCAACGCGCGCATGCGCGGCGGATTGAAACCCGCGATCAGGAACATCTATGCCGACGGGAACACCGTCATCGTCTTCTTCGATGCGCGCGGCACCGCACTCGACGGCAAGCCCTACGAGAACACGTATTCCTGGTTCCTCAAGATGGACGATGGCCGGATCACCGAGGCGTTCGCATTCTTCGACAGCATCGAGTTCAATGATTACTGGCGACGTGTGGCACCCAAAAAATCCTGAGGCAAACGCGGCTCGCGAGCGATCAACGGCACCGCAGGGAATTCGAATCGATCTGACGATCGCGATGAGGCTCGCCCACGTGGGTCGAAACCACCACGGCAGTCATTCCGGGCTGGAGGACGTCGAGTACGGATCGATCGGCATCAAGGGCTATCTTCACCGGCATGCAGCGATTCTCGGGCGCCGTACTCTCACTGGTGTCGTCAGTGATCTGGCTGACGACGCGGCCCTTGAGTCTGCTTCCCGGCACGGCATCGACCAGGATTTCGACGGCATCGCCGATCCGTAGCCGGGAGACCTGCGCTTCAGAAAAGGTGGCGACTATCCACAATTCTCGACTGGTCGGGGTGATGTAGCCTTGCACGTAGGCGTTGGCGGTCGAAGTGGAACGCCATCCCAGTAGCGATCTCCCGGGCGTAACCGCATCCGTGTCGGCGCTCCAGGCCGCTCCAGTCATGAGTGCACTGCTGAGTCCGGCCACCAGGTAGTTCATGGCGGGAGCGTAGACAGCCTTGCCGTGCCGAACTATTGCGACATCCTGTCAGTTCGTCCCCGTTATGCATCGGTACGATCCGATCGCAGCCTCTTCATGAACCAGGTCGGCTGGTTTCGGTAAGCGGCGCCGCCCGGGATCGTCAGCGCGATCTCGGTCCCGGCATGTTCGCGCCGGGTTACTTCGAGGCGCCCGCCGATACGCTTCGCCCGCTCGCGCATTCCGATGAGTCCGTAGTGACCGCCTTTCTCGCCATTCAGAATGGTTTGCGCGATTCCCGCGCCGTCATCGCGGATTCTCATCTGCAGCTCGTGAGTGCCATAAATGAGGATGGCCTGCAAGGTTTGGGCTTTCGAGTGCTGAGCCGCATTGCGGATCGCTTCCGCGGCGACGCCGAGCACTTCATCGTTCACGAGTGCATGCATTACACGCGGCGTGCCTTCCACGATCATGGCGAACCGCGGCGACTCGCCCTGGATGATTTCCCGCGCCGTGTTGACGATCGACTGGGCAAGGTCGACTTTCATCGTCGTGCGCAGCTCGCGCACGCGGTCGCGCCCCTCGGCGACGACCGTGTCGGCGCGGCCAATCGCCTCGTGCATCGGCGCCAGCAGATCGCTGTCGGCGGGCACGCGACTCAGGATGGAGTGGAAGCGCAGGATCAGGCCCTGCACGCTCTGCAACAAGGTGTCGTGCAGCTCGCGCGCGATGCGTTCGCGCTCGGCGATCCGGATTTCGAAGCGCCGCTGCAAACGCGCCGTCTCCTGTCGCAAACGCAGCCGGTATGCCGCCCAAACAAGGCCGGCGGCGGCCAGCACGACCAGTAGTTTGAACCAGATCGACTGAACGAAAGTTGGTGCGATCGTGAAGCTGAACGCCGTGCCATCCTCATTCCACACACCGTCATTGTTCGCCGCAATCACCTGGAAGCGGCGCTCGCCCGGTGGCACGTTGGTGTAGAACGCCTGCCGGCGGCTCCCGGCATCCACCCAATCCTCATCCACGCCCGTGAGTCGGTAGCGGAAACGTACGCGTTCCGGGATCGCGAGGCTGAGCGCCGTGTAGTCGATCTCGAGCTGCGAGACACCCGCCGGCAGCGCCAGACTTTGCGGCATGTCGTAGTGCCGCCCGTTCGCCGCGATGGAGGTGATGACGACGGGCGGCGGCTGCGGATTGCGGTAAAGGCGCGCCGGATCGATCCAGCCCGTGCCGGTGTTCATGAAAAACCAGATTCGGCCGTCGGGGCCGGCAATCATCTTGCCATTGAACATGTCGTTGGTGACTCCACCCGTGAAACCGTCGCCGGCGTCGAAGAGCTGCAAATCCAGGCGCGCGGCAGGATCCGCAAACGCTTTCAGCAGGCCGGCTTTTTCGATGCGGATGATCCCGGGGCGAGTGCCTATCCAGACGCCACCATCGGCCGACTGCGCAATGCCGTACCCATTCGCCAGCCAGGGCGCTCGCGAAATTGGAATAGACAGGAATTTGCGTCCGTCGAATCTCGCAAGGCCGGCGGGCCCGAGGATTACGATGCCATCGCGATCCGCCAAACTCGAACGGACTGGACCCACGGGCGATCGAAATTCTGTCGTCCGGCCTCCCTCGACACGAACGATCAATTCGCTGGGCGCGTGGAACATCCAGACTGCGCGTGCCGCATCGACGGCAACAATTACTTCCTCCTGGTTCGCAGAAGCTGGAGAGATGCGGGTCCATCGTCCACCGGAAAGCTGGTAGGCACCTCTCTCGTGGAAGGAAACGATGAGAGCCGTGTCTGTTTCGACCAGGTTGATGACATGACCATTCACGAGTTCGGCTGGCAACTTCATGGTTGTGACGACACCGTCGTGCCAGCGCAGCAATTCTCCTTCGCGAGAGAACACGATGCTGCCATCCGGCGCGGCTGCGAGACTGGTGACCTGACCTGCGTCTGCATCGATGAGCTCGGGCGCAGCGCCCGGCCGGATGCGGAACAGACGTCGACCCTTCTCACCATCGGGGTCTGCGACTCTCGCGCCCATGCCGCTGTAAACGAACACGGCCTCGCGGGTCGCAACCATCGCGGACGCCTGATCTCTGATCGGCACGCCCGGTTCGATCACAATGTTTGCGTGGCGGAAGCGATCCATGCCGAGCGCAGTGGGAATCCAGATACTTCCCTCCCGGTCCTCGAACACCTCCATCGGGAACTCGGCCGACAGACCGTCCTTCACAGTGAACCGATCCAGGATTCCCGGCGACTCGAACGAAGTCGCCCGATACAGAAAGCCGGTATTGCGATTGGCGTTCCACAAGGTGCCGTCGCGATCCGCGCGTACGATTCCCGTCATATTGTCAGGGACGGCCGCACTAAGGCGCGGCGACGGAACGGCGTGGCCTGCAACAAGATCTGGCAGAGGATAAAAACGCCGCGCGGTGAAGTCGGAAGTCCACAGCTTCCCTTGCGGATCGCGTGCAAACCCGATCAGGCCGCCCGCGTAGCCAGGAGCCTGTTCGAACGCGTGGGCGCCGCGCCGCAAGCAGTAGAGCGCCAGCAGATTCTTGGCCCACACCGTCCCATCCGGCGCGAGATCGAGCGTCCAGACTCCGCCGGCATCGGACCAGGTCGCGGCGCGAGACCATGGCCCCTCGAACGTCCGCCAATTCTGCCCGTCGAAGTTGAGCACCGAATCGCGCAACCCGACCCAGACCGAGCCGTCGCGATCCGGAACCACAGAGAACACGCCCGATCTGGTCGCAGGCGTCGGCACGTCGAAGACCGTCAACGCCCCGCGACTGACTCTGCCGATCCGCGTCCCCGTGAAACCAACCCAGAGATCGCCGTTGTTCGCGGTCGCCAGTGCGAGCACAGACCGACTGTACGGCTGCTGCTCCAGCGCGAATGGTTCGGCCCGAACGCCGTCGAAGCGATAGAGCCCGATACCGGACCCGAGCCACAAGAAGCCGTCCGGGGTTTGCGCCACGACATTGATGCCCGAAGGCATGCCCTCGCGCACCGTCCAGGCGGTGTGATGGAACTGCGCCAGCGTCCGCTCGGGGTCGAGCGCCCACGCGCGGGCGCACATGAGAAATTCTGCAGCAGCCAGCAAGGCAACCGCGAACACACGTGGAGGAATGTTCGAACCTGCAAAGAACGATCGCATGTGGCTTCCTTGAGCCCCTCACATCATGAGTACGCCCAGCGCGTCTTCGAACTGATGATGCCGAAAGCGGCACTAATCCGAAACTGCGGTGCTTTCGGAAGGGAGGAAATCTTGAGGCCTGCGGCGAGCCTCGAATGATCGCCAATGTTCTCGCTGAGAAACCGGATTACCGGTTGCCGCTCACGCGCACGGCGCGCCCCGGGCTCGTTGCCGGCGGATGCTCCGATAAATGGCCGCCGTCAGGAAAAGGATCAGATACCCCGCCACGACCAGCAGCATCCCGGAAACACCGCCAAGCGGTTGCTCGTCACCGCCGATCAGGCACAACGACAGCAGCACGAACGCGATGTGGGCGACAAAAACCCACAACGAAGCCTGCCCCAAAGCTTCCACGCGAGGAATACGCAGCCGCCGAGAGACGCTCGCGCCGAAACCGATGATCACGAGCAGCAGCGCCGCGAAGTTGATCACCCGTACGGGCGACAACGTCCACTTGTCGATCCAGAACAGGTGGCGCGCCAGATCAGTGAAGCCCATGGGTCCGCTCGAGTAGCGCCACGCGAGCAACGCGCAAGATATCGCGAGCGCAATGTTCAGCATGCCGCTGGTGGATGCAACGATCTGCCGCGTCTGGCCAAAGCCGATGGCGCCAAACCACAGACCTAACATCCATAGAAACTGCCACGCGTACAGATCGAACGAGCCGCTCGCGTTCAGCGGTATGTCCCATCCCGTCACGCCTTCCAAAAACACGTGAATCCACGCGCGCAGGCCGAACTGCGCGGCGACCCAGACTGCCGTGCTGATGCCCAGAGCCCATCGCCATCCCCAGCGGGATGCGGCACTCATGACCACGGGTGTGCCAAGAAAGAACAGCACGTACATCGGCAGAATGTCGAGCAATGGCGGTCGATACATCAAGGCGACGCCGCCCACTACCGCCCTTTGCGGCGACTGTAGATAGAAGTCGAGAAGGTTTCGCGCCGCCGGCCGATTGAACGTCGTGGCAATCCAGGCGACGACGGTGAACGCGAGGATCAGGAGCAACAGATGCAAGAGATACAGACGCAGCGCGCGGCCGAGCATCCAGCGGCTCGCGGCGCCGACGCCGTCGCGCTCCTGGTGCTCGATGAAAATCTTGCCGGCCATGAAGGCCGACAGAAAGACGAAACCCTCAGCGGCGGATATGAAACCCAACGGTTCGCCGACGGCGGTCGACCACACCGTGGGCAGATGCGTCATGGTCATGAGCAGCAAAAGGACGCCCCGCAGGACATCGATCGCTGGGTTGCGTGGCACGATGCGGGCCCCCGTTCGTGAATCCGCCGCATGATGCTCCGCTGTGCCGATTCACGCCAGCGTTGCGGCGGTCTCGGGATGCGAACTCGCGACGCTGTGCCGCGGCCAGCGCGCCGCCCACGGCAGCGCGGCTTCCAGCTCGAACGCGAGCGCCAGCAACATGTCTTCCTGGCCCCGATCGGCGGCGAACATGCTGCCGATCGGCAGGCCTTCGGCGCTCTCGAACAGCGGCAGCGACATCGCGGCCGTGCCGGCCAGATTGTGGAGCGGCGTGTAATCGACCCACTCGAACATCGATTTCAAGAGCTGCTCGGCAGGGACCGCGGGACCGAAGGTGCCGAGCGGCGGCGGCGGCGCGCTCACCACCGGCGTCAACAGCACGTCGTACTCGCCGAAGAACCGCGCGAGCTGCGCCGGCAGCTGCGCGAACTGCGAGTAGATGCGCTCGAGCGCGGCGGTCGGCAATCGTTCGGCTCGCGTCGCGAGCGCGAGCGTCCATGGCTCGAGCAAATCTTCGAGCGGTGCCTCGCCGTGCTGCGCGCGCGCGGCATCGACACAATCGGCGGCGACATGCGACCAGAGATTCTCGAAATCGGCGAGCACCGCGGAGCCGTCGACGGGCCATGAAGCACGCTGCACGCGATGCCCGAGCGAGCGGCACAAACCAGCGGTGCCTTCGAGCGCGCGCAGCACGTCGGCGGTCGGCGGTTTGCCGCCAAGGCCGTTTTCGATGATGGCAATGGACAGCCGGCGCGGTGCGGCCGCCTTGATCGCGACACGCGCGGGGTCGCGATGTGCGGCCGCGAAGCCCCACGCGACATCGCGCACGCTGCGTGCCATCAGCCCATCGCCGACCAGCAGATCCTCGATCGCGTTGCGTGAGCGCACGCGCACCGTGCTGTCCCGCCCCGGCTTGAGCCCTACCACACCGCAACAGGATGCTGGCAGCCGGATCGAACCACCTCCGTCGCTGCCATGCGCGAGCGGCACGAGACCCGCGGCGACGGCCGCGGCCGCGCCGCCGCTGGAGCCGCCCGGCGAATGCGCGAGCGACCACGGGTTGCGCGTGAGCGGCCCCGCGAGCGGTTCGGTGGAGGCTAACAACCCGAATTCCGGCATCGCCGATTTGCCTACGGCGACGAGCCCGGTATTGCGCAATCGCCTCGCGTATTCATGGCCGCGCGCGACGGGTTTGCGACTGCGGCTGCGCGAACCGGACGTGGTCGGCATGCCGGGGTAATCGAGCGAGTCCTTCGGCAGCCACGGCACGCCGCAGAAGGATCCGGCCTCGGGCGGCGCCGCGAGTAGTTCGGTGCGCACGGCCGCGGGCGCAATTTCACTGAGCGCACCCAGCGCGGGATCGAGTGCTTCGATACGCAGCAGCGCCGCTTCGACCAATGCTTCAGGCGGCAGCTCGCGTGTGTGTACCAGACGCGCCTGGTCATGCGCGTCGAGACGCCCGAGCGCCAGCGCGTCGGACAGCGAGACCGCGCGCGGTTTCATCTTTCGGAAACGCTGGAGGCTGCAATCGCCGGCATGCGCCACGAGGCGGAGACGCGCGCGCGTCCATAGAAGGTGTAAATCGCGATTCCGATCGCCAGGTACGAAAGCATCAGGCACGTCGGCAGCCACTCACCGCGCCGCGCCTGGCCGATGAGATCCAGCGTCACCGGCAGCGTCATCGCGATGCTCACGACGATCGCCAGCACCGGCACTGTGCCGAACCAGATGCCGCGAATCCACACGCCGCCCAGCGGCACGCGGAATCGGCCGACGAGTTCGGGCCGCGTGGTGCGCATGTGGATGAGGCTGATGCCGATGCACACGAACGTCAGCGCCACGCCGAACGAAATCAGGTCCGCCAGCACCGCCATGGGCAGCAGCGCCGCATTCACGGCCGCGATTCCGGCCAACAGCAGGTTGGCCTTCCACAGGCTGTTGCGGCGCGGGTGCAGGCTCGAGAACAACGGCGGCAGCAACCCATCGCGCGACATCGCGTAACACATGCGCGAATGCCCGAACGCGTTCGCCAGCAACACGGAGCCGAGCCCCGCAAGCGCACCGATCTTGATGACGATCGCAATCCATGGCCAGCCGATGCGGTTGACGGCGACCGCGATGGGGTCGGGCACACCCAACTCCCGGAACGGCACGATGCCCGTCAGCACCACGGCGACGAGCACGTACAGCGATGCGCACACCGCGAGCGATCCCAAGATGCCGATCGGCATGTCGCGTTGCGGATCGCGCGCTTCGGCGGCGGCCGTCGAAACCGTTTCGAACCCGAGGAACGCGAAGTACAGCAGCGACGCTCCGCGCGCCACTCCTTCCCAGCCGTATCTGAACCCGCCCTCGTTCGCGGGCACGTAGGGATGCCAGTTGGCGGGATCCACCGCCCGCACGCCGACGACCAGGAATGCGAGCAACACGGCGATTTTGACAACCACCAGCAAGGCGCTGAGCGATGCGGAGCGTGAAATGCCGAGCGCGAGGATGCCACCGACACACAGGACGCTCAGCGCCGCAATCAGATTGACGCCGTTGCCGATGCCGAATTCGGTGCCGCCGTTCGGGCCGTTGGTGGCCGTGATCAACGCGGTCGAAACGGTGGCGGGCACGTGGATGCCGAAGTCCGCGAGCAGGCTCAGTAGATAGCCCGAGAATCCGACGGCCACGAGCGAAGCGGCCACGCTGAATTCCAGAAACAACAGCCAGCCGAGCGACCAGCCGGGCACGTTGCCGAGGATTCGCCGGCAGTACGTATAAGAAGAGCCGGACTCGGGCAGGCAGGAGGCCAGCTCCGTGTAACACAGCGCCACCAGCAGGACGGCAAAGCCGGCGAGCAGGAACGAAATCGTGACCGCGGGACCGGAGAAAAATGCCGCGGCCGTTCCCGTCATCACAAAGACGCCGGCGCCGAGAATGTTCGAGATACCGAGCACGAGCAGGCCGCCCCAGCCAAGCGAGGGACGCAATGTCTGCGTAGAAGAAGTGTTCAGGGGGCTGCTCACGGGATTGGCAATTCGACGTAGCTCGCAGCCGGGCCGGCGACGATCACTTTTTGCGTTGCCTTCACGTAGTCCGCGGGTTTGGCAACAAAGATGTTAGGCACGAAGGTCTGCGGATTGCGATCGTAGAGCCCGAACCAGCTCGACTGCACCTGCACCATGATGCGGTGGCCCGGCAGGAACACGTGGTTCGCCTGCGGCAGCGCGAACCGGTACGCGAGCGGTGCATTCGGTTTGAGCGGCTTGGGCTGAGACAACGATTCGCGATAGCGCCCGCGAAAAATTTGCATCGCGATGGGCAGCTGGTAGCCGCCCATGTCGGCCTCGCCTGCCACCTGGTCCGGGTACACGTCGATGAGCTTCACCACCCAATCACTGTCGGTGCCGCTGGTCGACGCGGTGAGATTCACGAACGGCTCGCCGGCGATCGTCACCGCATCGGCGAGCACGTCGGACGAGAAGGTAAGCACGTCGGGACGCGAGCCCGCGTGGCGCTGATCGGAGGTGAGCCAGGACTGCCACTGCTTGAGATCGTCATCGACGCGAATCGGCCGCGGGACGAACGGCACCGGCTTGGCGGGGTCCGAAACATACTCGACGCTCTGCGCGCGACCGCGCACCGGCTCGAATCCGAGCGCCATCCCGGGCTTTAGATAGAGCTTCGCTTTCGAAGGCCCGGGCGGCCACTGCGCGAGATGCTGCCAACGCTGCGTGCCGGACTGGAAAGCCGTGACCGGCGAGGTGTCTTGAGCCGCACCCTTCAGATAGTGCGCGAGGAACGGCGCGAGCACGTTCGTGCGCCACCATTTCGCCGTGTCGTGATCGAAGCGCAGGTTGCCGATCTTGCTGCCCTCTTCCCGCGATTGGCCATGCGCCCACGGACCGATCGTGAGATACACCTGACGATTGTCCTTGTCCTGCGGCTCGAGCGCGCGGTACACCGCCGGCGCGCCGTAGATATCTTCCTGGTCCCACAGCGAGCTGACCAGCATCACCGGCACGGTCAACGAGCGCGCCGCGAGTAGTTTGTCCACCGCCTGTGGCTCCCAGAACTCGTCGTACGCGGGATGGTCGGTGATGTTCTTCCAGAAGCTCGTCGTCTCCATGCCGTGTTGACGCGCCAGCTCGCCGACGGAACCGGCGCGCATGAAGACATCGTAGATATCCGTGGCGTTCCAGGGAAACGAGCCGGAGTTGTCACGCTCGTCGCTGCCGTACAGCGCGGCGATCGTGAGCTGACGGAACGCGCCATTGTGAAACCAGTCGTCACCCATCCATCCGTCGACCATCGGATCCATGGGCACCGCCACTTTCAGCGCCGGGTGCGGATCGACGAGCGCCATCAATGCGAGGAAGCCGTCGTAGGAAACACCGATGATGCCCACCTTGCCATTCGACTCGGGCACGTTCTTCACGAGCCACTCGATAGTGTCGTATGCGTCGGTGGATTCGTCGGTGGTACTCGTGTTGAGCGCGGTTCCCTTGAGCGGGCGCGTGATGGTGAAATCGCCGCCGGAGCCGTTCTTGCCGCGGATGTCCTGCACGACGCGGATGTAACCGCCATCGACGATGACATCGTTGACGTTGTCGAAGCCCTGCAGCAGCACACGCAGATCGTTCGTCACCGCATGCGACGTCATGTACTCGGCGCCGTAGGGCGTACGTGTGAGCAGCAGCGGCGCGTCCTTCGCCCCGTTCGGCACGACGATCACCGTGTGCAGCGTGACGCCGTCGCGCATGGGGATCTCGACCGCGCGGCGTTCGTAGTTCGGCGTTTCACTGGCGCCGTGCACGGCCGGCAGCAGGACCAGCGCCAGCAGCAGTGACGACGCGAGACGGCGCACGACCCTCACACTTCCTGCGCCCATCGACGTCATTCCGACCTCCCGATCAGAAGTTGTAGCTGATCCCGAAACGCACCGAGCGCGGAGCTTGCCGCAAGACGGCGGCGCCATACAGCGGGCTCGGCAGTCCCGGCGCATAGGCCGAATACGGCGAGCGCCAGATCGGCGCCTGCTGGTCGAACACGTTGAACACGTCGATTCCCACCTTGAAACCGCCGTCGGCGAATGCCGGCCGCCAGCTCACACCGAGGTCGAGCTGGGTCATCCACGGCATGCGGCCGAGGCTGCCGAGCGGCGCCGGTTGCCCGTCGACGAAGCGATAGAACGGGAAGCCGTAACCCGCCGGATCGGTGTTCTCCGGATCATCGGGATCCACGTACACGCCGAGCCCGCCTTTCGGTGCGCCGGAGATGGCGCTGAAGTTTGCCGACACCAGCCACTGCGGATTGATCTCGTAGTAACCGTACAGCTTGAGCTGATGTGTATGGTCGTTGTTCTGCGGGCCGTTCGCGTTCGCCATGAGGGAGGCGTAGTCCCAGTCGAGCGTCACCGCCGCGCCGCTTTGCTGGATGGTCGAGAGCACCTGGCCTTCGGTGGTGCCGTAGCTGCGCGAGAAGGTGTAGTCCAGCTTGCCGAACCAGCGGTCCGCGAAGCGGTGCTCGAGCGTGAAATTCACCGCGTAGTAGTCGCGCTTGAACTCCGGGAAACCTATCTCGTCGTTCGTGAGCGTGACCGGCGCGTAGTCGCCGTTCGCGTCGATGAGGTTGAAGGTGTTGGTCTCGCCGGGGTTGAACAGCCAGCAGCTGCCGCGATAGTTAGCCACGTCGATGTCGTAGCCGAGCGCCGCGGCCTTGTCGAACAACGTGCCGCGATCGCAGAAATCGTCGATGCCTGCCTTGAGCGTGCGATAGGTCGCCTTCACGCCGTACGCCCAGTTCTCGCCGAGCAGCTTGCTGAATCCGAGGATGAACTCGTCCTGGTAGGACGGCTCGATTCCCTTCGACGCCACGGACTTCGGATCCGGCAGGTTGCCGAAGAAGTTGAGGAACGAAACCGCATCCGACATCTGCGTGAGATCGGTCGGATAACCGTTCGCGTCGATGCCGCCATACGTGTAGTACGTGTCGGTCTGGGTTACCGCGCCCGCGGCACCGAACGCCGGGAACAGCGGCAGCGCGAGGTAGTAACGGCCCGCATTGCCGAACACCTTGAAGCTCGAATCGTCTTTCACATCCCAGCTGAAGCCGATACGCGGCGCCCACTGCCCGCTCGATTGCTTGATGTACGCGTCACCTTCGCTGTTGTAGTTGGTGAACTGATCGAGCCGCACGCCGAGACTCAGCAGGAATTTGTCGCTTACCTGCCAGTTGTCCTCGATGTACTGCGCGGTCTGCTTCGACTCGACGTTGGTGTTCCACGAGTAGTTGTACAAAGAGACGTAATACCCTTCCTCACCATTGGCGAAGTCGCCGGTCGCGGGCACGCCGAGCACTTCGTTGATGGGCAAGGTCGGATCGGCCTGGCCGTAGACCCAGCTCAGGTGATCCGGTCCCGACGCGGCTTCACCGTAGTGTTTTGCCTTCGAAGTCAGATTGTCGATGCCGACGGTCAGGTTGTGATTTCCCAGGATCCAGTTCACGTCGAAACGCAGGCTCGAGCTCGAGTTGCCGCGCCGCGGATCCGTGATCACCGCCGTGGTCTGCGGGCTGCGGACCGGCTCACCCCCGGTGTACGCCGGGTTCTGGAAAAAGAGCCCGTCCACGTAGGAGAACTGATCGTCGTAACCCGGCGTTGCCAGCACATCGTCGATGTCCGAGCGGCCGTACAGCGCGCTGACGGTGAGGCTGTCGGTGAGATAGCCGGTGTACTTGGCGCTCCACAACGTGCCGCCGCTACGCGTGTTGTTGGCAGGGCCTAACAAGTCGCTGCGCTCGATCGCTTCGTAGTCGTAGGCGTAGAGAGTGCCGCGGGTCTTGAGCTCGCTCGAAGCGCCGGTGAATTCGAGGCGATGGCTGTCGCTGATGTTCCAGTCGAGCTTGGCGTACCAGCGCGGCTGCTCGCGTCGATAGCTGGTGAACGAGTCCTGGTCCTCGATGCTGCCGATGGCTTCGCCGTCTTCGCGGTCGAATTGATAGGCCGCGAAGAAGAACAACCGGTCCTTCACGATGGGGCCGCCGGCGGAGAACGTGGCCACTGTGCTGCTCGATGCGCTGCGGCTCGCCGGTTCGTAGAGCGTGCCGTCGGCGGGATAGTAGATGTCGCGTTCGCTCGAGCGCGTGCCATCCGGTTCGGTGGTGAACTCGGCGCCGAACTTCCATTCGTTGGTGCCGCGCTTGCCCACCGCATTGATCACGCCGCCGGCGGAGCGTCCGTACTTCGCGCTGAATCCGCCGGTGTAGATTTCCTGCTGGTCGATCGCCGCGTACGGCAGCGACAATCCGCCGAGACCGTTCAACGGGTCTGTCGTGTTGAAGCCGTTGATGTAGTACGCGTTCTCGGCCGCCGAGGCGCCGCCGAAGCTGACCACCGATTCGCCCGTAGGCCCGGTGAATCCCGCCGCGTTGCCCACCACGCCCGGCGCGAGTTTCGCGATCGCCTCCGCCGAATATTGCAGCGGCAGGCGCTCGAGTTCGGCCGCCGTGACCACCGTGCGTGAGTCGACGCTCTTCACGTCGATGAGGCCGGGTGCGCGCGCGCCGGTGACGATGATCGTCTCCAGTTCCGCGGCGGCGCCCGTGAACGAGACATCGGTATTCGCGTTCACGGTGAGCAGGATGTTCTTGCGCGAATCGACCGTCGCGCCATCCCGCTTGAGCTCCACCTGGTAGGTGCCGAGCGGCAGCTGCGAAAACTGATAACGCCCGCGTTCGTCGACTTCGACTTCGCGCGCGACACCCGTGTCGCTCTGGATGGAGACCGTGGCACCCGGTGGCGCGGCGCCTGACAGCGAGCCCGTGGTGGCCTGCGCGTGCACTTCGGTCGACGCGAATGCAAACAACGCGACCGATACCGACAACAGACGTGCGATGGATATTGTTTTCATCTTGTAGCGACCCCTGCGACCCGGTTCGGAATATCGCCATGCCGATGATGCGAGTCCACCGGCTTGGCGCGTGCTGCCTGAGCTCCGCGAGCCTTGATACACAAGGTATTTATGATCCCGGGGCGCAAGAATGCGCGCGGCGCGCGGCCGGAAATACGCAGGATCGCTTCGGGCATGCGACGCAGATTGATAGGATCTGGCGCACCGAAACCACGCGCGGCACGGTGATTCACCCGCGCGGCACGCGCAGGCGATTCGAGGCCTTCACCTCCTCCATCACGAAGTACGTATGCGTCTGGTGCACGCCGCGCACGCTGGCGATATCGCCGCTCAGGATCTTGCGGTACTCGTGCATGTCGCGGACACGGATCTTCAGGATGTAATCGAAGCCGCCCGCCACCATGTGGCACTCCTGCACCGCGTCGAGCGCTTCCATGGCGGATTTGAAACGCTCGAAGACTTCGGGCGTCGTCCGGTCGAGCCCCACCTGCACGTAGGCGAGCAGATGTTGTCCCAGCTGCAGCGGTGACAGCAGCGCGTGATAACCCAGGATGTAGCCGTCGGCTTCGAGGCGCCGCACGCGCTCTAGGCACGGCGTGACGCTCAGCTGCAGCTCGCGCGCGAGTTTCGCGACCGGCACACGGCCGTCCTCCTGCAGCCGCGCGAGCAGCCGTCGATCCGTCCGGTCGAGCACGCGTGCCGCCGCCTTTTCCGTCGATTTCACGTTCGTCTCCGATGTTTTCAGGCGATTCGACGCCCGCTGACTCTTCACAGTGCCGCGTCATGAACCCAGGATTCGACGCCCTCATGCGGCCTCCCGCCCCACGCAACGAACGCGTGCGGGAATATCTGCCGGGCTCCGCCGAGCGCGCATCGCTCGCGCGCGAGCTGTCGCGCCGTTCAAGCGAGCGCATCGATTTGCCGCTGGTCATCGACGGGCGCGAGGTACGCACCGGGCGCACGCTCCCATCTACCCTGCCGCACGACCATGCGCGCGTCGTCGCAGACGCGCACCTCGCGGCGGAGCCCGAGATCGCGGCCGCCATCGCGGCGGCGAAGCGCGCGGCGCCCGCGTGGGGCGCGTGTCACTGGAGCGAGCGCGCCGCGGTGTTCCTGAAAGCCGCCGAGTTGCTCGCGGGACCGTGGCGCGACGCGCTCAATGCCGCAACGATGCTGGGCCAGTCGAAGACCCTGCACCAGGCCGAAATCGATGCGGCGGCCGAGCTCATCGATTTCTGGCGCTTCAATGTGGAATTCCTGCACCGGATGTATTCGGAGCAGCCACTTTCGGCGGATGGCACGTGGAACCGGCTCGACTACCGGCCGCTCGAGGGCTTCGTGTTCGCGATCACGCCGTTCAACTTCACGGCCATCGCGGGCAACCTGCCGACGGCGCCCGCGTTGATGGGCAACACCGTCGTGTGGAAGCCGGCCGCGACGGCGATGTACTCGGCGCACTTCGTCATGGCGCTGCTGCGCGCCGCCGGTCTGCCGGAGGGCGTGATCAATCTCGTGTACGGCGATCCTGCCGGGATCACCGCGCGGGTGCTGGCCGACCGCGATCTCGCGGGTGTTCACTTCACCGGTTCGACTGGCGTGTTCAACGGCATCCTGAAGGAAGTCGCGGCACACCCGACACGTTATCGCGCCTATCCACGCGTGGTCGGCGAGACCGGTGGCAAGAACTTTCTCGTCGCCCATGCGAGCGCCGACGATGCCGCCGTGGTCACCGCGATCATCCGCGGCGCATTCGAGTACCAGGGGCAGAAGTGCTCCGCGGCATCGCGCCTCTACCTGCCGCGCTCGCGCTGGCTGCGGCTGCGGGAGGCGCTGTGCGATGAAATGGCGACCATCCGCGTCGGTGATGTGGCCGACTTCGGCAACTTCATGGGGGCGGTCATCGATGCAAAAGCCTGGACTCGCCACGATGCAGCCATCGCCGAAGCGCGGCATACGGGTGGCCTGGAGATCGTCGCCGGCGGACGCACCGATCGCACGCGCGGATACTTCGTCGATCCGACGCTCGTGCTCACCGGCGATCCGGGCACGCGCCTGATGCGCGAGGAGTTGTTCGGCCCCATCGCGATGGTCTACGTGTACGACGATGCGCGTTATGACGAAGTTCTCCATGAAATCGACACCCACAGTGACTACGGCCTGACGGGCGCGGTGTTCGCGCGCGAGCGCGCGGCCGTCGCGCTGGCGTTGACGACGCTGCGCAACGCCGCCGGCAATTTCTACATCAACGACAAACCCACCGGCGCGGTCGTCGGGCAACAGCCCTTTGGCGGCGCGCGCGCCTCCGGCACGAACGACAAGGCCGGATCGATGTGGAACCTCATGCGCTGGGTATCCCCGCGCGTCGTCAAGGAAACCTTCGTGTCGCCAACTAACTATCGTTATCCCTTCCTTGCATCGGGCCTGTGACCCGCGGCGAACGCCGCCAGGGCCCGCTTCGCTTCGGCGCTCGTGAACGCCAGCTGTCCGAGCTCGGCTTCGCGGCGAAACGCGTCCTGCAATGGCAGATCGCGCAGTTCCCGGACCGATTGTTTGATGACCTTGAGCGCGGTGGGACTCATCCGCGCGAGGCGCTCCGCCAATTGCGCGACGGTCTCCGAGAGGCGCTCGGGTGCAACCACGCGGTTGAGGACGCCGACTCGCAGCAGGTGTTCGCTGCCGAAGCGTTCGCCCGTCATCAGGATTTCCATCGCCGCAGCGAAACCGATCTGTCGCACGAGCCGCACCAGCGTGCCGCCCGCAGGCACGATGCCGAGAGTGACCTCGGGCAGGCAGAACTCGGCCGTGCTCGCGGCGATGCGCAGGTCGGTCGCGAGCATGATCTCGAAGCCGCCACCCATGCACAGCCCGTTGACCGCGCAGATGACGGGCTTGTCGATGTTCACGCTCTTGAGATGCGCGGCGTCCCACGCGGAGATGTCGATGTCGTTACGCGCCAGGGCCGGGATGGATTCCTTGAGGTCGGCGCCCACACAAAACGCGCGCTCGCCCGCACCGGTGAGAACGACCACCCGCACGTCATCGTCTGCGGCTGCAGCTGCGAATACTCGACCCAGTTCGTCGTACATCGCCAACGTCAAGGCATTGAGCTTCGCCGGCCGGTCGATGCAGATGCGGGCAATGCCGTCCTGGCGGTCATAAATGATGGACATCGGTCAGATCACCTTGCTCTCGCACAGCGAGTCGAATGCATTCCGGTCCAGGCCGAGCCAGTCCATGAAAACGGCCTCGTTGTGCTGACCTAACAAGGGCACCTGCGGCTCGCCGGCGGCGGGCACTCCGGACAAATGAACGGCCGATCCGAAGACTTTGACCTTGGCGGCTCCGTACGCCACGTCGACCAGCATGTCGCGCGACACCATGTGCGGGTCTTCGGCGGCCTCCGCGATGTTCTTAATCGGGCTCAACGGAAAACGGTCGGACGCGATGGCCTCGAGCTCCTGCTTGGTCTTGCCGGCAAACCAGCCGCGAACGATCGGCTCGACACGGCGCGCGTAGACGTCGAGGTCGAAACGCTTCGCCATGGTGTCGATCTCGGGATCCGCCGCGAACTCCGGCGTGCCGAAGGCAGCGCACGCCTCCTGCCAGAACTTGTCCGTGTACGCGCCGAAGAACACGTGGCCGTCCTTGCACGCGTACCGTCCGTAAGGCCGCACGAACGGATGGTCGTTGCCGAGCGGCTCGGCAATCTTCCGATGCGCCGTGAAGTTGACGACCGCGTTCTCGGTCAGCGTGAACACCGCGTCCTGCTGCGAGATGTCCACGAGCCGGCCCACGCCGCTGCTCTCGGCCTCGCGCAGTGCCGCGACGGTGCCTAGCGCCGCGTACAACGATGCGGCCAGATCGCCAATGATCGTTCCGACGCGCTGCGGTTCGCCGGGCGCGCCGTTCATCGACCACAGTCCGCCGCTCGCCTGCGCGGAGTTGTCGTAGGCGGGGCGTGAGGAGTTCGGGCCGCTTTGCCCGAAGCCGCTGATGCCGGTGTAGATGAGCCGTGGATTCACCTTGCTCAGCGCATCGAACCCCAGACCCAGCTTGCTCATCGTGCCGGGCCGAAAGTTTTCGACGACGACGTGCGCCTGCCTGACCATGTCCAGGAACAGCTCGCGTCCGCGCGGAGTTTTCAGATCCAGGGTCACACCGAGTTTGTGCCGGTTGTATTGGGCGAAAAATCCGCTGAATCGTTCCTCGCCCTGCTCCACCATCGGCGGAAATGTGCGTACGTAGTCGGGGTCGCGCGGATTCTCGATCTTGATGACGGTGGCCCCGAGGTCGGCCAGCATCATCGTGCAATACGGGCCGGCGACCACGCGCGTCAGATCGAGCACCAGTACGCCGCGCAGCGGCCCCGTCACGGGAGCGGTTGGAGCTTCGCTCGCCGCGCTACGCCGGGTTTCGGCGTTCACGGCGGGAATCTCACTTGCGCGCCCGCGCCAGTAGTTCGACGGCCAGGTCCATCCGGACGTCGCGCTTCTCGACCATGCTTTTGACGATTGAATCCACCTCGGTGCCGACCGCGCCCGCCGCCACGACGATGTTGCGGGCATGCAGCGCCATGTGCCCGCGCTGGATTCCTTCGGTGGCCAGCGCCCGCATCGCGCCCATGTTCTGCGCGAGCCCGACGGCCACGATGATCTCGGCCAGCTCCTGCGCCGTCTTCACCTGCAGGATCCGCAACGCCACGCGCGCCAGCGGATGGGTTTTGGTCGCGCCGCCCACCAGCCCGACCGGCATCGGCATCTCGATGGTGCCGACCAGGTCACCGTTGCCGGCTCGCTCCCAGGTAGTTAGTGACGTGTAGCGGCCCCCGCGCGCCGCGTAGGCATGCGCGCCCGCCTCGACCGCCCGCCAGTCGTTGCCGGTGGCAACGACCACCGGATCGATGCCGTTCATGATCCCCTTGTTGTGCGTGGCGGCGCGATAGGGATCCACGAGGGCGAACGTGTAGGCATCGAGCATTCCGTCGATCACGCGTTCACCGGAAAATTCTGACGTGGCGAGAACCGCGGGCGATGCGCGCACACTCGCCCTGGCGAGCCTGAGGTCGGCAAGGTTGGACAGGATGCGCAGGCGAACCGAACCTCCCGTGAGGCTCTCGATCCTCGTGGCGACGGCTTCCGCCATCGTGTTCACGGTGTTCGCACCCATCGCGTCACGCACGTCCACGATCAGGTGCGTGACGACCATCGGACCGCGCGGCGTCGCAGGAAAGACATGGACTTCGATGTCCCTGCAGCCACCACCGAGACCGATGAGGACTTTGTCTCGGCTGTTTGCCAGCTCGATCAACTCGGCCCGCGCGCGCAGGATCGCCTGCCGCGCGCCGTACGGATCCGTCACGCCGACCAGCTGAATCTGCGATCGCATCAACGGCAGCGAGCTCGACGTGAAGAATCCCCCGGACTCGCGCGCAAGTTTCGCCATGAAGGACGCCGCGGCGACAATCGACGGTTCCTCCACCACCATCGGCACGACGACATCCTTGCCATTGATGCGGAAGTTGCTGGCCACCGCCAGCGGCAGTTCGAAGGTACCGATGACGTTCTCGATCATCCCATCCGCGGCGGCGCCCGGCAGCGCGCCGGGACTCGCGAGTAGTTCGACGTCGGCGGCCGACACGAAGCCAGACTCCGCGAGCGCATGCAGGCGCTGTGCAGGGCTCAGCGAGCGGAAATTTGGCAGCCGGGAATCGTTCATGATGTTTCCGGCCTCAAGCAACTTGCACGCGCGCGACCCGGTCCTGCAGCAGCACCGAGCGCAGGAAGGCGACCCCATCGTCGATCGCCTCATTGGCGATCCGCGAGACGGCAACCGCCTCGATGAAACTGTGCGGCGCTCCCGGGTACACCTTCGCCTTGATCTGCACGCCTGCTTCGAGCAAACGACCCGCCATCAGCAGATTCTGTTCCGCCAGGATGTCGCACTCGGCGATCACCAGGAACACGGGCGGCAATCCCTGCAGCGGCGCGAGCGCGGTCACGGCGTACGGATCGCGCCGGTCGCCGACGGCGCCGATGTAGTTGTCCCAGAAAGTGTCGACTTCCGTGGCGGTCAGCATGTCCTGCTCGGTACCGTATCGTTGCCGTGACACGGGCGAGCAGTCCGGCGTTGAACCTCCGTACATGCTCAAGACGGCCTTCACCAGATTTGCGTGACCCGAATCGCGCAGCCGCAGCGCGGCACCCATCGAAAGATTGGCACCCGCGGAGTCGCCGCCGAGGGCGATTCGATTGCCGTCGAGCCCGAGCGTACCGCCCGTCTCGTACAGCCAATGCAGCACGGCGACGACTTGATTCAGCGCGGCCGGATACCGCGCTTCGGGCGAGAGCGCGTAGTCGACGCCGATCACGGCCATGCCGCTGCGATGCGCGAATTCGCGCATGACGCGATCGTGTGTGTCGAGGCTGAACATCGACCAGCCACCGCCATGCAGGAAAACAAAAACCGGTTTGGCTTGACCCGGAGCCGGATCGTGGATGCGCAGAGCGACGGGACCGGCCGTGGTTTCGGCGACCACATTGCGAGTCTCGGCGATCACCGGGCCGCCGCGTGTCCAGGGCGCACGCGTCTGCTCGCAGATTTCGCGACGCTGCGGCCATGTGAGCGTCCGGCCCGCGGTGAGTTCGCGCCCCTTGGCGATCACGTCATCGATGAATAGTTTGATTTCCCGATCGAGCGGTCGCGGCGGCGGCTGACTCGCGGGCATCGCGGTAGCCGGGCGGGATTCGCCGAAGGCGCGCATCCAGTCAGCCAGCGGCTTCTCGCCCGCGATATCCAGCGCCCGCAGGATGTCTGCGAACTCGCTGTCACGTTCGTCCTGGCCCAGCTTGAAACAACTGCGCGTCGCCAGGATGCGCGCCTCGAAGCCGACGATGCCTGTCGCCAGTTGCTCGTAGCGCGCTCCCAATTCTTCGCTACGCCACGCACCGGGGCGATTCTCTTCCATTTGCGTGACCAATCCGGCGAGCAGCCGATCGGCAGCGCCGCGCTCGTCGTGGAACTCGATTTCGACATCGAAGACCACGGACGCGTAATTCCAGGTCGGCGCGCGCGTGCGGTCGCGAAACCACGATGGGGAAATGTAGCCGTGCGGGCCGATCAGCAGGACCGTGGCCCGGGCGCCCGCGGCGAGCGCGCGCACCTGCGGATTCCTGCGGGCGAAATGGCCTAACAACTTCCGGGGTGCGCCGTCGTCATCACATTCCAGCTGCACCGGCAGCGGCGTCGCATGCTGCGAGCCCGGCGCGCCGGAAACGACCCATGCCAGCGGCTGCTGCTTCACCAGCGCACGAATGTCGTCGGAGTTGCGGGGTTCGAATCGTTCGCTCATGAAGGATCGCGCGGTGAAAGCCGTGGTTGCATTTGGCGCGAGCGAATATGGATACCGCGTTGGCCGACGTCCAGCCGGGGTCAACGGCCTCGCGCGGGCACACGGGCATTGATGCGCAAGGAGTTTCCGCCGGAGCCACGCAACAATCGGCGCGGCCGACGGGTAAAAAGAAGCAGATCCTTTACCCGCGAGTCCGCGAGATTGATAGGATCGTTCCATGATCGGCCCGCAAGACAAGAAGGCCACGACGACGAGTTTCGAAGAGGTCGATCAGATCGACCTCAAGATCATGGAGGTGCTGCAGCAGGATGCGCGCATCACCAATCAGGCGCTCGCGGATCGGGTGGCGCTGTCACCCAGCGCCTGCCTGCGGCGCGTGCGGGATCTCGAGACGCGCGGTCTCATCAGCGCGTACCGCGCGCAGATCCAGGTGGACCGAATCAGCAGCGTCATGGCCGTGATCGCGCAGATCTCCTTCTCACAACATTCGATCAAGAACCTGCAGGAGTTCGACGACTGCATCGAGGCGATTCCCGAGATCGTCGAGTCCTTCCGGGTGAGCGGCAACATCGACTACATGCTGCGGGTGGTCGTGCCGGACATCCACGCCTGGAAAAGAATCATGACCGTGCTGGTGAACGGCGGGTTCGGCGTGGAAAAAATCACCTCGCACTTCCTGCTGGACCAGATCAAGACGTTCAAGGGATACAAGCTGCTGCGCAAATCCGGCCAGAGCAGCTGACGAGGTGATGCGTGGCCCGACCTCCCGGTCGGCGCGCGCATTCCTATCAAACTGCGCGCCACACCCGCGCGCTTCTGCGTTTTTTCGGCCGCAGCGCACGCTGGTTCTTGCGCCGCTCGAACGGAATTTCCTTGATTCTCAAGGCTTGTGTGCGCTCGTGACTTCCGACGCGGCGTGTGGACTGCGCTCCTCCATTTGCCCAGATTGCGGCCACCAGAACACCCGATGCCGGGTGCTCATTGACGCCGCGTCCTGACTGCCTTCGGAGGAACCATGAAATCTGTACTCGTCTGCATCGTGCTGGCGCTCGGCTCGACCAGCGCCATCGCCGCACCGCCGGCCGATGACGGCAAACCCTGGCCCGAAGCCTGGTTCGAAATTTTCAAGCTCGCGCCCGGCAAACACGAGGCGTTCATGCGCCTGGTCGCGCGAGGCGACGAGGTGCTCGCGGCCGGTGGCCAGCCGCCGGTGCAGCTGTTCGTACACCAGGATGGCGCCGACTGGGACATCCTCGTGTTCAAGCCCGAGCAGAAGGTGAAACCCACCGCGGCACAACAGGCTGCGATGGATGCGAAGAGCCGCGAGCTCGAAGTCGAAACGGGTCCGGCGTATTTCATCCAGATCCGTTCGATGATCGCCGAACACACCGACACGGTGACTCAGGGACCCATCAGCGCCGGACAATGGCTGGCGCGACTCGACGCCTGGCGCGCCGCGCATCCGGATGTCGCAAAGGCGGCGAAGACGGGAGCAACGGGACCGGCGACGACGAAGACGTCACCGTAGCCATCCGCAAACCGGATCGATATCCTCCCGCCTCGGCCGCCAAGGGCAACCATGCAACAGATTTCACATCCTGCGGCACGCGCCGCGATCGGACTTTTCCTCGGGCTAACATGCTGCTCGCAGGCATGGTCCCAGACCGCCGACGTGTCGTCGCAGATTGCCGAGCTGCGCGCCGAGCAGGCGCAGATCGCCGAATTGCAGCGACGCAACGAGGAGAAGCTGCAGCGGTTGGAAGCGTTGCTGGCGGCGCAGGCCCCTTCGATTGCGGCCAAGGCGCCAAACGCTCCGCTAGTAACCGCGGCGCCTTCCGCCGCCGACACCCAACCTCGGCTGGCAGTGGGCGGCGACCTTCGCCTGCGTACGCAAGGTGACTATGCCAACAGCGCGAGGGATCGTGAAAGCGGACAGCTGCGTGCACGCCTGGGCGCGACGTTCGCGCTGAACGATACGGTCTCGCTCGGAGCGCGACTCGTCACCGGCGATGCCGACGATCCCAACAGCACCGATGTGCAGTTGTCGAACTTCGACGACGACCTGCAGGTCAGCTTCGACCTCGCGTACGCGCAATTGAATTTCGGCGACCTCAAGATCTACGGCGGAAAGATTCCGCAACCGTTCGCGCGGAGCGATCTGGTGTGGGACGGCGATGTGAATCCACAGGGCGCGAGCGCCACCTATCGTCACGCCTTCGCGAATGGCAGTGCGTTCCGCACCAACGGGCTGCTGTTCATCGTGGATGAACGCGCAGCGGCGTCGGACAGCACGATGGTCGGCGCGCAGGTCGGATACGACACCGCGGTCTTCGGACATTGGAAATTCGACGCCTCGGCGGCGTACTACGACTATCGGCTCGGAAGTATTGCCGGGGGCGACAGCGGAGACTTCCGCTCGAACCTGCTGGACGCCAACGGCAACTATCTATCCGATTTCAACCTGGCGGATTTGTTGGTCGGCGCCACATGGGCGGGTGCCGGGCCGCGCTGGCCGTTGAGGATCCTGGGCGACTACGTCCGCAACACCGGCGCGCGCACCGACGAGGACAGCGGCTTCGGAGTCGACCTCACCGTCGGTCGCGCCAGCCAGCCGCGCGACTGGCGCGTGACGTATGGATATTCGGTGGCGGAGACCGATTCGGTGCTCGCGGCCTTCTCCAACGACAACATCGCACTCGGCACGAACTACCGGCTGCAGGCGCTGACCTTCGACTTCGTTCCGAGCCCGAAGACATTGCTGAGCGCCATCTGGTACCACTACCAGCCGTATCACGTCGCGAGCACCGCCGACGATTCGTGGATCGATCGCTTGCGCCTCATGTTCCTGATGAATTTCTGAGCGAACGTTGCAACCGGGTCAGCTCCTTTTCCCGATCAATACTTCTTCGAGCAGCGCGGCGATGGCAACCGGATTGGCCACATAGACCGCATGGCTGCCGGCGATTTCGCGAATCGTCGCGTGTGCGCGCCCGGCCATGCCACGTTGCGCGGCGGGCGGAATGACCCTGTCGTCCTGCGGAATCAGGTACCAGCTCGGCTTGGTCTTCCACGCCGGACTGCTGATCTTGCCCTCGAGTGCCTGCACGCTCCATGGAACCTGCGAGTCCGCCATGAAACGCGCGACGTCCGGTGCCACGTCCGCCGCGAACACCGCCGGGAACTTCGTCTTGTCGAGAAGCAGATAGCCGTCGATCGGTGGAAGGATCGGCAGAGCCGGCGCACCGGGCGGCGCATTGGCGTTCAACGCCGAAACCGATTCGCCCTGATCGGGCGCAAACGCGGCGACATAAACGAGTGCCGAAACCTTGGGATCGTTGCCCGCCTCGGTGATGACCACTCCACCATACGAATGGCCCACGAGGATGACATCGCCTTCGGCAGCGGCGATGGCTCTTCGCGTGACGGCGACGTCATCCGCCAGCGAAGTCGTCGGGTTCTGGACGACGATCACCTGATAACCATCGTTGCGCAGGATGCGATGTACGCCGGCCCATCCGGATCCATCGACGAACGCGCCGTGGACCAGAACCACGGTCGTCCGCTTGTCTCCAGGGCCGGCGGTGACGACTGCAGATCCGGCACCCATTGCCAGCGCGGCCAGCGAAGTCATGGTCGTATTCACGATCTGTCTCCAGTGAGGTTGCCCAGGATTTCCATGCGCACGACCTTCACTCCACCGTCGGCGAGCTCGGGCAGCTTGGCGAACCAGGCCTGTACATGAGGAGTCGCGTTGTGCGCTTCGAAATCCGCCTGGCTGGCGAAAATTTCGTAGAACACGAAGTGTCCCGGCGCCTCGCGATCTTCGTGCAGGAAATACAGCAGGTTGTTAGGCTCGGCGCGGACCTTCGCAACCAGCGAGAGCGTGGCATCACGCAGCTCCCGCTCCTTGCCTGGCTTGGCGCGAACTTCGGCGACCACCGCATACGCGCCGCCCGGGATTTCGGCATAACGAATACCAGTACCCGCCTTCGTCGCGGCTGGCGCAGCAAGGACAGCGGCCGCCATCATCGCGACCGGCACCGACAGGACCACAGATAGAAGACGCATTGCATACCTCCGGTTTTCATCTCTGACTCAAGCGTCCTGCAGCCAGTTGCCATGAAAGCCCGGCGGCACGACGTGCGGAATACGGATGCTGGCCTGCGGCGCGCCTTCGAAATTGCGTGCATCGAGAATGACGAGATCCGTGGTTCGTTCCTTCGCATCGATGACGAAGCCGAACAGCCAGCCCTCGTCCTCTTCAGCACCCGCATGCGCAGGTACGAACATGAATTCGCAGGGATGCCGATGCGAGCCGAAGTCGTGGAACTGCCGCGTGCGTTTTTCCAGGTCGTGCTTGAACAGGCCTGAGCCCAGGAACCAGCCGGTCATCGCCATCGTGTATGCGTAGCGATAGGGCTGACCCAGACGCCGTTCATCGGGACGCGGAAACTCCTGCGGAGTGGGATCTATGACCGTGCGTTCGACTTTCTGCGTCGCCGGATCGAGGACCCAGCGTTCGAAGCCGGCGCGTTGCGAGTCCGGTCCCGCCTTGATCCTGGAGAACATCCGGTCGTGAACGATGACATCCAGGACGACGGTGCCATCAGCCGCGTCGTAGCTGTTGACGGCATGGAACACGTAACACGGATCGATCGGGCACCAGATGATGTCGCGTGCCTCGCCTTCGCGCGGCAACAGCCCGACCCGCGCGGCATGCGATGCCTTCCAGCGATACGGAAACGGGTAACGCGTGATCGCCGACAGCAGAGAGAACGTGACCGGCAGATCGAGAATGATCGCGAAGCGCTGCGTGAAGGCGCAGTCGTGGATCATCGGACCGTGTTTGATCGGGATGTCGACCTCGCGCCGGACCTTGCCGTCGGGTTTCACTACCACGTAACGGATCGAACGGCGGCGGCTCACGTCATAACAGACGCCATGCATCTCGCCGGTCAGAGGATCGACGTGCGGGTGCGCGGCAAAGCTGCCGTCGAGCGTGCCGCCGAAATCCGAGTAACGCAGCGTTTCGAGCGTTTCACCGATCTCGACCGGCGTGCTGCCGGCTTCGACCAGCCCGAGCGTCTTCCCCGCAAACTGCACGACATTGGTATTGACCGTGTCGAACGCATGACGAGGGCCATCGACGCGTGGTTCACTCAGCGCGTTGCTCACCTTCTCCGAGCGGATCCAGCGATTGCGATACCAGAGCGCCCGGCCGTTTTCGATGCGGATTCCATGGATCATTCCGTCGCCCGAGAACCAGTGGTACTTCGCCGGATTCGGCGTCATCGGATTCGGGCCCATGCGCAAGTACCGGCCGTCGAGCGCGGCAGGTATGGTGCCAGTGACGGGCAGATCCTCCAGCGTCAGCTCCTGACGCATCGGCGCGTGAACGCCGGCTAGATAGGGATTTGCGGAGTCGAGCATCGGGATCTCCTGGTTATTTTGCAGCAGCGGCCGCGAGCTTCTGACGCGCCTTGAGCGCGTCATCGAACGTCCGCTTCACCGGCCCGAGCGCCTGCACGAACTCGAGCTGCTCACCTTCGGGTCCCTTGCAATAGATCAGCCGCCAGCCGTTCGATTTGCCTTCGGTGATGCCGTTGCTGTTGGCGTCGAGCGGTGCGGCCAGCCGCTCCTGCTCGGTGGTCACCGTGAGCACGCGATTGGCCCGGACCTGCGGCATGCCGCGCCGCGCGGATTCGGCTTCGAGGTCGGCGATGAATTTGTTGAAGTCGACGTCATCGCGGATGTGGAAGCAGATGTGCATCATTCGCGGAAATGCGGGACTCATGTGGTCGAGCGGCTCGGCGAAGGCGGCGCCGCTGCCGGCCGACTGCGTGGCGTCGCGGTACTGCAGTAGTTCGATCACCACGTTGTCGAACTGGATGAAGCGCACGTCGAGGCGCTGCGCGCCGCCTTTGAGGTCCGGAATACCCAGCGTGCGCGGATTGACCCGGCGCACGCGCGCCTCGATCTCCTGGTCGGTCAGCAGCGTGTTGTGGATGCGCTCGCCCTGGAAATCGCCATCGCGCATCACTTCCGTGCCGCCGAGCACGTCGGTGTAGAACGCATAGGCACGGTCCATGCTCTGCACGGTGAGCCCGAAATGCTGCACGCCCTGCAACCGCGCACCGAGCGGCGCGCCATCCGTCGCAGCGTTACCCGGCGCACGCCCATACGGTGCGGCGTCCGCGGTGGTACTGGTCGCGGCCGCCAGCCCGCCGACCATCGCGAATCCGGCAGCCTGGAGTACCACCCGGCGCTGGTGATCGGTGTCGTCAGTAGTTTGATGCTCTGGCATGTCTGGTCTCCTCTCGTTCATTGGTGTGCTCTCCTCCACAACCGGATCGTGGCGATCGACGCCTGTGTGTAGCCGGGTGGGTTCGATTCGCCGCCGAAGCGGGCGGCACTGGTGATCGTGTTGGTCGTCAGAAGTCCGCCGACGTACGGTGCCGGCAGGCCGCTCAGGACGAGCTGACAACGAACGGGAAACAGGCCGGGCTCGGGGAAGTCGGTCATGAGCGCGAGGCATTCGCCGCTGCCGCGAAACGAGACCTCGCCGAGCTGGATCTCGGCATAGAAGTACTGCCGCGCGCGTTCGGGCGTTGCGCCGAAGCAGGCGCGCAGTTCCGCGACGCGAGTCTGTTTCACGTCCACGACGCGGCCGTCTTCCGGCTGCGAGCGAATGCTCCAGAACGAAAAGAATCGCTCGGCGTCGGTGGCGAACGGCTCGAAGCCGGTTCTCGAAGCCGCACACCAGTCGACTTCGGGTGCCTTCACTTCCCGGATGCTGCGCAGGACGTAGATATCTTCCGATGCCGGGCGCGGCAGCCATCCGATCTTTGGCGCGTTCAAGCTGTGGATGTAGAGACGATCCGCGGTTTCCGTGACACCCGTGGTCTGCGGATAGACGCCAGCGGGATCCTGCAGGTCTTCGACGACCCGGCCATCCTCGGTGAATGCAAAGACGTGCCCATATGGATCGCCGACCGGCAACAGCGAGCTGGGCAGGCGCAACAAGATTTTTCTCATCGCGGGCTTCTGCGACAGTCCATCCGCCGCCGGATTGCGTGGCCGGAACAGGCCGGCCCAGATGCGGCCATCGCGGCCACGCATGAGGTTGTCCGGATAACCAGGCAAGTTGTCGATTAGCACACTCGCCTGCAGCGAACCGCTGCGCACGTCGAGATCGCGCGCCGCATGGTCGACTTTCCAGATCCGGTAGCGGCCCGTCTCGGACACGAACAACGTCTGCTCGTCGGCGGACAGCGCGATGCCGTTGGCAAACGAGAACCCATGCGCCACGATGCGGGTGAGCCCGGTCGCGGGATCATGCGCAAGCACCCGGCCGGTCGCCGCCTGCTCGAGGATGTCGAGCACGCTCGCCTCGAGCGTGCCGCCCCAGTCGCTGGGTGCGAAACGTCCGGAAGCGTCGGTGAAGTAGATAGTTCCGTCGCGCGCGACGACGATGGAATTGGCGTAGCGGATCGGATCGTCCGCACTCACGCGGTCAGCCAGCACGCGAATGGATCCATCGGGTGCAATGGCGAGCAGACCCTTCATGGCGTCCGCCGCGATCATCCGGCCCTGTGCGTCGAAGTCGAACCCCAGCACCCGTCCGCCCGTGTTCGCAAACGTCTCGCGATTCGCGCCGTCGGGCTGCATGCGCAGCAGCGCGCCACCGTTCATCGCGGCGTAGAGCTTGCCATCCGGGCCGATCGCGATGTGCTCGGGCCCGGAGTCGGCGCCGAGATCGATCGTGCGCAGATCCGCGAGGCGTGTATTGGGTGCAAACGCGCCGACGTAACCCGGTGGCACCGGCGCGATCCACGACCGCGGTTCCGCGGGCACGGGCCAAGCGCATAGATACGCCACGACGCCCACCAGCACGATTCCCGTTGCCGCGGCCACTCTCCAATAGATAGGCGATCGCACCCTGACCCCCAATTCGCGTCGGTCATCCACGAAGCCCGGCGGCTCCATCCCTGGCGCTCATCGTTGCACCTCAAGGATTCCGGCGCGGCTCCCCAAAGCAGGCATTTGCAATACCCCTTTCGAGTACACGATCGAGCGTTGCGCTACCCCGGTTGTGCACTCGCTGCTAGAGTCTCGGCGCCTCCAGTCAGTTCAGTGCGCCAAACAACCCATGGGATTTGCCGCTCGCTTCGCATTGGCCTTCCTGATGGTCGTCACTTCGACCGGTGTTCTGGCGGCACCTCCCCGTGCGCGGATCGATCCGCGCATCGTCCCGATCGGCGTGACCGACGCGGAGGATCTTCGTTTCGTGCGCCTGTCCCGCTCGCAGGGCCTCTCGCAGCAGCGCGTGACGGATATCGTTCAGGACCAGCGCGGATTTCTCTGGTTCGGTACGCAGTACGGTCTCAATCGCTACGACGGTTATCGGTTCCGGGTTTTCAAGAACGATCCCGACGATCCACAGAGCGTCTGCGACGTCCACATCACGGCGTTATTCAGCGACCGCGAAGGACGGATCTGGGTGGGCTGCGCCTATTCGGTCGATCGCTACGATCCGGTCACGGAAAAGTTCGTGCACTACCAGCTAGAGCAATCGCCCGCCGCCCAGACTAGTGGCGCGGTCAGGCACATCAGCCAGGATCGTGAAGGCCGCCTGTGGTTGTCCACGCGCAACGGCTTGTATGGCCTCGATCCGCAGACCGGTACCGTGCAACGCTTCGCGCACGAGAGCACCAACCCCTTCAGCCTCAGCAGCAGTGTAGTCAGGTCCAGTGGCGAGGACCGATCCGGCGCCTTCTGGGTGACGAGCTCCGCGGGACTCGATCGGTTCGATCGGGAAAGCGGTCGCGTCACGCTGCACGTGTCTTTGCATGAGCCGGACGAACCCACGTTCTATGAAGACCGCGCCGGCACCTTCTGGATCATGCAGGAGTCGGGCAATGGTCTCGCAATCCTGGACCGTCGCACGCAGCGCCTCCTGCGCTACTCCTTCGCCAGCAAGGACTCACCACGGCTCGCTCAGACGGGTGTCAGCTCGATGCTCGAAGACCGGAATGGCACGTTGTGGGTGGGAACCCTCTCCAACGGCATCCTGAAGTTCGACCGCGCGCGGCAGCAATTTACGCGTTATCGCCACGATCCCGCGAACCTGGAGAGCCTCTCCGAGAATCGCATCACCACGCTGTTCGAGGATCGCGAAGGCCTCATCTGGACCGGGTTCCACGCGACCGAGCCTGGCTTTTTCATGACGACGGCCCTGCCGTTCACCAGGCTGCCATTCGACGCGCGCAATCCTAACAATCTGGGCGAGAAGTTGATCAACGTCCTGTACGAGGATCGCCACGGCATCCTCTGGATGGGAACGTCCGGCGCACTCAACCGGCTCGATCGCAAGAGCGGCCAACTCACGCACCTCGATGTCCCGGGAAGCGGGATCGCGAGTGAAGTGCTGTCGGTCGTCGAAGATCCGTCCACTGGGGCAATGTGGATCGGCACTGGAGGCCAGGGACTGTACCGGCTCGAGACTACCGGGCAACTACAGGCGTTCCGCCATGACAACGGCAATCCAGCCAGTCTGAGTGACGACTGGGTCATTCGACTCTTTTATGACGCGCACGGACGGCTCTGGATCGGCACCCTCGACGGGTTGAACCGATTCGATTCCGCCACAGGCGGATTCACCACCTATCGGCACGGCAAGCCGAATACTCCGCACGTGTACCGGTCGATCGTGGAAGACGCGCGCGGCGCGCTCTGGCTGGATGCCGACGGCGATGGCGTGCAGCGCTTCGATCCCGAAACCGCGCGATTCACACCGGTCCGCCTGCAGCACGCGAGCGCGCGCCTGTACAAACGTGTGCAGACCCTGCACGTGGATCACACCGGAGCCGTATGGGCTGGAACAGGCAATGGCCTCTTTCGCTACGACGTGGAAACGGGGGAGAGCAGGTACTACAGCGAACGAGACGGCCTGCCCAGCAACACGGTGAGCTGCGTGTTCGAGGACAGCCACGGCGATCTGTGGATGGGAACGAGTGAAGGACTGTCGCGCCTTGACCGCTCGCGCAAGATTTTCAAGAACTATTCGCTCGCGGATGGCCTGCCCGGGCTCGATTTCACGGGCTGGAGCGCGTGTTATCGCGGCGCTTCGGGAGAGATGTTCTTCGGTGGTTTTGCGGGCGGCGTCGTATTCAAACCGGAAGACGTGCGCGATCTCGACTACGCGCCGCCCATGGCGCTCACCGGTTTCCAGCTGGCCGGTGTACCGGTCGCGCCCGGCCCGGCTGCGCCGTTGTCCCGCGCGCTCGACTACTCACGAGCGGTCACGCTGCTCCACGATCAGAACAGTTTCTCGATCGCGTTCACCAGCTTGAGTTTCCGCAGCCCGTCGACGAATCGCTTTCGTTATCGTCTCGAAGGAATCGAGGACCAATGGCAAGAAGTGGGCGGCGATCGGCGCTTCGCCAACTACACCGCCCTGCGCCCAGGTCACTATCTATTTCGCGTTCAGGGCGCGACCAGCCGCGGTCCCTGGGGCGAGCCGGGTCTCGCAGTTGCCATCGAGATACAGCCACCCTGGTGGGAAACCTGGTGGTTCAGGACGCTGCTCGTACTCATCGTGTTGGCGGCGATCTTCGTGGCGTACATTTTGCGCATCCGGCAGATCTCGCAACAGTTCAGCCTGCGGCTGGATGAGCGCGTGAGTGAGCGGACACGCATCGCGCGCGAGCTGCACGACTCGCTGCTGCAGGGCTTTCAGGGGCTGATGTTCCGGATTCAAGCCGTGCGTACGCTGCTGCCGGACAGAGCTCCCGAGGCCGCGGTGCTCCTCGAAACCGCGCTCGACGGTGGCGACCGCGCCATCGCGGAGGGCCGCGCGGCCGTGCACGACCTGCGATCTAACGTGCTGCTCGTCAGCGATCTTGCCGATTCACTGGCGGCGCTCGGAGCGGAGCTCACTGCGAGCACCGGGCCTGCGCCTTCCTTCCGCGTCATCGTGGAAGGCAAGCCCCGGCCCATCGCGCCGCTCATCCGCGACGATGTGTACCGCATCGCGCGCGAAGCCTTGCGAAACGCGGTTCAGCATTCCAAGTCGCGGCAAATCGAGGTGGCGCTGCACTACGCGGAGGGCGCGCTCATACTGCGAATCCGCGACGATGGAATCGGCATCGACACGAATGTGGCGCGTGCCGGACAGCGAGCCGGCCATTGGGGGCTACAAGGTATGCGCGAACGAGCTGAATCTTTCGGCGGCCGCCTCGCGGTCTGGAGCGACCGCGGCGCGGGAACCGAGATCGAACTATCGGTGCCGGCGCGGGTGGCCTACGACGGCGCGATGAAGCGGCGCCTGCTGGCCGGTTTCTTCGCGCGCCGGAGACATCCTTGAAATCCACTACGCCAATCCGGGTGCTGGCGGCGGACGATCATCCGCTGCTGCGCGAGGGAATCGCGGCGCTCATTGGAACGCAAAGCGACATGCAGCTCGTGGCAGAAGCGGCGACCGGGCGCGAAACGGTCGAGCGGTTTCGCGCAGTTCGCCCCGACGTGACGCTGCTCGACATACAAATGCCCGAGATGAGCGGCATCGACGCATTGATTGCCATCCGCAGCGAGTTTCCGAACGCGAAGGTCATCATCTTGACCACCTACGGCGGCGATGTGCTCGCGGAGCGCGCGCTCAAGGCGGGCGCATACGCCTATGTCCTCAAGGGGCTGGTACGCAAGGAACTGCTCGAAACCATTCGCGCGGTGCATCTCGGCCAGAAGCGGGTTCATCCGGACGTGGCGAATGAGCTCGCCTCGCATGTGGGCGAAGAGGCGCTTTCGGAGCGCGAGATCGAGGTACTGAAACTCGTGGCTGCCGGCAACTCCAACAAGGAGATTGGAGCGCGTCTCTTCATCACGGAGCAGACCGCCAAGGCACATATGAAGCGCATCATCGCGAAGCTCGGCGCCAACGACCGCACACACGCCGTGACATTGGCGATGAACCGCGGATTTCTGGAGAGCGGCGTTCCCTCGAAGGGGTAACTGGCGAACTACTGGTTCGAGGGTCTTCCCTGGCGGCCGACTTCCGTAGGCTCGTGAGAGCCCATGCAACGATTGTTCTCCACGTTTCCAAACGGATGGCCGGGATACGGCCTGCTGACGCTGCGCCTGACCTGTGGCGCGCCGTTATTGGTCATGGGACTCGCAAAACTGTCGGGATCGCCCGTCGATTCGATCGGCTGGTTCAGCATGCTCAGCTGTCTGACGGGCGTAATGATTCTTGCAGGACTGTGGACTCCTTTTGCCGCGTCGTGCCACGCGATCCTTCAGGGCGTAATGGCATGCGCGGGCGGAACTTTCGCGGCGACCCATCTGATACTCGCATTAATTGGCGTGAGTCTCGTGATGCTCGGCCCGGGGTACTGGTCGATCGACGCGCGCCTCTATGGACGCAAGCGCATCGATCTAGAACGATGAGTCCTCGCAAGTCGACTTCAGTTACCCGTACGCGATGACGGTCGAGTCTGATGTATTTTGGGCATGGTCTCGGCTATCGAACCACAAAGGTATCGGCCAAGCGCCGCGCCTCTCTAACTATATCCGGCGGAAATCCCACCTTCTCCAAAAGCTTGATCGCATTCTTGGTTGTGGAGATCCCTGAATGTAACCGGTAGTCAAAGACCTCTGGCAGATCCGGATTCTCGACAAAATGAAACGCAAGAAAGCTTGGTCCCAGCAGGTTCTGCAACTCGACGTCGTGTGTCGTTACAAGCACCTGCGCGTGCGCCCCGAGGGACTCGAGCACTGCCTTGCCGGCAGCGATCCTCTCAGGTGTATTGGTACCACGAAAGAGCTCATCGATTAGAAACACGTCTCGACCATCGCGCTCCGCGCCTTGCACAAAGGCCAGGATTCTTTCGAGCTCGGCGAAGAAGTGACTCTTGCCAGACTCGATCGAATGCTCAGCCCGAATCGAGGCCATGACTTTCGATCGCGGGATAACGGCCGCCGAAGCAAAACACATGCCGAGGGTGCGGCCCAAAATGATGTTCGCGCCAACCATCTTGATGAAGGTTGTCTTGCCCGCCATATTCGTGCCGACAACGAGCGCCGATTGCCCACGCAGAGCGACCGAATTGGCGACCGGGGCGGCAAGTAGCGGGTGGAAACCATCGATGAACTCGATCGTCTTCTCGCTCGTAATCGCAGGCAGGCAATGGGCGGGAATCCGCTGCAGCCACGAGGCAATCGCAATATCAGCATCGAGGGAGCCAACTTGCAGAAATACTTGAGAGAGCGTGTCGCGATGACGCCGCATACTTCGCGCAACCAATACCCCCGCCACTTGGTCAGCTAGGAAAAGTAGATTGAGCCAGAAGTAGAACGATGCAACAAAATCGTTGCTACGGTCAGCAAGAAACCACCGGAATGACCGGCGCAGATCTGCAGTGTTGCTGAGAATCATGCTCAATCTTGTCGGTTGGGAAACTGGTCCTGGCGCGGCCAGTTTCGCGACACGCGCGGCGGCAGAAATCATCCTGCCGAGCCTTTCGGTCGCCAGGAAAGTTTCATGGATGTCGTGGCGTACGAATACCACGATGCCCATGTTGCACAGGACCATCGTACCCAATAGCCACACCAGTGCAGGATTCAGGATCGTGGCTGCGATCACCAACAGCGATACGACTGACATCGCCAGAACCAAGCCCGTCAAGCGCGGATTGTCGGGCAGTTTGCCGAACAGGCTCCCGCATGTAAGGGCATCGGAGTCTTTTCGCAGTGGCCACAGGCTCAGCTGCAACTGCTCGCGTAACACAGTGTTCTGCCTGAGTACTTGGTACGCAGCGTAGTCCTTCTCGAGCTCGCCTGGATCATCCCGATAGATACGCAGCTTGCGATAGAGGCACTGGCTGCCCAAAGGGGTCAGTGTCGAATCCATGGACGAGAACAACCGGCCAAACTCCAGGTCGGTCCAAGTCCCGTCGTCGACTGATTCCGTCGCGGCGTCTCGCGTTAGATCGAAGAGCGTCGTCGAAAGCCAAGGCTCCTTGCGGGCTTCCCGACCCCAACTCTCCCGGATCCGATCAATCGGACGGTGTTTCCGAAAAAGCCCGAACCGAAACCAGGCCTGTATGAGTTGGAAGCGGATTCGCCAGTGGAACGGTGGCATGAGGCTTTCTCTTGTAATCGCGGCCGAACCTTGACGTGAGCAAGCACACGGAAGGGAATCGAACCCTCGATCCCGGCTTTATGAGAGCGGCTGACCAGTCAATTGAACTTGAATACTCAACCGCTTGCTGCGGATGCGGGTGCATCGGTTGCGATTTCGACGACCGGAAACCCCTGCGCACGCCAGGCGCTGATGCCGCCTGCCAGCGGACGCACGTGTTTGAATCCCATCGCCTTCAATTTGCGTGCAACCACCGCCGCCGACGCATCGTTCGGGCAATCGCAGTAGACGACAATGGCGTTGTTCGTGTCGATCTTGAGCTCGGAGACGTCGCGCACGCTGATGCTGCCGGCAATCCATCCACTGCGCGCGCGGCTTTCAGCGCTGCGCACGTCGATGAGCATCAGTCCGGGCATGGCTTGCATTTCTGCACGCAGTTGTTCGGACGAGATACGCGTCATGCGGATCTCGCGCAGGAAGCGATGGCGCTGCCACAGCTTGTAGGCGACGAACAGCAAGAGGGCTAACAACAACATCGCCACGGCGATGTGGCCCAGATCTTCGAGCGTGTTCAGCAACGCCTCCACCGCCTCGTGGAAGGTCGCGCCCAGAATCAGCGCGCCACTCACCCAGAGCACGGCGCCGAGGAAATCGAATATCAGGAAACGCATCCAGCCCGTGCCCGCCTGGCCGGCCAGCGTGGTGGACACGGCCGCGAAGCCGGGGATGTATTTGGCCAGCATGAGCGAGGGCGCACCGAACTTCTCGTAGATGCGCCGCGTGGTTCCGACGCAGGAATCCGGCGAGAGCGAGATGCGGCACATCAGGCGCAACAACTGCGCACCGTAGCGGCGGCCGCCCGCGAACCAGCTGACGTCGGCCACCAGTGCGGCCACGGAGCCCACGAGCAGAATGGGCCACAGCGGCTCGCCCGCATCGGTGGCCAGCGCCGCCGTGACGATCATCGGTGCATAAGAAGGAGTCGGCAGCCCGCCCTGGTCGAGCAGCACGCTGATGAAGACCACCCAGAGTCCGTAGGTTTCGATGACGTGGATCAGCGCTTCCATGGCGCGATCATGCGGGCGTTCGGGTCAACCGAACAACTTTTTCGCGACGGCCGCGCCAAGCGCATGGCGCGATCGGATGGTGAATTGGCGCCTGTTGCCACTGTGCGGGCGATCGTTCCGCCCTACCTTGCTGGCCAGGAGGAACGAATCATGAACCAGACGATACTCATCACCGGCGCATCCAGCGGCCTCGGCCGCGCCACCGCCAGGCATTTCCACGCGCAGGGCTGGAACGTCATCGCGACGATGCGCGCGCCCGAACGCGAAACCGAGCTCACCCAGCTGCCACGCGTGCTCGTGACGCGGCTCGACGTGCAGGATGCGGTTTCCATCAAGGCCGCCGTCGACGCCGGCATCGCGCGCTTCGGACGCATCGACGCCCTGGTGAACAATGCGGGCTACGGCGCGTACGGACCGCTCGAAGCCACGCCCTTCGATAAAATCCGCCGGCAGTTCGAAGTCAACGTGTTCGGCCTGCTGGCTACCACGCAGGCGCTGCTGCCGCACTTTCGCGCGAATCGCAGCGGTGTCATCGCCAACGTCTCCTCGATCGGCGGGAAGATCACGTTTCCGCTCGGCACGCTTTATCACGGCACGAAGTTCGCCGTGGAAGGCCTGTCCGAATCGTTGCACTACGAGCTCGCGCCACTTGGCATCCGGGTGAAGGTCATCGAGCCCGGTGGCATCAGGACGGATTTCGGCGGCCGCTCGCTCGACTTCAGCAATGATCCGGCGCTGCTCGAGTACCAGCCGCTCGTTCAGGGCGTGCTGGCCGCGCTCGGCCCGATGGTCGCGCAGGGTTCCGAACCCGGGCAGATCGCGGAAGTCGTGTGGCGCGCGGTGACGGATGGCTCGAATCAGCTGCGTTACGAGGCGGGCGCCGATGCCGCGCCATTACTCGCCGCGCGACGCGCCACCGACGATGCGACGTTCTTCGCGGGCTTGAAGGCGCAGCTCGGACTTCCCGCATAATCCGGGCTCATCGTGATCACGCCTGCCCGCACCTACGCGCTCGATACGACCTGGCGGACGCTGCTGAAAGATCTCGGCGTGCGGCCGGCCAACGTGCTGCGACGCGCCGGCCTCGCCGACGATCTGCTGCAGCAGCCGTCGGTGCGGCTGCCGCCCGAGCAGTACTACCGGCTGTGGGACGGCATCGAGGCGGAGTGCGGCGATCCGCTGTTTCCGATCAGCTTGTGCGAGTCGGTGCGCAGCGAATCCTTTTCGCCGCCGATGTTCGCGGCGCTCTGCAGCCCCAACCTGATCGTCGCCGCGCAACGCATCGCGAAGTACAAGGCGTTGATCGCGCCGATTCGTTTCGGCGTGACGAAATCGCGCGAGGTCGTGACGCTGGAGTTCGCCTGGCGCGATGCTCCGCTGACGCCGCCGCTGTCGATGGTGATGTTCGAGTTGTTGGTCGGTGTCGCGCTGGCGCGGATCGGCACGCGCGAAGACGTGCGGCCCATCGAAGTGACCACCGCGGTGCTGCCCTCGCCGCTTGCGCCGTACGAGAAATTCCTCGGTGCGCGCGTGAAGCGCGGACCGAAGAATCGCGTCGTGTTCACAGCGGCGGATGCGATGCGTCCGTTCCTCACGTCGAACGAGCCGTTGTGGTCGGCCTTCGAGCCGTCGCTGCGGCAGCGGCTCGCCGATCTAGACGAATCGGTGCCGACTTCGCAGCGTATACGCGCCGCGCTGCTGGAAGGATTGCCGAGCGGATTGGCGACGATGGAGGCGATCGCGTCAAAGCTTGCACTCAGCAAGCGGACCATGCAGCGCAGGATCGAAACCGAAAACACCAGCTTCCAGCAGATCCTGCGCGAGACGCGCGAGTCGCTGGCTCGCCACTACCTCGAGAAGACCAAACTACCGGCCGCCGAGATTGCGTTCCTGCTCGGGTTTGGTGAGGCGAATTCGTTCTACCGCGCGTTTCGCGCCTGGACCGGGAAGACGCCGGAAGCGGTGCGGGAAGCGCGACGAAAGGATTGAGGGAAGCGAATCGCTACGCCTTTTTCGTCACCGTCCAATGCTGCGCGACGCTGCTCGCGAGTTTCTGCTCGTTCACGGTGACACCGAGGCCGGGCCCCAGCGGCACGACGAGCTCGCCATCGATGACCTGCATGGCCGGCTCCACGAAGCGGTTCGTGATCTCGAAGCTCGGCGGCTGATGCTCCTGCACGCGAAAGTTGGGAATCGCCGCGGACAGATGCCAGGTCGCCGCCGTGCCCGTTCCGAGGAAAATGCTGGAATGCGGAGCGATCGTGCGGTGATGCGCGTGGACGATGTCGGCGATCTTCTTGCCTTCGGTGATTCCGGTGCGAAGGATGTCGGGCTGTGCGATATCGAGTGCCTCCTGCCGGCACCAGTCGAGAAATTGCCGCGTCGTGCGCAGCGGCTCGCCCACGGCGATCGGCGTATCGAGGGCCTGCGCCAGCGCGGCGTGCCCGGCGATATCCTCGGGGTCGAGCGGAGACTCGATCCACGTGAGGCGCAACTCGTCCGCGATGCGGCCGAGACGCAGGGCATCCGAGCGGTCGTACTTCCAGAACCAGTCGGTCTCGATGTCGGTGGCCGCGTCGAGCCCGGCGCGCAAGGCGCGGATCTCCGCTTCATCGCGCGCCACTCCACGGCCTAGATAGGCCTTCACGCCGCTGAATCCGGCGGTGGCTGCCTTGCGCGACACCTGCACCCGGTCCTCTGTGGAGGCGCCGCGGATTCCCGAAATGTAGGCCGGCAAACGCGTGCGGAACGGCCCGCCGAGCACCTCACACACCGGTGCGTTGTACGCGCGGCCTTTGATATCCCACAAGGCGAGATCGATGCCGGCCATGGCGTCCAGCATGAAGCCCGTCGTGTGCCCGCGCACGTTCATGCTGTGATACAGCCGGTCGAAGACGACTTCCGGTTGGCGCGGATCCATGCCCAGCACGATGGGGCCCAGCAACTCTCGCACCAGCGAGCCCGCCACTTCGGGCACCAGGGGCGCCTGCGCCTCACCCCAACCTACCAGGCCATTGTCCGTTTCGATGCGGATGAAGCAGCTCTGACTCTGCGTGCTGTAGGCCTCGCGCCATTCGCTTTCGAAATAGTAGCTGCTGGTGCCGAGCGTCTGCGGCTTGTTGGCCTGCGCGCCGAAGCGGTCGTGCTGATCCACCTTGATGACATAGACATCGAGTCGCTCGATTTTCAAGACACACCCTCCAGAGAACTTTCACGCATGACTCGTTCATGCAGACGCCGCGCGGCTAACCACACGCCGATGCCCAGCAACAGCACTGCGGCACCGAAGGCGCCGAGACTCGTGCGATAACCGGGATCGAAAGGCACCAGGGCCAAAATCACGGCGCCGCTGACGGAAAGCGAAATGCCCAGCGCGCGCGCGGGCAAGGTGTCGATGGGGCCATGGCTGCGAATCGCCGCGCTGGCGGCCTCCTGCGTTCGCCGCCATCCGGGTGCTTCACCGCGCGACACGAAGTGCGCCACGCTCAGCACGATCACCGGCAGGATCACGCCGACCGTCACGTCCACCATTCCCTCCGGTATGAGAGCCCATCCCATCTGCGCTCCAACCTTGAACAACACTCCGGCGGCAAACGAGATGGCCACGGTCATCCACAAGGCGCGCGTGGTCACTCGCGGGCTCAGCAGGCCCCAGATCGTCGGCGCCATCAGCGGGCCGACGATCAACGTGGCCCAGAGAATCACGATGTGCTCGACGCCACCCGCCTGCGGCACCACCACCGCCAGCACGACGAGTACCACACCGATGATGCCCGAGAACATCCGCCCCGCCTTGACGAGTTCGCGTTCGCCAGCGGCCGGCCGGAACAGGCGCCGATACACATCGTTGGTCAGCACGCCCGCAAAGACATTCAGATAGCCGCTCACGGTGCTGGCGGTGGCCGAGAACATCGCCGCCACCATGAGGCCGATCATGCCGGCCGGCAGCACGGCCTGCCCCGCCAGGATATAGGCCTGCTCTGGATTCGCGCCCGGATGCGTGAGCCGGAACAGCAGCGGCGGCGCCAGCCAGATCAGCGGGCTCACGAAGTACAGGCAGCCGAATAGATAGGTGGCCTTGCGCGCATCGCGCGGACTGCGCACGCTCAGGAAGCGCTGCGCGAAAGCCCAATCGGCGCCGATGATGAAGAACTGCGTGGTGCACCAGCCGGCGAGGAACAGCCAGCCATAACCACCGCCCGTCGGTTCGAAGAAGCCGGCCGGCGCGGCCGCGGCGAGATCGTGCAACGACGGCACGCCGATCAACGTGAGCAGGACCACGAAGATCACCGACAGGTTCAGGATCACGAACTGCAGGACGTCGGTCATGAGCACCGCCCACAAGCCACCGAACATCGTGTACACGATGACGATGGCGCCGAAGCCGCAGGTGAGCAGCGCAATGGAAATGTGCCCGGTCTGCGGATCTCGCAGCCAGTTGCCGACCGACAGGGGCATCAACGTGGCCAGCACCACGGCCAGCGCGTACAGCGTGATGGACACGTCGACCACGCGAAATCCGATCAGCGTCCAGGTGTAGAAGCGGATCGCCCTTTCGCCGAAGCGCAGCTCGATGAACTCGGCCGGTGTGCGCACGCCGAGCGCGTTCCACTTGCCCGCCACCCAATATCCCGCGGCCAGCGCGGCGACGCCGTAGGAGATGTTGATGAGGATGGCTACGACGCCATATTTGTAGGCAATGCCGCCCCAGACCACGAAGGTTCCGGCGGAGAACATCGTCATGAAACTGCTGAGCCCGGCCACCCACCACGGCGATGCTCCACCCGCCGCGAACATGTCGCGCACCGAGCGGTTGCGGCGCGCGAACAGCAACCCGAATGCCAGCGTGCCGCCTAGATAGCCGAACAGGATCACGTAGTCGAGCGTTGCCATGTATTACGAACCGCCCGCATTCGCGAGTGAACATTCCATGAGCAGCAGCGCGCCCTGCCCCCACGGGTAGACACCGAAAGGTCGCGTCGCGTATGTCGAGAGCTGGCCCACCGGTGTGGCACTGCTCACCAGGCCGAGCGAGCCGTCGGCATCGACATGGCGGCGGACGGCCGCCACCGCGCTGGCGCGCGCCGTCCCAATTCGGGATGGGAGCGAAACGCCCGCCTGCTCGAGCTGGTTCGTGGCACGCACGAACATCGCAGCGAGCGTGGTCTCCTCGTAGGTTTCCGCGGCATCGATCACGGTGCTCCACAGGCCGCTCGGACGCTGCGTACTAACAAGGGCATTCACCAGTCTCAAACTACGTTCGCGCAACTGCGCGGCGCCTTCGATATCCATCGCGGACAACGAACTGCAAACCTTCAGCACGTCGGCCATGCCCAGCAGCGCCCAGCCCTGCCCGCGCGCCCAGGCGTGGCCGTTCGCGCCTGCGTACATGTCGTAGCCGTGCATGAAGAGGCCGTCCGGCCGCTGCAGGTGATTCGCGTAGCCGAGCATCAGTTCCACGGCACGATGCAACCAGGATGACTCACCACTTGCGGCCGCGAACCTTGCATACAGCGGGCCGACCAGATCCATCGAATCGACCCAGATCTGCCAGGCCCAGCCCGGCTGGTGCGCACGCACCTGCAGCGCGCCGTGCGAAGTCCGTGGCAGCTTTTCGTGTGCGGAAACCAGCGCGCGCGCCGCTTCCAGCCAGCGAGCGTCACCCGTCAACGAATGAAGCTCTAACAACACGGCGCCGGGTGCGAGGAGATCTTCGGCGGTGCCCGCGGCGCGTTCCAAGGTTGAGCGGCACAGGGCTTCCACTTGCTCCCGATACCCCGCCTGGCCAGTGACCACCGCCGCTTCGAGCAGGCCTTCGAGCGCAATCGCCTCACCGAATGCCCACTTGCGAAACGGCCACTGCAAGGTCCGATCGGCAATGCGGGAAATTGTCGCACTCATGCCGGCAGATCCACGGCGATGAGCGAGCCCGACCACGGCGCTTCCGCCAGCTCGGCCTCGCTCAACCGGAATCGGGAAGTGGTCACGTAGAGCGTGTCCGGTTTCCCCGGGATGAAGCAGCCATTGCTGGCGTGTTTCGCCGGGATGACGATCTGCCGCGAAATGCTCCCGTCGCGCTCGACGCGCACCACTCTCGATCCGCCCCACATCGCCACCCACACCGCGCCGTCTTCCGCGACTGCGAGGCCGTCCGGCTTGCCCGGCACGTGCAGGAAATCCGTGACGATACGCGGCGGGCTCACTTGCGCCGACTCGATGTCGCAATCGAATGAGAGCAAGGTCCGGTGCAACGTATCGACGAGGAACAACTTGCGGTGATCGGAGCTGAAGCCGATGCCGTTGCACACGCCGAACCCACCCGCCAGCTGGCGCGTAGCGCCCTTCGTGTCCGTCACGAACAACGCACCGTGACCCGAGATGAGTGCGTAACTCATCGAGCCGCTCCAGATGCGCCCGAGCGGATCCATGGTGGCGTCGTTGAGCCGCGTGTTCGCAAATGGCAGCGCGACCGTCGCCCAATGGCGGGTCTTGCCGGATTCGATGTCCACTTCGCGAATCGAATCCGCGGCAACACCCAGCACGCGCCCATCAGGCGCGGGCATCACCACCGACAGCGTGGTGTCGAGCGGTGCGGACGTGGGCTCGCGAACGCCGGCGCCGTCGACCGCACAGCGAACGATGGCGGGCGCGGCGAAGTCCACCCACACGATCTCGCGTGTCCTCTCGTTCCAGAACGGGCTCTCGCCCACGCGAACCTGCGCGGTGCTGAGCTGGCGAACCCGCGTACCCAGCGCGCGCAGCAACCGCTTCGCACGTTCGCCCGCTTCCGCCGCGGCAAGCCCCGGCTTGTAGACGTCACTGCCGGTGCCTACGCCAGCGCATCCCGCTGCGATGAACTCGGCGGCATTGCGGGACGTGAGCCCGCCCACGGCGATGAGCCGCACATGTTTCGGCAATACAGAGAGCAGCGACTTCACCGTCGACGTTCCGAGTGCATCGGCGGGGAACAACTTCAGAAACGTCGCGCCCTCCTCGACCGCGGAAAACGCTTCACTCGCGGTCGCGACTCCGGGCAAGGGCACCACGCCCTGCGCGATGGCCCGGCGAATCACGCGCGGATCGCAATTCGGTGCCACGCAGATCTGACCGCCCGCCTGCGCGACGGCGTCGACATCCTGCTCCGTGAGTACTGTGCCGGCGCCCACGACCACGCGATCGCCGAAATGCGCGCGCAACTTCCGCACGCTGGTCAACGGGTCCGGAGAGTTGAGCGGCACTTCGACTATCCGGAAGCCGCTGGAAACCAGTGCCTCTGCAACCTCGACACACTCGGTTGGCGTGACTCCCCGGAGGATCGCCACGGCGGGACATTGCGCGAACGCAGCTTCGAAGGCAGACGAGTGATTGCTCACGGCCGCGCTCCCACCACGTTGTGATGAAGGATGCGGTAAGCCTCGAGCAGGCAGCTCGCGCCGTCGACGAGGTGTGCGCCCACGCCGAATTGCGCCAGCGCGCCCCGATACAGCTCGCACAACGCCGGATTCCCCACCAGCGGAATCGAAGCTTGGCTGCGAATCTGCGGCTGCATCCGTATCGCATCTTCGATTTCGGCGCCGATCAACAGCCCTCTCGCATACGAGGCGGCGTGGGCCTTGGGGAGTCTTGCGCGCAGCACCTGCGCGCGCACGCCAAACAACAGACGTCCCAGCCCCGTGCCTTCCGCGGCGCCACGCTCCACGCCCCGCGCAAACCATTCGTCGGAGATCGCGGACTGTTCTTTGTCGAGCACGCTGCTCAACAGGCTTTTCTCCGCCAGCCGGTCGAACAGCTCGCCGCCCATCGAGGTGAAGAATTCGCTCACGGACCCATCGCTGACACGCACCCATTTCGTGTGTGTGCCCGGCAGCACCGCGTGCAACGTCGGGGTGGCCGCGCCCTGCAACGCGACCAGGCCGAAAATCTCCATCTCCTCGCCACGCAGTACGTCCGGATCGCCGTTGGGCAGAATCGCTGCGAGCCCCGGCACGATGCTGCAATTCACGTCGCCGATACGCGTCTGTGTCAGCGACCGGCTCACCTCGAGCAGCGTGGCCGGGCAATCGAGATGCGGCACTTCGACCCAGCCGGCGCTGGAACCGATCATCCCGGAACAGTAAATGTGCTCGGTCTTCGGCCAGCCAACCACCGCTTCGGCGAGCGCGGCCGGCAGCGCGTCCCGGTCGAGTCGCGTGACACCGTTTGCCGTCCGATGCCGATCCACGATGCCGCTCGCCGGTTCGATTAGATAGGCCGCGAAGGTGCTGCTGCCCCAATTCACGGCGATGAAGGCGGTGGCGCTCAAGTTTTGTGATCCGGCAGTCTTCAGCGCCGCGCGAGATGCGCTCCGCCATCGAGCGGGTAGATAGCGCCGGTGACCCACGACGCCTCGTCCGACGCCAGAAAGGCAAGCAGCTGCGCGACATCGCGCGGCGTTCCGAGCCGGTCGAGCGGATGGCGTTTGATGTTCGCCGCGCGCGCCGAGCCGGGATCCGGATTCCGGTCGAACGATGCCTGCAGCAGCGGCGTGTCGATCGAAGCCGGCGCCACGCCATTCACACGGATACCGCTGGGCGCAAGCTCCAGCGCCAGCGAACGCAGCAGCGCATCGAGCCCGCCTTTTGAAGCTGCGTAGGCCGCCAGGCCCGGCGCACCCATCGCTCCATTGATGGAGCTCACCAAGACGATGGATCCGCGCCGCGCCGTACGCATTGCCGGAGCGAACGCGAGCACCATGCGCACCGCACCGATCACATTCACGTTGTAGAGCCGCGCAAAGGCCTCGGTCGAGGAATCGAGCGTCGGCAGGTTCTCGCTGATCGCCGCCGCGTGTACGACGACGCCCGGGTCCCCGAGATGCGCGCGGACTTCTTCCGCCGCGCGCGTGACCGCGAGATCGCTACCTACATCGCAAACGATGGACCGGTCGGCTGCCGGGCTCGCTTTCAGGTCGAGCCCCGCAACTTTCGCGCCTTCGGCCTTGAGCTGCGCGCAGACCGCCTGCCCGATCCCGCCCGCCGCGCCAGTGACAACCGCAACAATCCCTTGGAAACGCATCGTCCACCTTCACTGCAGAGATCCCGACTCAGCCTCTACGCGTTTCAGAATCGCGCGGCAACCGTGAATTTGAAGATCCGTCCGTATTCGGTATTCGTGCGCAGTGCCTCGGGAAACGCATTGTAGGTGCGGAGCTGGCTGTCGAGCAGGTTGATGCCCTCCAGGGTCACCGACAGCGACTTGCTGAACTCCCAGCGTGCCGTGGCGGCGAAATCCTTGTACTCGTCGAAGAACACACCGGTATCGCTGGGCCCGATGCCCTGCAGGTAGCGGTCGCGCCAGTTATAGGCGAGGCGGATGCTGGCCGGCCCCTTCTCGTAATACGCCACCAGGTTGACGTTGTTCTTGGAAAGCCCCGGCAGCGTGAGCGCGTTGCCGTTGCGATCCTCCACGGGCGTGTTGCTGTCGATGAATGAGTACGTCGCGACGACTCCGAAGCCATCGAAAGGCGCGGGCAGGAACGTGAAGGGCTGCTGGTACAGCACCTCGACGCCCTTGACCTTGGCCGCCTCGCCGTTGATCTGGCGCACCACCGTGACCGGCGTGCTGTGGCCAGGCAGATCTTCCTGTTGCGCGGACTGCACGATGAAAGTGTCGATGTCCTTGTAGAAGAGTCCCAGCGACAGCAGCGAGCCGGGCGCGAAGTACCACTCCGCCGACGCATCGAACTGGTTCGCGCGGAACGGATCGAGATCCGGGCTACCGCCGACCGCCGTGCCGTCGTCGAAATCCTGCAGGCCGTTGTTGAGCGCCTCGGTGTTCGGATACGCCACCACACGTGCGGCACCGAAGCGCAGGACGACGCTGTCGCTGGCGTCGTAGCGGACCACGGCGGACGGCAACACGTCGTCGTCGGTGCGCTCGAACACGTTCGGAATCACGCCGCCGTTCGAAACGAGCGAACCTGTGGAGGTGAGGTCGCGGTGCAGGAACCGCACGCCGACGTTGCCGGCCAACTTGTGATCCCCGAGCGATCCCTCGAAGTCGAGCTTCGCGTACGCCGCGGTGAACTTCTCCTCGATCTGGAAACTGCCCAGCGGCGTGACGGTGGTTTCGCAGATCGCCTGCTGATCGGCATTCCAGATCTCCGCGAACGATTCGCAGTTCTCGAACACGCTTTTGCTGCCCGTCAGGTAGGAGCGCGGCAGTCCCGGGGCGCCGCCGGGGAGAAAGTCGGGATTGCTGAATACCGTGGTGAATGCGGACAGATCGGTGGCGGGAGTTCCCGGCTCGATGTCACGCAGGCGTTGCAGCGTGTCCGTGTCGATCTCGTTGTAACGCGCGCCGACTTCGACGGATTTCAACCAGCTCGAGTCGAATGTCCAGGTGGAATCCCCGCTCACGCTCTTGTTCTTCGATTCGGAGGCGAACAGGTTGTCGTAGAGGATGGCGAGATTGAGCCCGGAAGGATCCGTGAGGTCCGTGGGAAACGTGAACGAGCCGAAATCCCCGACGCGCAGGTCGTAGGAAATCGGCACGCCGGCATTCGATTGCAGCCGGAAGAATCGCTGCGCGTAAGACGACGTCGAATCGGAGTAGTCCACTGCGCCGTGAATCTTCCAGGATTCGCTCACGCTCCAGTCCGCCGTGAGCGCCGTGGACTTGATGTCGGACTCGGTGTCGGCGAACTCTGCGTTCGTGTTGATGGGCCGCGTCACGATGCCGGCGAGCAGGTTCTCGTGCGGCGAGAACACCACGTCGGTGTGCGGGCCGAAGCCGGCGAAGTAGCCGATCCAGTAGCGGTCGCGATCCGAATCGAGGCGCGAATAGAACCCATCGAGCGTCAGCTCGAAGTTCTCGCTCGGGCGCCATTGCGCGAGCGCGGTGAGGCCCACCCGCTCGCGGGTTTCGGCTATCTGTTGCAGACGCGCGTCCAGGTCGAACAGGCCGGATTTGCCGTCGCCGTTGGGATCGTTCGAGACCGGATTTCCATTTGCGTCGAACAGCGGTGCGTCGTTGTCGGCGATCACGCCCCAGCCCGAGAAGGTGTTGACACCCTGCTCGGCCAGATCGCGTTTGCCAGCGACGGCGCTCACGAGAATGCCGAATGTGTCGTCCGCAAATGTGTTGGACGCGAGGCCGAAGAACTCGTATCCGCCCTTGCCCGGCAGATCGTCGTAGCTGGCGGTGCCACTCACCGCGAACTGCGGACCGTGCACGTCGAGCGGTTTGCGCGTCACGATGTCCACCACACCGCCGAGGCCGCCTTCGATCTGATCGGCGCCGGAAAGCTTGGTGACTTCGAGCCGCGAGATGAGCTCCGACGGCACGAGGCTCAGGAGGCCGTACGTCGAGGTGTTGAGCTGATCGAGTCCATTGCCGCCGCGACCGGTGGAATCGAAGATCTGCCGGCCGTTGAACAGGATCACGTTTTCGTGCTGGCCACGAATGGTGATGTCCGTGCCCTCGCCGATACCGCGATCGATCTGCACGCCCGACACACGCGCCAGCGATTCGGCGACGTTGGTGTCCGGTAGTTTGCCGATGTCGCTCGCCACGATGGCGTCGACGAACTGGATCTGGTTGCGCTTGAGGTCGCGCGCCTGGTCGAGGCTCTCGCGCACGCCCGTGACGACGACTTCGTCCAGGTCACCGTCGGCGCCCGGGGGTTGCTGCGCAAACGCCGCGGGAATCCAGAGCTGAGTCGCCACGACCCACAGGAACACTCTCTTCTTATTAGTCATCGATCCCCCGATCCATCCCAGTGGATGATCTTCTTGGTGATTGGGACACTCCGACCGCGCGTTCGCCTGCATCGGTGTCGCTATAATAGCGACATTAATGGCGTTTGCAACCCTCTTCGGGTCCATTTGGCAATTTAAGTTGCTATAGTAGCAACGTTACAACCCAAAAAGAGGCGAGGCATCGGACCCTCATGACGATCGAACAGCAAACCTTCCAAGGCGTATTTCCTGTGCTGCCGGCCATCTTCGACCGGCACGGCGCGGTGGATGAGGGCGGTCTTCGCAAGGTGCTCGAGTACGCAATTGGTGCAGGGGCGGATGGCATCGTGTTTCCTGGCCTGGCGAGTGAATACGAGCAGCTCACCGCCGATGAGCGTCACGCGCTCGTGGCGCTGCTCGGCACCTGGATCGGAGGCCGCGTGCATTTTGTGGTCGGCGCGAGCGCAGGTTCGCTGGATGCCATTGCGTCTTTCGCATCGCACGGCGCGCAACATGGCGCCAGCGCGGCAATGATCATGACGCCGCACGCCCTCGCCGATGATCTTCCCCGGATGGCGACTTTTCTGGATGACGTCGCGCGCAATTCACGGCTGCCCATCATTCTGCAGAACGCACCGAAGCCGATGGGCATCGGGCTGTCGGTCGACGCGTTGTCCGCGCTGGTGCGCGGCGCGCCCGGTATCGAGCTCGTAAAAGAGGAAACGCCCCCGTGTGGCCAGCGCATCACCACCCTGCTGCGCGAACACGTGCCTCATCTTCGTGGTGTGTTCGGCGGAGCCGGCGGACGTTACATCATCGATGAAATGAACCGGGGTGCCGCCGGGACGATGCCGGCCTGCGAGATCGTCGAGGCCCACGTGCAGATGCTCGCGGCGCATCGCGCGGGTGATGTCGAGCGTGCGCGCGATCTGTTCGAACACTGCCTGCCGCTGCTCAGCATGCAGGCCATCTTTCGCTGGCGGCTCACGAAAGAGGTGCTGCTCAGGCGCGGCCTCATCGAAAGCCCGTACACGCGCGCACCCGGACCCGTGCTGGATGCGGACGACCTCAAAGAGCTGGACGCCCTGCTCCTGCGGCTGCGGGATTTGATCGGCGGGATGAAGTGAGTGCTAGTATCCCGCGCGCCATGGCCTCCCGTCAGAAGAGCGCTCAGCCTAACCAGAGCCTGATCGATGGAATCGCGACGTTGCAGGCGCTCGCCACGTCCGAGGCGCCTGTGGGTGGCCGCGAGCTCGCACGCCGGCTCGGGTTCGACCCGACGCGGGTCAATCGCCTGCTGAAGACTCTCGCGTCACTGGGCATCGCCCGTCAGACCGCCGATCGCAAATACACCGCCGGCCCCGGCATGCACGTGCTCGCTGCGCAGAGTCTGTTCGCGTCGGGTCTGATTCGCCGCGCGCTGCCGGCGCTCGAGTCGCTGCGGCGGTTCAATCATACGGTCGCAATGGGCGTGCTCTGGCGCGACAACGTGAGTTATCTCTATCACGCCCCGCCAGGATTCTCTTCATCGGAGGCGCTCGGCCGCATCGGCCTGTATCCGGCGACTCGCGGTGGTATCGGCCTGGCGTTGCTCGCCGAGCTGGACGATGACGAAGTCACCGATATCTACAGCGGGCAGGAGATCCCGAATTTTCCTGCGGGGATCGAATCGCTTCGCGACACGCTCGCAGAGATCCGGGCGCAGGGATACGTTCGGATTCTGGTGAAGCCGGAAGTGGATCAGCACACGGTTGCGGTCACCGTGGGTGAGCCCATTCACGCAGCCATCGGCATGTCGGGCTGGATTCCGCCGGAAACTACGGAAGCGGTGGTGGAGGCGCTGCGCGCGGCTGCCGTGCTCGTCGAGCCGACGCACAACTCACATCTCGTGGCGGCCCATCCCGACGATCCGCTCGCCGCTGCGCTCAATACCCGTACCGCCGTGTAGTTGGCTGGCGCCGCTTCGTTCGCGTGCCACTGCGCCTGACGAGTCCTCTGTGGGAGCGTACGTGCGGGGAGCCCACAAACGTCCGCATGCTCAGCCGCCAAGTAACTCAGCGGGCGTCCATCGCTTCAGCAGCAAAGTGCCTAAGACGGAGCGCGCTGCCCAAGTGGTCGTATTACTGTGCGGCAGGGTTTTCGCACCGAGTTTCGTGGACCACGGGCTTGGCAACTCACTGACTGACTAACTACATACAACGGCGTATGGTCCTTACGTTCTTGCACTTCTTGAGCAGATCCGCGAGCGCATTGCAGGCCGATGGCTCGAGGCCGCGGAAAGAGGTATTACCTAATGTTGTCGGCTTAAAACGCTAACGATGTGACCGGGATTCACCGACCAAAAACAATTGGTGGAAAGGAAATCGAACCCCCTGTCCCGGCATTATGAGAAGTGCCGCCGTCATGTCCTCTATCCATTCAACAACTTACGACGCGCTTCGTTCAGCATCCAGGCCGATTTAAGCTCTCTTGCTCCGCTGATATGGCGGAGCACCAGCGCGAAAATCGGAGCGCTCTATTCACAAAACGCCGTCACCTTTTCCTCTTGAGCGACACATAATAAACGGGGAACAAAAAATGAATGAATTAACTGATCGCCAGCGTCGCGAGCTTGAATATCACAACGCCAAACACGCCGAGACCTATCGCGATGTGGCGATGCGGATCGACTACTCGCTCGTGACCAGCTCCAAGCGCAAATGGTGGAACCAAGTCTGGCAGATGTATTCGGAAGTGTTGCGCGCGAATCTCAAGGGCAAGCGTGTGCTCGTGATTGGCTGCGGCTTCGGCGTCGACTGCTGCCTTCTGGCCGCCATAGGCGCCGAGGTCTACGGCTTCGATCTGAGCCCGGACTCGATCCGCATCGCGCGGGAAGTCGCCGAGCGCGACGGCCTTGTGATCGACCTGCGGGTGATGCCAGCCGAATCGCTCGACTATCCGTCGGCGTTCTTCGATGCCGTGATCGCGCGCGACATCCTGCACCATGTCGACATTCCGGCAACGATGACCGAGGTCGCACGTGTCTGCAAACCCGGCGCGGTCGCAATCATCAACGAGGTCTACACGCATTCGCTGGCCGATCGCATTCGGAATTCGTGGCTAGTACGCGAGGTGCTCTACAAGCGCCTCGTCGGAATCGTCTACGGTGGCCGCAAGCCATACATAACGGAAGACGAACGCAAGATGAGCGAGCGCGATATAGCTCAGGTGCAGGAACGCGTGACGCCGACTCGCACGCGCTTCTTCGACATGGCGATCAATCGGGTCTTGCCGTCAACATGGACTCCGGTCAACGTGCTCGACTATCTCTCGCTGAGCGTAGCGCGGCCGCTCGGCCGCCTGCTCGGCGGACGTATCCTCATCACGGGGTGCATCCGATAAACGAGGTCATCCTCGGTGAACGCGGCTATTTCTAAAGCCCGTTGCGCTGCCTCCAGCGCTCGAATTCCACGGGCGACGTGCAGGTATACGACGCGCCGCCGTTGGGGCTCAGCCACACGCCGGTGCAGGGCGGCATTTTGGCGACCGCCACTCTGTACGGGCGAACCGCACAACCCATTGAGAGAAGCGACATGCCAAACATGAGCAGCATCGCAACCGTCTGGAGTTTCATGGCGTCGCCCCAACGCGTCCGAGTTGATTGCCACTGAAGGCCTGGGGCGATTCCGGAACAAGCTCGCTGCCAGCTGTTGGTGAGCAACACACCGCAATCGGGTTTTGCACGATCGTTCTCCTTGAACTTCGCGAACGCGACCGACCGCCGAAGGAGTTCGTCGGCAAAGGCCTTGACGTTGCGGACAAGCTCGACAACCTCTTCAGGCGTGTTGCCGAGCGCCACCTGATAGATAGGCGCCGTGTTTGAACGGTGGGTGACCTCGCCGTTTCGAATGAAACTGCGCCGGTTGCATACGCAAATTCGAAGAATGGCGGCGCGCGCGTCGTGCCTTGCGGCGACGACGTGATCGCCGCGATCGGGAAGTGGAAGCAGCCGCGGCGAAGGCTGCAGCTAGTGGTTTTTCACGCCGATCAAGGCTGCCAGTACACCCGCAACGCCTTCGTCAAGCGATGTCTGGAGATGAACGTCATGCCCTCGATGGGCTCGGGCGGAGATGTGCTCGCCCTCGACTCCCGGAATGCGGAACTTTCGCACATTGGTAGCAGGAGCCGCCGCCGACGGTATCGCCATCCACTACTCGCATCGGGATAATTGTTTCGCTTCGCGGTCGGAGTGAAGGTTCGCAGGCCAACAAGAAATGCCTAACCACTTGAAGGGGGAGCAGGCAATGCAAACGAGCACGTTTTGCTGTCGAATGATGGGTTTCGCCGCCGCAGCCATGCTGCTGCAAGCCTGCGCTCCAAAGAGCAGTTCCAAGAGCGGCGCTGCCGGCGGACCCGTCCCGACCAGCGCGATGACCCTCAACTTCTCGGTTGACTCCAACGAACTGGGAATCGCGGTGGCGCGTGCGAACGTGTACAACGACCGCGGGGCTGGTGAGTCGTTCCGGCTGGATGGCGGCGACTTCTTTCGCACCTGTGTGAACGGTGTGTGCAAGACCATGGACGGCGACAATTCACTCCTCACACCCGCGTATATCGCGCGCTTCGACTATCAGCAAGGCGCCGACTACGTCGTGTCGTTCAATCGCAAGAAGGGCGGAAACGCTCCGGACTCGCGTGTCGCCGTTCCCGCTCCCTTCGTCTTCGTAACGCCAGCCGACCACCAACAAGTCACCAACGGCGATACGGTGGTGGTCGAATGGTCGCCGACCGGCGCGCCCGCACGAGTGGACTTGAGCTACAACTCCGATTGCACCATGGCTTCGGGGCCGCACGCGTATTCGTCCGGCTTGCTGAGCACCGACGACAACGCCGACGGCCGCGAATCCGTCAACATCGATCCCCTCGTGGCTTTCCCGAACTCGTTTCCTGCCGTCACCCGCTGCAGCATCGACGTGACCGTAAGGCAGGAAATGCGCGGACAAATCGACCCGGCATTCGACGGCGGACTCGCGCGTGGCACCGTGTCGCGCAAGATCAATCTGGATTACATCCCGCACTAGCTCTGATGGAGAGCTTCTTTGGATTCTAAAGATTTCCCGATAGCGTCAGCATCCACCACTTCCCTGGCCGACGTTCCCCACTCTCGATCGAGGAAACTGCGCCGGTGCGGTCGGGCGCAAAGAAGGTCCGCTCGCGCAACTCCGTGTCGAGAACCGACAAGGCGCTCAGGCGCACCTTCAGCGCCTCGATCGCCGTGGTCTCGACAAACAGATTGAGCGACGGGCTGCCGCGGTGCGTGTCGATCTCGGCGAAACGGAATCTTTGCGTCTGAGCATTCTTCGAATAGTTGATGCCCCACGCGAAACGTTGCGCCGCGAGATCCTGGCGAAATTCCGCCCTGAGCTGTGCGGTCTGGAAATCCGAGATCGTGCGTTGCGCACCGGTGATCGGATCCGCAATCTCGGACTCCTGCAAGGTTGCAACGACGTCGATGACGCCGCCGGGAAAGATCGTCCGCAAGGGCAAGCTGCCCGTGAGGTCGATCCCCGTGACCTTGCCATCGCCGATGTTGGCAGGCGCGTCGATCTGCATTCCCGGCGCCCCGATCGGCACCAGGTCGATGGCATCGGCGAGCCGGTAGTGAAACCCTTTGATGCCGAATGCCGAGTCGGCGCCAATCCGCACATCGGCCACGAACTCCGCGCGCCAGGAGGTTTCCGGCCGCAGCGCGGGATTGCCGCCGTTCACCACATCGTCGGCCAGCGAAGGGGCGGAGACGAAGTCATTGAAATCGAGTTGGCCGATGTCACGAAACATGCGGAATTGCAGCTGGTTGCGCTCGCCGAACAGCCGGCCGATCTGCAGCAACGGTTTCCAGTAAACGAGATCCACCGAGCGATTGACGTCTCCCGCAAAATGCAGGCGGGACATATCGGCCGTCAGCCGGGCTTCCATCGACCACGGACTGCCCGGCCGCCATATGTACCCAGCGAAGGCTTCCTGGCGTCCTTCCTCGACGCGCACGTTGGCATTCGGAACGTAGACTTCAGTCCACCCGCCGCCGAGGTCTTGCGACTGAATCGTGCCTGCATCGAGCGTGTTGACGGTGCTTTCGATACCGGCCTCGATCCGATGGGCGGCGAAATTGCGCGATGCCGTGAGGCGCGCGACTGATTCGCCGCTGTTGCGCGCCAGCGCTTGAACGGACACAGAATCGATGACGACCGAACTGTTGCGATGCGTCGAGCTGACATCGCTTTCCGAGCGCCGGCGGGTCAGCAATGCGGCCAGAGTCAGGTCCCACGAGCCGGCGCTGCGCCCGAAGTTCAGGCCGCCTTCATAAGTGTGTGTGACCCCGGCGTAAGGATTGGCTTCGTCCTCGAGCCGATCGCCGCTGGGTGTAGTGGTCAGCAGTGTCGAGTCCTCGTCATAACGCGAATAGGAAACTTCACCGGTCAGCGCGAGACGTCCACCGAGTGCTGCGCGTACCAGCTCTGCATTGACCGCATGCTCGACGTATTCGCGCGGCGATGCATCGATGCGCACCGCGGTCACGTTGCCCAACGCATCCAGAACGTGACGCCTGCCCGGCAGGTCGCGCTGGAAACTGTTGGAGGACGCGCCGATGGCATAGTCCGTAGGCCCGGCCCGCCCGCTCCATGACAGATAGCCGTTGGGTGCCAAATCCTGCCGCGGCGCGTACTCGAATCCGGCGGACCAGGTTCCTGCACCCGCCGAACTTGCGCGAACCACATTGGCCAATACGGCCGCGCCCGAAGGATCGCCGGCCACTTCGGCGCCACGCAGAAGTTCGACGCGCACGACCTGCTTCGCGGGAATGCGTTGCAGGATATCGGCGAGCGTCTGACTCTTGGCGCTCGGACGTTCACCGTCGATCAGCACGTTGCCGGCCGCGCCGGACAAGCCGCGCCGATTCCCACCCGCCCGCCAGTCCGGCGCAAAACCCGGTGTTTGATTCACCATGTCGAGCGCGGTGCGTGGGGCGAACTGCAGATACCAGGACGCCTCGTAGTGCACGCGCTCAGGAACCTCTCCGGTTCCCGGCGGAGAAACCGGCTCCTGCGCGTGAAGCGCGCCCATCGATGCCAACGTCGAGGCAATGACAATGGCTTTCGCCAGCGTTCTGATCGCAAGACATCCCATCATTAGGGTGTGTCCGGCTCCTTGTACCTTTCGAGCGCTATCTCGATGAGGCTTGCCGCCGACCAGCTGTAGTCAGGTGACGAACTGGAGTGGGCGTAGAGTCCGCGCGTCTCGGTGCCGGTTTCGACGGGGCGCGCCGCGCGCGCCATTTCGCTGATGAGCTTGGGATCGCCGGGATAATTTTCCTGCAGCCAGGGAGTGGTCTTGAACAGACGCATCATCTTGTCGGCGAGGAGATCGGCTTCTTTTTCATATCCGTGCCGCCACAAGGTCTCCATCATCCAATAGTTGATGTGCGGCCAGATGCGGCCGCGCCAGTAGGCGGTGGGATTGAAGCTTGGATTGTCGAGCGACAGGCTCGGCACGGGCATGTCGGGGCTGAAGAACTCCGCGGGATTCAGCAGGTGCCGTTCGATGACACGTTTTGCCTCGCTGGCAGGCAACGGCACTCCCGCCCACAGCGGCAGGAACATGTTGGGATTCTTCACGCCGCTGAATTTCTCGTGGGTGCCTTCCTTGACGTCGTAGAACATCGCCTCTTCGGGGAAATACATTGCCTCGACGATCAGCTTGCCCAGCTTGTCGCGCCTCGCGTTCCATTCGCGACTCTCGTCCCGCAATCCGAGTTCCGCGGATATGAGCCCCAGGAACTTCATTTCGTTGAACACGAAAGCATTGACGTCCGGCGACTCGATCCCCTTCAAGGGCGGACAGGACATGCCATACATATACTGTTTGCCGCCGAACGCGGGATCCCAGCGGGCGTCGTTGTCGGCGATTTCACCGGTGTTGCTGAACTTGAGCAGGCCGCGCGAACTGCTGCGGTATTTCAGCCAGAAATTCACGTAGCTGCGCATACGTGGATAGGCGCGTGCCAGCCACGCGCGATCGTGACTGCGCGCGTAGGTCCGCCATGCGGCCCAGGCCAGGATCGGCGCCTGGCCTTCGCCGGCGCGATGGGTATCCGACAAGTTGAATGGGAGGCTGCCGCGTGGCGTGGCATTGCGCAGAAACGCTTCAATGGTTTCCTGCGACATCTTCGGATCGAACTCGCGCGCGCCGACCGCGCTGACCATCGAGTCCCAGAAGTAAGGCATGGCAACCCCGAACTTCGTCGTGTAAGGAACACGGTTGCCTTCGAAGTACCCGCCCTGCCCGTAGACGAACAGGCCATTCAACGCGGTGATCGCGTGCGCATAGAGTCGCCTGGAAGCTTCGTCGGCATACTTCGGCGGCAGTGGGGGCGCCGAGGAAATGAGCCGTGCGATGCGTTCCGATTCCACCGACGGCGTCCAACCGGACTTGATGAGCGCCGTCGCCTTGTCGAAACCATCCTGCGCGATACCCTGATTGCGGCCGAATGCCAGCGCAACGGTGAACCTGGATGTCGATCCAGGCTCGAGCCTCACCTGCCGGCTCGTCAGATCGGAAATGCACACGAGTTCCAGCGGCGTTCCCTCGATCATTCCCGCGACGAACTGGGACACCCCGTAGACGTTGCGGCCATGTTCGCGGTGTTGAAACAACGTCGTCCATGAGCCCGGAGCAGCGCCGTCGATGCTGGTGATCAACCCGATGGGGAAAGCACCTTCCCAGTCGGGCGCGACTCCCTTCCCCGGATGATCGAACGACACCTCGAGCGTGCGGGTCCGCGAGCCGGGATTGCGGAGAATGAATTCGACCGCCAGCACGTTGTGCTCGGGAAACGCGATGGTCGACGTGAGATCGATGTCGTCGATGGAGTCACTTTCGATGACTTTGTCGGGCCGGAAATTCCTGGAGCGGAACGTGACCGCGAGAGGCCGCCCGTTTTCCTGCACGCTCCAGCTGAGCAACTGGTCCGAGATCGACGAACCCCACCAGCCGACGAAGGTAGTTAGCTGCTGTATCCCGCCCTTGGTTTCCTGGGGCCAGGTGATACCGATATCCGAATGACGATCACTCCACGCTGCGGCTGGCAGCGTGTAGGGGGCCAGATTGTCCAGGTTGGGGACCTGCCACGAGGGCTGCCCGGCTCGCCCGGCGGCGGATGTCGGTATCGAGCTCGCAGATACCATCAGCCCGAACACAAGCAATACGACGCGATGATGTAGCGACATACGCGATCTCCTTTCTTCCGGGCGTCGCTTATTTACTGATATGCAGCCGGTACGGGGTGCGCGGTCGCAAGTCGATCGTCACCGACGATGACTGCGCGGCGCGCTGTACGACGACTGACCTGGACGGCGCCTCGACCTCGGTGAGGATCAGTCTCTTGCCAGCCCATGCGCCCGGTACGCGCACCTCTGCGCGACGTCCGGTCACCGAATACAGCAGGATTTCGGAATCACCTCGCGGTATGGCGCGGTAGTCGCCATCCACCGTGGTGGCGCCGTTGTCGATCACCGTCCAGCGTCCGGAAGAGGAAACCCTCGAGACGGTGCCATCCTCGAATCGCCCCACGTAGGCAGGCGGAGGTGCATCCGCCTTCGCCGCATCGGCTGCTACACCCGGCTCGCGCACGTCTTCACCGAGCCACACGAGGTGTTTGTTGGTGAGATAACCCTGCGTCAGATTGCCGAGGTAATAGATGTCCCGAAGTTCGTCGTCCGTGACGGGATTCCAACGCATGTGAATGTTGAATTTGGGCTCACGCCATTCGATCGGACGCATGACGAGGTCCTGGTTGTGTGCCCACCCCAGCACCTGTCCCGGGCCTTTCGAATGTTTGCCGCCGCCGTGAATCTTTCCGTACGTCATCAGGATGTGAAAGGGATCCGATTGCGCAAACAGGTGATAGGTTGCGTCGAGCACGCCGTACAGCGCATCGACAGGCCCTTCCGACGACACGGCAATGCCCCGCTTGTGAAACCACTCCACGATTCGAGCCGAGCTCACCGCCTCGTCAACCATGCCGATGTTCTCGCCGGGTCCGAAGCTGATGCTGAACGGCCGGAACGTATCGAGCTGGACCGAGTTGGTCTTCGGGACCATGTTCAAGAACGCCATCACGCGCTCTTCAAAGAATCCCGACTCCAGATCCTTTGTATGGTTGATGCGATAGACCTGCGGCCCGCCGGTGAAGTAGATGCTCCACGGATAGGGTTTGCCGTCGTGCCCTGCCGCCAATACCGGGATGCTGCGCTCGAAACCCGGCGTGTTCTCATTCGAATCGTCGAGATTGAGGTGATAACTGAGCGTCGCGTTGTACTTCCTGGCCTCGCGCGCCAGCCATTGGAGCTTTGGCAATCCACCCAGTGCTTCGTTTACCTTGTTGAAATAGGGCCAACCTGAGTCGTGCCCCTTGTTCTGCCATCCGGTCAGCGCGGCGACCTGCCTGGTGTTGCCCGTGATGATCGATATTCTCTTGATCAGCTGCAGCGTCTCCTCGAAGGTCGTTGCTGGCTCGTTGCCAGGCTGATCCAACCAGTCGTTCATGACCTTGTAGGAGAATCCGGTAGCCGGGTCGAAGACCGGGCTTGGATTGCGCAACAGGTCTCGATGCCACAGCGCGGCCTCCATCCAGTCGAGCCGGCCGTCGCCGTTTGCGTCCTTCGTGATCAGCGCGACCCGCGCCTCGAGCAGGGGCTGCACGGCGCCGCGCAGCCGGTAGTTATAGGTGCCGAGCCAGAACGCGAAGTCCGTGGCGCGCGCGTCGTAGCCGAGGAACTGGCTGCGGATCTTCCAGTATGGAATGTTGCTCGCGAGCGTAGCGGTAATGCCATCCACGCTCGCGGACGCCCAGTTCCCCATCTGCGCATTCAGCTCGCCGTCTTCTTCGCCGATGGCCGAACTGAAGAACGCCTTGGGCTGGTCGTAGCCAGACATGTATTCCTGATCCTTCCACGTGCGCCGGTAGTACTCGCTCCGATACATGCTGGCGGTCGAATTGCCGGCCGGAACGCGCACGAGTTGATGATCGGGAAACGCCAGGGTAGTTAGCTTGACTCCGCCCTGCTCCTCGACAGTCGTGAGCTTCAGGGACAACTCATCCGCCAGCGCCTGAAAGCGAAAGCCGAGCCGCAGGCCGAGCGGCTTCACGGCAACCGTGTATTCGACGGTCGAAGCGTCGGCCGTCACGCATGCGACCGTGAAATCCCCGGCGCTATAAATCTTGTCATTGAGCTCGATGAGGGCCTGACTTTCCGCGCTGGCTCCCAGCAGGCGGCCGCGCTGTTCAACTTCGTAGGCCAGTACGCGAGGAAATTTCGGGTCGAGCGTGACTTTCAGCGCGCCCTGACGAATCTGGACCTCTTGGCCCTGGCACGCGGTGTTTGCCGGATCGGCAAAGGTGGGCGCGGCGAAGCTCACGAGCAATACCAGCATCCAGATCAACGGCCGCGTGCCCGACTTCCCTGCCATGCAGGCGACGAGTCTCATGATTTGGCTACGCGGCGATGTCTGCGAGCGCCATATATGGAAACCAGAAGACCAACTCGAGTGGCTGATCCAATTCAATCCGCCTTCGACGGTGATTTGCATATCCCCTCCTTCCGATCTCCAGGACTCACTTCAGCGCGAGTGCTCGACGTGGAAGTCCATCGGCAACTTTAGTTCTCCAGCATGCTCCGCGAAAATATATGATAACGATACCATTCGCGCAACACATTTTCTGTTTCCGCCGCAGCAACGTTTCCGCGGATTTTCCCGCAATTTGGCTGCCCGGAGAGTTGTGGACGAACAGTCGACCGCCGACAATGGGAACGTTATCAGCTACTTACCACTTGGCAAGGGGAGTCAGACCTTCACGCTGCGATGAATGGCTCTAGCTAGACCAGCGGCGCACCCGACTTCTCTTCTATCATTTGGCAACGACGCCACCTTGGCGCGATCGCATATTGTCAGCATGACCAAGACCATTCTCATCACCGGCGCCACCGGCAGCATCGGCACCAAGTTGCGCCGGCATTTCGAAATGGACGGCAAATATGATTTGCGTCTGTTGTGCCTCAACAAGGCCTCTGATCCAGGCGTCTTCACCGCGGATCTGGCGGAGTACGACAAAGTTTGGGCAAGGCTGTTCGAAGGAGTGCACGCCGTAATCCACCTGGCGGGAAATCCGTATCCCACCGCAAGCTGGGATTCCGTGCAGCGGGACAACATCGACCTGACTCTGAATGTCTTCAGGGCGGCAGAAGAATTCGCTGCGAAACGCGTGGTCTTTGCGAGCTCGAATTGGGTGATGGCGGGTTATCGCTTCCAAGAGCAGCGGCTGACGACTTCGCTGCCGCCGTGGCCGGTGAATCCCTACGGCAGCGGAAAACTGTTTGGCGAGCGCGCAGGGCACGATCTTTCGCGGCGTACCGGGATCTCGTTCATCGCATTGCGCATCGGCGATTGCCAACATGCCGCCGGCAATATTCCCGGTCCTCACATGGAAAATGGCGCCTGGGGACAGCGCATGTGGCTGAGCGATCGCGACCTCTGCCACGGTGTAGAACGGGCGATCGTTGCAGAGAACGTGCCCTTCGCAATATTGAATCTCATGTCTGACAATCCCGGCATGCGTTGGGACATCGACGAAACCCACCGCATCATCGGTTACCAGCCACAGGACGGGCACGTTGCGGTGAGTTCTAGCCTCGTACCCGTCGCTCGAGATTCATCTGATTGAGGATGCGGCTCGCGATTTCCTCGACATTGCATTCCGATACATCCAGGTGAGGAATGCCCTGCCGCTCGAACAGCGCCAGAGCGGTTCGCACCTCGTACCGCACCTGCTGCGGCGATGCATAACGACTGCCTGGCCGACGCTCTTCCCGGATCCGCTGCAGTCGTTCCGCTTCAATCGTGAGTCCATACAGCTTGCCCAGGTAAGGCTGCAGTACCTTCGGCAGCTTTCCCGTCTCGAGGTCCTCGTCAGTGAGTGGGTAGTTGGCGGTGAAGACGCCGTACTGCAGCGCTAGATAGAGCGAGGTCGGCGTCTTGCTGGTGCGCGAAACACCAACGAGGATCAGGTCAGCGCTGCGGTAGTCCCGTGCACCGGAACCGTCGTCATTCGAGAGCGCGAAATTCGTCGCGTCGATGCGCGCCGAGCGCGCGGGATCCGCAGCCGCTCCCGGAGCAGCATGCCCGGTGACGTGCGCGGAACGCACTTCCAGCTCCGCCTCGAGCGGGGCGAGGAAGGCGTCGAAGAAATCGAGGAAGAAGCCATCGGCTTCCTTCACCACCGCGCGGACATCGTCATCGACAAGCGTGGAAAAGATGATCGGCCGGGCTTTTTCAGCACGTGCGATCGCATTGATCCTCTCTACTACTCCGCGTGCTTCCTGCAGTGTCACCACGAATGGCATGGTCACCGTGCGCGTCTCAACCCCCTCGAATTGGGCCAGCAATGCCTGCCCCAATGTTTCGGAGGTGATGCCCGTGCGATCAGAGACGAAGCAGACGGTGCGTGGAATCACGACGCATTGTGGCTCGCGAGCAGCGTCCAGGTCTCCATGACGGTGTCCGGATTGAGCGAGATACTTTCGATCCCTTGATCGACGAGCCAGGCTGCAAAGTCAGGGTGGTCGGAGGGACCCTGGCCGCAGATACCGATGTAGGCCCCTTTTCTGCGGCACGCCTGGATCGCCATCGACAACAGCGCCTTCACCGCCGCGTCGCGTTCGTCGAACAGCGACGCGACGATGGCGGAGTCACGGTCCACTCCCAGAGTCAGCTGCGTCATGTCATTGGAGCCGATGGACATCCCGTCGAAATACTCGAGGAACTGATCTGCCAGCAGCGCATTGGTCGGCAGTTCGCACATCATCACGACCTTGAGGGAATTCTCGCCGCGCACCAGGCCATTGGCCGCGAGCAACTCTTCCACCCTGCGCGCCTCGCCGACATTGCGAACGAAGGGCACCATGATCCAGACATTTTCCAGGCCCATGACGTCGCGAACGTATTTCAACGCACGGCACTCGAGTTCGAAGCAAGGTCGAAAGGTCGGATCGATATAGCGGGAGGCACCGCGAAATCCGAGCATCGGATTTTCCTCGCGCGGCTCGTAGTTCGACCCGCCGATGAGGTTTGCATATTCGTTCGATTTGAAGTCCGACAGGCGAACGATGACCGGCTGAGGTGTAAAGGCCGCCGCAATCTGCGAAATTCCCTCGGCAAGCTTGTCTACGAAAAACTGCACGGGATCGGCGTAACCGGCCATCTGTTCACGGATCGTCGCCTGCAGCCTGGAATCCAGAGAATCGAATTCGAGCAGCGCCCGGGGGTGCACACCGATCATGCGGTTGATGATGAACTCGAGCCGTGCCAGGCCCACACCGCGGTTCGGTAGTTGGGCGAAGGTAAACGCGCGGTCCGGATTGCCGACGTTCATCATGATTTTCACGGCAAGGTCTGGAGGCGCCTCGAGCTCTACCTGCCGCTGATCGAACTCGAGCAATCCTTTGAATACATAGCCCGTATCGCCCTCGGCGCAGGACACGGTGACCGCTGCACCTTCCTCGATCACCTGGGTCGCATCGCCGCAACCCACTACCGCCGGCACGCCGAGCTCGCGCGCGATGATGGCCGCGTGACAGGTGCGCCCACCGCGGTTGGTGACAATGGCCGAGGCGCGTTTCATCACCGGCTCCCAGTCCGGATCCGTCATGTCGGCGACCAACACGTCGCCAGGTCTGACGCGCTCAATGTCTTTGACGCTGGCGATGATGCGCGCAGTTCCCGCACCGATGCGCTGTCCGATGCTTCGCCCCTGCGCGAGCACGGTGCCGGGGCTTTTGAGCGTGAAGCGCTGGACGGTGCGACCCGAGCGGCTCTGCACGGTTTCAGGCCGCGCCTGCAGGATATACAGCTCGCCGGTTGCGCCGTCCTTCCCCCATTCGATGTCCATCGGGCAGCCGTAGTGCTGCTCGATAGTTAGTGCCTGCTGCGCCAGCGCGGTCGCATCCGCGTCGCTGATCGAAAATCTCTCACGATCCGCGCGCGGCACGTCGACTGTCTGCACGCGTTCGGGAGACCCGGCCGGCGCGTAGACCATCTTGATCGCCTTCGCGCCCAGGTTTCGCCGCAATACGGCGGGCCGGCCGGCGCGGACCCCGGCTTTGTGGAGGTAGAACTCGTCCGGATTGACGGCGCCTTGAACGATGGTCTCGCCGAGTCCATAGGACGCCGTGATGAACACGACCTCCCGGAATCCCGAATCGGTGTCGAGCGTGAACATCACGCCGCTGGCCCCGAGGTCACTGCGCACCATGTGCTGTATTCCCACCGACAACGAGACCAGCGAATGGTCGAAGCCCTGGTGCACCCGATAGGCAATCGCCCGGTCGTTGAAGAGCGAGGCATACACCTCGTGCACCGCCATCAGCAGCGCTGCCTCACCCTGCACATTGAGAAATGTTTCCTGTTGACCTGCAAAAGAAGCTTCGGGCAGGTCTTCCGCGGTCGCCGACGAACGCACGGCTACTGCAATTCCGCGGCCGCGGTCCATCGTGCGCCACGACGCAAGAATTTCGTCCTGCAACTCCTGAGGCAGAGGAGTCGTCCGGATTTCGTCACGGATGCTGGCGCCGACCCGGGCAAGTTCTGCCACGTCATCGACGTCGAGCGCGGCGAGACGGGCATGGATGCGGGCAGCAAGCCCGCCCTGATTCAGGAAATCTCGAAATGCCGCGGCGGTTGTCGCGAATCCGTCCGGCACCTGGATGCCAAGCGTCGTCAGTTCACGCAGCATCTCGCCCAGCGAGGAGTTCTTGCCGCCCACTGTTTCAACATCGTGGCGACCGAGCTGGTTCAGCGGAAGTACACGGGTCATCGCAGGGATCGATTTGGCGGGCGGATGTTACGTGCGACGGCGCGTCCTGTTAGCCATTGGCTAAGCGACGGCGTCGATCAGCACGATTTCCGAGGCGCCCGCCAACGTGAGCTCGACCAGCAGCCCCGCTTTCATGAGCTCGGCCCCGGACACCTTCTCTTCGGTATTCGCATCCACGCGCCGGATCCGATAGTTAGTGTCCGGCTTGAGCCGCCCGAGCTTCAGGACCGACTGCGTCTGGGTGCTGGCGCCGCGGAAGCAGAGCAGAACCGACTCGGCGCCATCCGCCTTCGTGAATTGCACGGCATCCCAGCCCTGGGGACTGCGGCCGTACGGCTGGAACGGAAAGCTCACCGGCTGCGAAAGCAGGTGGCGGTACTGCTTGTAGACGCCGACGCTCGCCTTGAGTCGTTCGAGGATGGGTGCTGGATATAGAGAGACCCGCTGTGACATCTGGCCGTTCAGCGTACCCACGCCGAACATGCCCAGCATCCGGCTGCGGATGCCGGCGTCGATCTGGTGTTTCTCTTTATAAGAGAAGAACTCCTGGTCCTCTCTGACGATCCAGGCCGCATTCCAGGCGGACGGGAACACGGTGGCGCAGGCCATCGCATTCGACCGCACGCTCTCGGATGGGAAAGTCTTGTCGCTGCACCAGTTGGCGCGGACGTATTCGGCGCGACCGTAATCGATGCGGCTGCCATAACCGCACTGCTCCAGCGTGAGCTTCGGAAAGGTTTCGTGCAGGTGCTTGAAGATGGCGTATTCGTTCGCGAGCGCCGCCGAACTACCGTCACCGGGTGCGTGACCGTGATCGCCGCGCGTGCAGACGGCGGGGATACCCGGCAGTCCGGAGTTGTCCCACTTGAGCCAATCGAGATCGTAGTCGCGGATGAGCCGCGTCAATTCTTTCTTCAGATGCTCGGCGTAGTCCGGAGAGCCGAGGCAGACCTGCAGGCACTTGTGCTCCCAGCTCGGGATGGCGAGCTCGCGCGGCTTGCCGTTCTCCTGGGCCAGCCACTGCGGCGGAATGTCGCGCCCGACCAGTTCGATATCGACGATGTTGGGCCCCACCCAGAGGCCGAACTTCATGCCCGCGGCATGCACTGTGTCGGAGAGATGGCGCAGCCCTTGTGGAAACTTGAGGCGATCTTCTTCGTAAGACCCGAGGCCCTTGCCCCAGTCACCCGTTCCGCGGCGCGAGGAGTTCTTGTACCAGGACGCATCCAGATAGAAAAGATCGATGCCGAGGTCCGCTGCGAACTTCACCTCGTCGAGAATGTTCTTCTCGACGTTGGCGCCGTCCGTGGACCAGATGTCGTAGCCGATCCACGGCGTGTTTTCGAGGGTGCTCGGCAGTACGTGGCCACGCAGATGCGCGAGCGACAGATTGACGGCGTCGTCGAGCGTGCCGCGCACCGCGCCAATGTAGATAGGCGGCGCTGCGAGCGCCTGCCCCGCGGGCAGGGGATGTTCGAGATTGGAGAGTGTCACCGCGAGCCTGGTGCCGTCGGTGGTGGTATCGAGAGTCAGGGTCCAGTCGCGTTCGTGCTGAACGCCGAGAACCAGGAATTCACCGTGATCGGCGGCTTCGACGAAAAACAACCCTGCGTGGCTGGGTGCGTTCCAGCCGCCGCCCTTGACGGCGAGATGGTTTCTGAAGGGCAACGCTTCGCGGAAATAATCCGAGTCGCGACGTACACAGTGCACGACGAGCGGTCCGATATCCGCGCGCAACGTGAGATCGATGGCGCCGTACTCGCTCACTGATCCAATGGCGCCCTCGCCCGAGTTGCGATACGCCTGCTGCCAGCGGAACGCACCGCTATCCGCATACGCCGAGATCGCAAGCGTGGATTCGAGCCCGGCATCGTTGCGCGCCTGAAAAGCCAGCGAAGAATCCTTCGACTCGCCGCTGGCCGCATTCCAGGCGCCTTGCGGCTGGCCACCGACGACGACCGCGGGGGCGATCGCTTGTGTCCGGGCCAGCCATTCAAACTTCGAAGCACTGCTCTGCAGCGATGCCAGGCGCAGCGCACCGCCACCCGAATCACTCGCCCCCAGGAGGGAGGTCTGATTGGCGAGCCGGATGGCGGCCGCCGCGGAGTCGTGCGTTGAGGGCTTGCAGCCCGCAACGGCGATGGCGGACGCCGCGAGGCCGATGGCCTCGCGGCGATTCCAGGTCCCTTTTCGCTCAGGCATTACTCTGGTACTCAGAACCGCACGACCACGGAGGCGCGCAACGTCCGCGGCGCGGCCAGCTGGAAGCCACCCGAGAAGCCGTAGTAGAACTTGTCATCCAGCGCGTTCTCGAGCAGCAGGCGCAAGCGGACATCGTTGTCGCTCCACGCAGTGTCGTAGGTCGCACCCAGGTCGACACGCGTGAATCCGTCGAGGCGGTACGTGTTCTGCGGGTTGAGGAACATGTTGCTCTGGTAGTAGACGCCGCCGTCGACCGACAGGCCGCCGACATCGCCCGCATCCCAGATCACATTGAGCACACCGGATTGACGGGCGACGCCAGCCGTCTTGTTTCCCTCGAGCGACTCATCCTCCGTCGTCTTCTGCACCGGATCCACCGACGTGAAGCCACCCTGCAACTCGATGCTGTGCGTCAGCTTGCCGCGGAAGTCGAGGCTGAAGCCGGTGTACTCGCTGAGGCCACCCGAATAACGCTTGTAGCGGGGCGGAATCTCCTGCACCAGCTCGTTGATGACGAATGGCTGCGTCATCTTGAAGACGGCGACATTGAGCTGCATCCGCTCGGCAAGCGTCCACTTGCCGCCCACTTCGTACGATTTGGAATGTACGGCGGGAATCAGCGTGCCCGGATTGACGATGGTCGGGTCGCTGGTGCCGACCACATCGGCGCGCGACACACCTTCGGCATAACTGACGTAGTAGTTGCTCGAGCTGTTCGCCTTGAACACGATGCCGCCACTCGGCACGACCACGTGTGTCAGCGGCAGCTGGTTCTCCACCATGGTCGGCCCATGGCTGCCGTCGTTTTCGACGTAGCCGACGCCGGCCCAGATGTCGACCTTGGATCCGGCCGAGATCTTGTCCTGGAAGTAATACACCTTGTCGTCGAAGGTGCTGCGGTACTTGTTCGGCGCTTCCGTGAAGCTCGTGGGCTTGGGATACGTGCGCGGCTCGAAGATGTTCTGCGTGAGATACATCGGATCGTCGAAGACGTGCGACGTGGTCAGCTGCTTCCAGTCCTGGCCGGACTGCCGAAAGCCCATCGCCATGTAGTGATCGAGGCCGAGGAAGCGCGCCTTGCCCGTGAGGTCGAAGCGGATCTGCTTGTCCCACAGCGGGCCGAACGTGCTCTCGCGGCAGTCGTAGCTGGCCTCGCCCGTCACGAAGTTCGGATTGTTGATGTTGCAGGCGTTGTTGTAGTACGTCGTGCGGTCGTAGGCCACGGCCGCCAGCGCGCGCCACTCGCCGAACTCCTTGCTCATCTTGAAGCCGATCTGGTGGCCCTTGCGTTCCGCATGCTCCGACCAGGACTGCGCGTAGTTAGTCCGCGGATCCAGTTCGGGAATCGGCACGGTCGGCACGGTACCGACGGGGATGAACTTGTTGTTCGGATCGTTCTTGATGTCCCAGGCCGAGAGGTCCAGGTCCATCTGGATGCCCGCGAGGCCCGAGTAGCGCCACATGAAGACGCCCTTGTTGCCTTCCCGGCGCGGAAAGTCGCGGACATAGCTCTGATCGCGGTCGGCGACGGCGACGAAGCGCACGCCATCGGTATCGCCCGGCCCCACGTGGTAGTTGCCATCGAGGACCAGCTTCGCGCCGCCCCAGTTGTTGCCCTGCAGTTCGGTCTGCAGGAAATTCTCGCCGGTGGGCCGCTTCAGGAAGTAGTTCACCGATCCGCCGCCGGTATCGACGGCGAACTGCAGCGAGTTGAAACCCTGCAGCACTTCGGCGCCGCCGATGGCTTCCGGAATGCTCGTGGCGATACCCGCGCTGTACTGTCCCTCGAAGTACTGCGTGGCGCCGATGCCGCGGATGATGGGTGTCTGGTAACCCGCGAGATTGTTGTCCGGCAGGATCTGCACGCCGGGAACATTCTTGATGATGTCCTTGGTGGTCGACACGAACTGCCGCTGCAGCACTTCCTCGTCGACGATCATGACGGTACGCGGCAGCTCGGGCAGCGGCGTCGGCAGCCAGCCGCCGATCGAGCCTTCCTGTGTTTTCTGTGCGGTGATGATGACTTCATCCATCGGATCTTCGGCGCTGATGGCCACCGTCGAGACGGCCAGAATCACGGCCGCGGACAAAGCTCGCATTGAGACGTTGTTCATGGAATCCCCCTTGTATTATTGGCTTGCAGCCCTGCTATGTGTTCAGAATATGATAACGATATCATCAATGCAACTATTTTGTAGGAAGGGTCCGGTACTTCGAAATCAATAAGAAAGATGCGCCAATTCGGCACAAAAATGCCGCAGACGCGAGCAATCGCCTGTGCCCCGGCGGCTCAGTTCCGGGGCTGACTGCTATCGTTACCATCTAGGGTGGCGAATTCGCGACCCCTTGCGTCTGCGCGCCGAGCCCGTCGATTCCGAGCGTCACGCGGTCGCCCGCCCGCAGAAATCGCGGCGGAGTCCGTCCCATGCCGACGCCGGGCGGAGTTCCGGTCGTGATCACGTCGCCCGGCTGCAGCTTCATGAAGCGCGAGATGTATGACACCAGGAAATTGATGCTGAAAATCATCCGTTCCGTGGATCCGCTCTGCATGCGCTCGCCGTTCACCTCGAGCCACAAGGCCAGGCGCTGCACATCGGCGATCTCGTCCGGCGTCACCAGCCACGGACCCAGCGGGCCAAAGCTCGGACAGCCCTTCCCTTTCATCCATTGCCCGCCGTGATCGAGCTGGAAGGCGCGTTCCGAAACGTCGTGGCAGATCGTGTAACCCGCAATCACGTCGGGGACTTCGCTCTCCGCAACGTACGACGCGTTTTCACCGACGACGACGGCCAGTTCCACTTCCCAATCGGTCTTCTGCGATCCCCGTGGAATGACGATCGGGTCATTCGGTCCGACGATGCATGACGGCGCCTTGTTGAAGAGGATCGGCTCGGCGGGAACCTTCGAGTTCGTCTCCGCCGCGTGGTCCGCGTAATTGAGGCCGACCGCGATGAAGTTACGCACGTTGCCCACCGGCGGGCCGAGCCTCGCGACGGTGACGCGCGGCAAGCTCTTGCGATCGGCAGCGGCGATACGCGCCAGGCTGGCCTTCGACAGGTGCTCGCCCGCGAGATCCGGAACGATCGAAGAAAGATCGCGGATACCGCCGTCGACATCGATCAGCCCCGGCCGTTCCCAACCACTCTCTCCGAATCTCACGAGTCTCATCTCTAACTACTCCCGGAATGTATCGAACTGGCACGCCCGTGCAGGCACGGGCGCAGGTGTTTCAGGTCGGCGCGTGGATGGAAGCGCGCAGCACGCGGTCTTCTCCACCTTCGCCACGCGCGAACGTGTCGACGATGCGGCCGCCCGACACGACCAGGCAGCGGTCGGCGATGCCGATGACTTCTTCGAGCTCGGAGGACGCCACGATCAGGCCGACGCCCGCGTCGGCGAGTTCGCCGAGCAGGCGATAGATTTCCTGCCGCGTCGCGGCGTCCACGCCCTTGGTGGGTTCGTCCAGCAACAGCAGCCGCGGCTTGCTGAGCAAGGCGCGCGCGAACAGCAGCTTCTGCTGGTTGCCGCCGGACAGATGCGCCACGGCGGCGGCGGGCGAAGGCGATTTCACGTTCAACGCGCGCATGCGCTCGAGCATGACGCCCGTCTCGCGACCCCGGTTGATCACGCCGTGCCGGCTGACCGCCGCGAGATTTCCGATGGTGATGTTCTGCCCGACCGGAAGATTGAAGAGCAGCCCCGCATGTTTGCGATCTTCGGTCAGGAATTCGATTCCCAGCGCGCGCGCGTCGGCCGGGGAACGAACCCGGACGGCCTCGCCGTCGATGGACAGGCTGGCCACCTTCGGCAGCGAACCGTAGATCGCGCCGAGGATTTCGCTGCGTCCGGAGCCTAGCAGACCTGCAAGTCCGACGATTTCTCCCGGCTGCACGCTGAAACTCACGTCGTGCAGCGCGCGGTTTATGCCGAAACGTCGTGGCATCGACAAGCCTGCGACCGTGAGCAGCGGCGGCTTTTGCGGGGAGGATGGCGACGGCGCCGATCGCACCGGATACAACGCCTGCGATTTGCGCCCGGACATGCGCTCGATGAACCGCTCCTGCGTGAATTCTTCGCGCGCCATCTCGCTCGCGACGCTGCCGTCCTTGAGGACGGTCGCGCGGTCGCAGATCGCCAGCACTTCCGCGAGACGGTGCGAGATATAAAGAATGGTGGCGCCGCGTTGTTTCAGACCCGAGAGCAACTCGAGCAGCTTGTCGACTTCCGTATTCGACAAGGAGGCCGTGGGCTCATCCAGCATCAGGACCCGCGGCCGGGTAGATAGCGCGCGCGCGATCATCACCAGGTGCCGCTGCGCCGCGCTGAGATGCGCGAGGTGCGCGGCGGGATCGATCGAGAGGCCGAGCTCGGCGAGCAGCGCTTCGGCGCGAACGTGTAATACGCGCCGATCGACGAACATCTTCCCGTTTGCACCGGTCTGACCGGCAAAGATGTTTTCGGCCACGGAGAGCTGCGCCAACACCTCGATTTCCTGCGGCACATACGCCACGCCCTTGCGGCGGGCGTCGGCAGGTGAGTCGAACTGCACCTCGGAACCATCTAGATAGAGCGCGCCACCATAACTGCCGGCGGGATACACGCCGTTCAGGATCTTGATGAGCGTCGACTTGCCCGCGCCATTCTGCCCCAACAACGCGTGCGTTTCGCCGCGCCGCACCTTGAGACTGACGTCGCGCAGCGCCCGGACTCCACCGAAGTTCTTGGTGACAGCCCGTGCTTCGATGGCGATCTGCGGTGCAGCCGTGTCGTCCATCGTTCTCGTCCCGCCTATTGGCCGGCGGCCGACAGGATCTGGTAGTAAGGATCGAGGCCCGCTGCGGTCACGATCTTCGCGGGCAACACGTTGCGCAGCGGCACTGTCTCGTGACGCGCGAGTTTTGCCCCGAGGTCGGCGACGGCGGCGCCCTCCTCGTACAACGGTTGAGCGACGATCGCGTACACCGCACCCGACTTCACCAGGTCGAGGTTCTGTCGCGTGTAATCCATGCTGATGATCTTCACGTCACGATGCGTGGTGCGCGCCGCGCCGGCCCAGGTCTCGGCGCCGTTGCCGGTCGTCGAAAACGCGCCGGTCAGCTGCGGATTGCCCTGCAGCAGCGCGATGGCCTTGGCCTTCGCGCCGGACGGCTCGAAGCCTTCGAGCTGGGGATCGAGCAGCGTGATCGCCGGAAAATTCTTGTGTACCTGCGCCGCGAAGTCCGCCGCCATGCGGTTCTCGAGCGCATTGAAACTTCCCTGCGTCACCGCGATCGCGCCGGCTCCGTCGAGTGCTTTGCCCATCGCGAGCGCCGCGTCGGTCGCAGCCTGCGTCACGTCATGGCCCGCGGCCGCGCTGAGACCAGGCACTTCGCCCGCGTCGGGCAGCCGATGCCAGGTGACGACCGGAAAACCTTCGCGCGCGCGTTTCGCGATGTACGGGTAGATCGCCGGGTCGGGTGAGTAGATAGCCAGCGCGGAATACTGGCGGCGGGCGAGCGCGGCGTCGGCGAGCACGATGGTCGCGGACACATCGAAGTTCGTGGCGCTGGGGTTGCCGACGATGTCGCAGGTGTACCCGGCTTCCTTGCAGCGTTGGAGGAAGCCGGCCTGCATGAGCTTGTGGACCGGATGGTCGCGCAGCGGCTGAACCCAGAGAATGGAAACACCCGCCTGCTCCGTGCGCTTCTGTTCGCAACCGGTGAGCAACAGCAAGGCCGCGAAGATCAGTGCTCGACGCATCACGAGCTCCGCGAGTCCGCGCGGGACGTGTCGGGCGGCGCCTGGCCCAGCGTCGCGGCGGCTGGCGGCGGCGCCGGTTCGGCGCGCGCGCCTTCGACGAACATCCGGCGACGCAGCACGTCGAGACCGACCGCGGCGACCATGATCACGCCGACCGCGATCTGCTGCCAGTTGGCGGAGACGCCACTGATCACGAGCCCGCTTTGCACCACCTGCAGCAGCAACATGCCGAGCAATCCGCCCGCGATCGACCCGGTTCCCCCGAACAGGCTGACGCCGCCGACGACCACGCTCGCGATGACGATCAGCTCCCAGCCGTTGCCGATGGACGTCGTGCCACTCGCGAGATCCGCCATCACGAACATGCCGGCGATCGCGGCGAGCATGCCGACGAACACGAAGGCGCCGATCTTGTAGCGGGTGGTGTCGATGCCGACGAGGCGTGCCACCTCGACGTTGCCGCCGACCGCATAACAATTGCGGCCGAGTGACGTGCGCCGCAGGACGAAGTCCGCCACCAGCGCCAGCACCGCGAAGAACACGAAGCTCCAGCCGAGACCGAAAAAGATGGACGCCTGACCGATCTCGCCGATGACGGGCGGCAGTGGATAGACGGGGTAGCCGAGCGTGACGACCTGGATGAGTCCCTGGCCGATGAACAACATGCCGAGCGTCTGGATGAACGCCGGGATGTGCAGCCGCACGACGACCAGCCCGTTGATCAAACCGACCAGGCCTCCGACCAGCACGCCGCACATGAGCGCAACCGGTACGGGCAGCGCCATCGCGGTCATCGTTTTGCCCGCCACGACGGCCGCGAGTCCAGCCACCGACCCCACTGACAGATCGAACTCGCCGCAGACCAGCAACACGATCTGCCCGATGGCGATGATCCCTACGAACGACACGATGATGAGGATGGCGCGCAGGTTTCGTTCCGCGAGGAACGCGGGCTCGAGCGCGGAGAACAACGCCACGGCCAGCACCAGGGCGCACAACACGCCGACTTCGCTCACCGCGAAGAGGCTGAAGGTCCGGGCCGCTGCGGTTCGGGGCGGCATCAGCTGCGCCGTGTTGCCTGGGCGCCCGCTTCGACCAGGTGCCGCGTGGAGATGCCGTAGCGATCCTGCAGACTGCTGACGACACCGCATTCGATGAATTTGTCCGGCAGCCCGATACGCGTGAGCGGTTTGACCACGTCCGCGTCGAACAACGCTTCCGCGACCATGGTCCCGAGCCCGCCGCGCGTGACGTGATTCTCCGCCGTCACCACGCGCTTCACGCGCGCGGCGAAATCGGCAATCGCGTCGGTGTCGAGCGGCTTCAGCGTCGGGACGTGCAACACGCCGGCGGAGATTCCGCGCTTCGCAAGCTCGGCGGCCGCATCGAGCGCGCGCTCGGTCATGAAACCGGTGGAGATGAATCCGACGTCCGTTCCGCTCGCCAGCAGCCGCGCCTTGCCGATCTGGAATGGCTGCGCCGGGTCCAGTACGACGGGCACCTTGCCGCGCGGCAGTCGCATGTAGACGGGACCATGGTAGTCCGCGATGGCGCGCGTCGCCGCCATCGTTTCGACCGCATCGCAGGGATCGATCACGACCAGATCCGGGATCAAACACATCAACCCGGTATCTTCGATCGCCTGGTGCGTGCCGCCGTAGCCGGTAGTTAGTCCGGGGAGACCGGCCATGATCTTCACGTTCAGGCGCGAGTGCGCCAGACCGATCGCGATGAAATCGAGGGCGCGGCGCGAGGCGAACACGCCATAGGTGGTCGCGAACGGCACGTACCCGGTGCGCGCCAGTCCCGCCGCGATTCCGACCAGGTTCTGCTCGGCCATGCCGACGTTCATGAAGCGGTCCGGGAATGCGTCGCGGAACGGCAGGATGTCCGTGTATTTGCCGAGATCGGCGGTGAGCCCGACGATCTCGCGGCGTTTCGCACCGAGCTCGACGAGTGCGGCGCCGAACGGGGCGTCGATCGTGCGGCGCGGGCCGGCGCCTTCGTCCTGCCCCATCGCCTTGGTGAACTGCGGCTGGTTCATGTGGACTCCGTTGCGTCTAGTTCCGCCGTGAGCGCATCCCATTCGGAAGGCTCGACGCGGATGAAATGCGCCTTCTCGCGCGCGACCAGCGACGGGATTCCGGAGCCTGGTTTCGTGCGCAATACGATCGCGAATGGCCGCTTCACGCCGCTGCGTGTCGCCGCCAGCGCTTCGACGACGCTGCGCATGTCGTTGCCGTCGATCTCCTGCGTATCCCAGCCGAACGCGCGCCACTTGTCGGCGACCGGCTCCATGTCGAGGACCATCGGCCCGTCGGCCTGGATGCCGTTGCAGTCGATGAGGGCGATCAGATTGTCCAGCCCGAAGTGGCTCGCCGCCATCGCGGCTTCCCAAGTGGAACCTTCCTGCATTTCGCCGTCGGAGAGTTCGCAATAGACGCGCGCCGTCGAACCGCGCATGCGATCGCCGATCGCCATGCCGATCGCCTGCCCCAGGCCGTGTCCCAACGACCCGCCGATCATCTCCACTCCGGGCGTGGTATCGATCGTGGACATCGCGAGGCGGCTGTCATCGGCGCCGTAGGTGGGCAACTCAGACAGCGGGAAGACTCCGGCCTCGGCGAGCGCTGCCCAGAGCGCGATCGAGTAATGGCCGGTCGAGAGCACGAAGCGATCGCGGTGCTCGGCCAGCAGGTTCTTCGGGTCCCACCGCATCTCGTGAAAATAGAGCGCGGCAAGCACGTCGGCGATGCCCATGCCCTGGCCCACGTAGCCCTGCCCGGGGCCGCGTGCCATCACCAGCATGTGGCGACGCATGTTTTTCGCGCGGCGGCGCAGTGCATCGATATCCGCCGACTGTGCGGCGATGTTCGGAACAGCATTCATTAGTTCGTTAGTCCTTATCCAACCCACCGCTGGCGTTCAGTCTTGCGGCCGTGACGTATGCCGGCGCATCCAGCAGCAGCCACAACACGACGTCAGCGACTTCGGCAATTTCGGCACGACGGCCCAACGGCACCCGGCGCGTTCGCTCCTCGAGGAATTCGTCGACATCGGGCCGGTTCTCGACTTCGGCGAGCCGCGCTTCCGTGATCCGCTGCATGTCCGTGTTCATCATTCCCGGCGAGACGCTGTTCACCAGCACGCCATACGGCGCGAGCGCGATCGCGGCAGCACGCGTCACGGAATCGACGGCGGCCTTGCTGGCCGCATAGGCGGCGTAGTTAGGCAGCGCCATACGCGCGGCGGGCGACGTGAGATTGACGATGCGCCCGCTGCGCCGGTCGCGCATGCCGCGACCGGCGGTCACGGTGAGCATCAACAGCGCGGTGACGTTGATGTCGAGCGTGCGCTTCCACATCGCCGCGGTGCTTTCGAAAAACGGCTCGATGCCGCCGTAGGCCGCATTGTTCACCAGCAGATCGATGTGGCCCCACTTGGCGCTGCACTGACCGATCACCCGCTCCGCGGCGCCATCGCTCGTGAGGTCGATCGCGATCGGCAGATGTGTCGGCGCGCCGCCAATCTCCGCGATGGTCTCGTGCAGTTTTTTCTCGTCGAAGTCCGCCACGGCGACGGCGACACCGCGCGCGGCGAGACGGATGGCGACTTCGCGGCCGAGTCCGGTCGCGCCTCCCGTCACCAATGCAGTTTTTGTCATGGAGTTCCCACTCGTGCTGATAACGTTATCATAGAGATCGATCGGCGCAATCGCAACTGTCGGATTGCGCCGAGGTCCGTCAGACCTTCGGGCCGTAGCCCGGCATCGGTAGTTGGGAAGCGCGCGGCGTTATGTCGACCACGCGGTTACCCGACCATTCGAGCTGGAATTTGAGATCGGGCCTTCCTGCGAACGCGAAGTCCACTTGCTGGCGGAATTCCGCGAGCGGATAACTGATGCTGAGCTCCTCGCCGACGCGCACCGCATCGAACCGCGCATACGCCAGCGCCGGTCCGGCCCATTGCAGGTCGATTCGTTTGCCGTTCCGGTACGCGGCCGCCTGGGCGCGATCGCTCCAGGAAGGAACGCGAACCAGGAAGTTGCCCGCGCGCTTTGCAACCACGGCGAGCCGCGGCTGCGTCGGCAGGAAGGAAACCACTTTCGCGTCATCGGTTTCGCAACCCAGCGACGTGTTGACCCGCGTTTCGTGTTCGGTGCGCTCGACGACCGTGGACCATGCGGTATGCAGCGCGCGCATGCCTTCCGGCGCGCAGCAGCCGAAGATCTGCATGCGTTCACCATTGCCCTGCGCCGTCGGCGGCATCCAGTTGATCCAGCTGTTAGGCGCTGGCGCGGCGACAAATCCGCCGGCGAAGTCCTGCATGCGCGCGAGACCACGCTCGACTTCGCGCTTTCCCTTGGCGGCGTTCGTCTGGCGATACAGCGCCACGTATTCCGGCGTCAGCGAGAACTGCGTGGGCGCGATCATGTTGCGCACGTAGCGCTCGACGTGATCCCAATAGTCGGGATAACCACCGCGCGCCAGCCACGAGGCGATCGACACGAGATCGGACGTGGCGCACATCTCGGAGAGCAGCCGCACTTGCTGGTCCCAGGTGGCCGCGGCCAACCAGCCCGTGCCGAGTCCCTGCGTGGTCGCGTAATCGTAGATGCGCCTGGCCCACTCGACGTAGCGCGGCTGGTTCTGCACGACGCCGAGATGCGCCACACCCCACACGCCGTGCAGGGTCGAATGCATGTGCCCGTTGAATTTTCCGCTCGGCTCGATCTTGAGGCTCGGGCCCTGCTCGATCAGGCCTTCCGTGACCGCGATTGCGAACTGCAATGCTTCGTCGTCGCCGCTGACTTCCCAGTAACGAACCAGTTGCTCGACCGCGGCGACCGGCTGCTGCGCCTTGAACAACTTGCCATCGCGCCAGCCACCGGATCCGCCTTGATAGACAGCCCGGCCCTGATCCCAGTCGGCCAGCTTCCTCAAGCCCACGAACATCCGGCGCGCCTGCTGAATCGCGGCCTTGTCGCCCGTGCGTGCATACGTTTCGGACAGACTGCGGATGATCTTCGCGGTGGCCCAGGTGCTGGCGATCTCGCCTTGCGGCGTCGCGCCGGCGTACACATCGCCTTCCATGTAGTGACCGGGCGGCACCCACGCCAGCCCGTCGTCGCGGACGTAGCCGAGAATGCGTTTGCGCAAACCGCGCTCGACGTCGAGTCCTTCGCGGCTGCCGCTCATCTCGCGCATGAAGATGTATTCCCAGTCCATGCGGCAGTCGGTGTCCCCCGGCACGATCGGATCGTGGCCGTGCGGCGCGGGCGGACACGCGAGCGGCTTGATCTGGAACACCGGCTCGAAGTCGAGCGCCGGGCGCGGATTGTGGATCAGGTAGTTCATGGCCTTGCCGGCCATCGCGACCAGATCGACGTCGACAGAGGGTGGGCTCTGCGCGAGCAGCGGCACGTTGTCTGCGGTCGGTGCGCTGGTGAATCGCACGGGAGAAATCGTGCCCGTGATTCCCGACACCGCGCTCAGCGGCAAACCTTCGGGAGCCGTGAGAGTCGTGGCCGGAATCGCCGTCGCAGCCGCGACCAGCGCGGACTGGCTCGCGGCCGGCACCAGGGCCACCGCTGGCGCCGCACCCAGCGACGCGATGAAATTTCGTCTACGCATTGTCAGTTCTCCGTCTCGAGTCAGCCGGCGAAAGGCACCGCGGGTAATCCGCGCGCGCCCACGTCGAGCGCGAACACCGCGCCCGCGTATGGTTGTTGAGTCAATTCCTGCGGGGTCCGGTGCAAGGCGGCCGACGTGACGTACAACACGTCGAGATTTTTTCCGCCGAATTCGCAGCAGGTCGGGATGTCGCAGGGCAGATCGATCGACCGCATCAACACGCCCGCGGGATCGAAGCGCAGCAACTTGCTCTTGAACGGGATCGTGACCCAGTAACACCCTTCGGCATCGACGGTGGCGCCATCGGCGATGCCATCCATGAAGGTGAGGTCGACGAACGTGCGGACGTTGTCGAGGTCGCCGCTGGCGGAATCGAAATCCCAGGCCCGCACCAGCGGCGTATGGCTGTCCGAGTGGTACATGACGCGGCTGTCGGGGCTCCACGCGAGGCCATTCGCGCAGCCGATGCCGTCGAGTTTTTTCTCGCAGCGCAGGTCGGTGCCCAGGCAGTACAGCCCGGCGATCTTGCGCGGCTCTGCCTTGGCATCGACGACCATGGTGCCGGCCCAGAACCGGCCCTGCCGATCCGTGCGACCGTCGTTGAAGCGCGTGGACTCGAGGTCGCTCTCGGGATCGACGATGGGGTCGAACCGCCCGGACGCCGGATCGAAGAAAAAGAAGCCGCTGCGCATGGAGATCACCAGACCGCCCTGCGTGCGCGTCGCGAGGCAACCGGGATCTTCCGGAGTGGACCAGCTGCCCTGCTCGCCCGTGACGGGGTCGAAGCGGTAGATAGTCCGATCGAAGATGTCGAGCCACCACAGCGCTTGGTCGCGGCAATCCCAGAAAGTGCCTTCACCGAGTTTCGCGCCCGGCGGAATCACGCATTGAATGTCGGTGCTCGTTGCTGACATCGTGTTTTGGATGATAACGATATCATCGACGGATGAGCAAGACGTGTTTTTGGTGAGCACCGGCTTGATGCTCAAGTGCGCTTGACGAGACTCGCGCCGCCATCCACCAGCAGCGTCGCGCCGGTCATGTAATCGGAGTCAGGCGAGCACAGAAAGAAGAACGCGCCGGCCACGGACTCCGCGCTTTGCATAATTCCGAGCGGGATCGCCTCCGAGACTCGCGAGCGGAAGGCGGGATCTTCCGCATGAATGCGCGCGCTCAGTCCGGCCATCACGATGCCCGGCGCGAGCACGTTCACCGTCACGCCCTGCGTGGCAAGTTCCTGCGCCATGACTTTGGCCAGCATCTTGAGGCCCGACTTGCTGGTCGCGTACGCCGCGCCCTCGGGCCAGGGCATGTCCTGCACCCAGCTGCTGGTGAACAGGATTTTTCCGCGCAGAACGCCGCGCGGCGTCTGCGCCACCATCAACCGCGCCGCCGCCTGTGCGCAGTGGAAAGCGCCCGTGAGATTGATGCGCAAGGTGTCATCCCAGGACTTGGCATCCACGTCGAGGAACCGCTGGTTCGCGACCATGCCCGCGTTGGCGATCAGTACGTCGAGACGACCGAAGTGGCGCACGACGGCGACGAGTGCACCATCGATCTGCGCGCGGTCCGACACGTCCGCCGGCGCGTACAAGACCTCACCGGGATGGGCCGCGAGCCAGGGATGATCGCCACGGCCGGCGAGGTCGAGCAGCGCAACTTTTGCGCCTTCGGCGAGCAGACGTTCGGCGGTCGCGCGCGCAATATCGCCGAGCCCACCGGTGATCGCCACGACCTGTCCATCCAGCCGATTCACAACACGTTCCCCCACTTCCGGCCCCATCGTCCGCATCCGTATGATATCGTAATCATAAACCAACAACGCCAACCGACACTGCAAAAAATGAAAATCGTCCGCGTCGAAACCATTCGCTACCAGCCGCAGCCGAACATCCTCTGGGTCCGCCTGCACACCGACACCGGTCTGATCGGCCTCGGTGAAACCTACTACCTTCCGGCCGCCTGCGAAGCCGTCGTTCACGACATGATCGCCGACTTCGTGCTCGGCCAGTCACCGCACGACCGCGAGAGCATCTGGGAACAGGTGTTCAGCTGGGCCAACTTTTTCGGCTTCGCGGGCGCGGAGATGCGCGCGCTGTCGGCGATCGACATTGCCTTGTGGGACATCGTTGGCCAGGCGCTCGGGCAACCCATCCACAAGCTGCTAGGCGGCACGGGCCGCGAGCGCATCCGCGTCTACAACACCTGCGTCAACGCCGGTAACTATCAGGATACCGACGGTTTTTTGAACCGGCCCGCCGAGCTCGCGAAGGACCTGCTCTCCCGCGGAGTCACCGCGTTGAAGATGTGGCCGTGGGACCAGTTCGCGCCGCAGATCCGCGGCCGCATCCCGATGGGCCCTGCCGGCTGGGGCGCGGCGGGGCCGTCGGGTGCGTACATCAGCGCGCGCGACGTGCAAAAAGGCCTGGCCAGCGTGCAGAAGATCCGCGACGCCGTCGGCGCCGACATGGAGATCCTGATCGAGGGACACAGCCGTTGGGACCTGAACTGCGCATTGCGTATCGCCCGCGCGCTCGAACCCTTCGATGTGCTCTGGATGGAAGACATGATCAAGCCGGACAACGCCGGCGACCTGCGCCGGTTGGCCCAGGAATCGCGCGTTCCGCACAGCGTCAGCGAGCGCCTGATCACCCGCTACGCCTTTCGCGACGTGCTCGAGGCCGGGGCGGCGCACGTGGTCATGCCCGACATCATCTGGACGGGCGGCATCACCGAGAGCAAGAAGATCGCCGTCCTCGCCGAGACCTATCACCTGCCCGTCGCGCCTCACGACTGCACCGGATTGGTGACGCTCTATGCCAACCTGCATCTGTGCGCCTCGACCAACAGCGCGATGATCCTGGAAACGGTGCGGGGATTTTATGACGGTGGCTGGTACGGGCCTGTCTATTCCGACAATATCGACATCCAGAACGGCGAAGCGCTCATCCCGCAGCGACCGGGTCTCGGCACTAGTTTGCGCGCATCCCTCCTCGAGAGCGGCGCCGTGCAGACCAGGAACAGCATTTGAGGGGAGAACTTTTCTGAGAGCACGAGGCCGGGATGTCCACACGTAGACGAAAAAAAGAAAGCGAGACAGTCGGTCTGAAGTCGATCGCGCGATTGTCGGGCGTGGCGCCGATGACCGTGAGCCGCGCGCTGCGCACCCCGAACCTGGTCGCCTCCGACACGCTCGCGCGGATCATGAAGGTGATCGACGACGTCGGCTTCGTGCCCGACCAACGCGCGTCGGCGCTGCGCGGCACGCAGTCCGTGATCGGCACCGTCGTGCCGCCGTTGATCAACTCCGGCATCGCCGAGCAGGTGCAGGGAATGTCGGACGCCTGCCACGAGCGCGACATGCAACTACTGCTCGTGCAGGGCGATTTCTCCGCCGAGGCCGAAGAGCAGGCGATCCGCACGCTCATGGGCTGGCGGCCGGCGGGCCTGATCCTGCAGGCCTTCGTGCAGAGCGAGACCACCAGGACGCAACTGCGCACGCAGAAGATTCCCGTCGTCGAGATCAGCGAGATTCGCGGGCGCGAGCCCATCGACCTGCTGGTCGGCGTCTCCAATTTCGAGACGGCGTATGCGATGACCACGCGGCTCATCGACATCGGTTACAAGCGCATCGGGTTCGTCTCGACTCCGGCGCACGGCAACGATCGCCTGCAGCAGCGCAAGATCGGTTATCGCGCCGCGCTCAAGGATCGGGGCATCGTCGGTTCGGATCGCCTCGAGATCGAAATGCCGATCACCTCGCGAGGCGGTTCGGAAGCCGTCAGCACGCTCAAGACGCGCGACCCATCGATCGACGCGGTCTTCTTCTCGAGCGACACGCTCGCGATCGGCGCAGTCCAGGAATGTCATCGCCGCGGCTGGAAGATTCCCAAGGATCTGGCGATCGCCGGCTACGGTGACACCGATCTCGCGGCAGAGCTGTATCCGAAGCTCACCACGTTGCGCGTGCCGCGGTACCAGATGGGCCGCAAGGCGGTCGAGCACCTGGCGCGGCGCATCGCCGGCGAGCGCAATGTCGCGCCCTGCATCACGATCAATTTCGACATCGTCGAGCGAGAGTCGACCTGAGCTTTGTCGGGTCACTTCGATCCGGTTCCCGGCCGGGGTGTTAACGTTACCTAACGCGTCGCACCGGCCTACTGTCCGGCCTTGTCGAGCAGCGCGTAGTAGGGATCGAGATCCCGGGCCGTCACGACCGCGGCCGGCAATACGTTCGTGAATTCGACCTGCTCTTTCTTCCCCAGACGCAGGCCCACATCGACGGCCGCGGCGCTTTCCTCGTAGAGCGGTTGGGCGGCGACCGCGTGTACGGCGCCCGACTTGATCAGGTCGAGATTCTGTCGCGTCGCACTCATCGCGATGATCGCGACCTCGCGACCCGCCGCGCGGCTCGCGTTCGCCCAGGTCTCCGCGCCCGCGCCCGTGGTGGAGAACGCGCCGTTGATCCGCGCATTGCCCTGCAGGATCGCAACCGCCTTCGATTTCGCGGCGGTGGGTTCGAAGCCCTCGAGCTGCGCGTCGATGACGGTGATGCCTGGGAAGCGCTCGCGCAGCGTCGCGGCGAACACCTGCGCCATCGCGTTCTCCGTTTTGTTGAAACTGCCCTGCGTTACAGCCACTTCGCCGCGTCCGCCGAGTTTCTCGCCCATCGAAATGGCGCAGTCCCGCGCAGTGATCTGGATGTCCTGGCCAAGCGCCGCGCGGAGCCCGGGAATCTCTCCCGGCGCGGGCAGTAGATGGACGATCATGACCGGAAATCCGTCGCGCGTGAGACGCGCCACGTAGGGATTCAATGACGGGTCGACGGCGTAAACCATGACCGCCGCGTAGTCCCGGCGCGCGAGCGCCGCGTCCGCCAGCGTGATCGTCGCACCGACGTCGAATGCCGTGGCGCTCGGGTTGCCGACGATGTCGCAGGTCACGCCGAGTTCGCGGCAGCGGTTCAGGAACCCGGCCTGCATCAGCCGGTGCACCGGGTGATCGCGCATGGGCTGCACCCAGAGCAACGCCGCGGAAGCGGTGCCCGGGAGCTCGGTCTGCCGGTTGCAGCCGGTCAGCGCGATGAGCGCGGCTACGAGAATCGACGGAACTTTGGCGCGATATTGCATTCTAAAAAGATAACGTTAACATCGGCGTCAGTGCAAGGGTTTTCAGCACGGGGGAATGTTTCGTGAAGCACGCGCGCCGCTGGGCTCTCACGCTCGCGATTGCGACCGGACTGTCGGTGCCGACGTTCTGGATGCTTCACTCCGCGCAGTCGTCGCAAGCGAAGGTCGATTTCAACCGCGACGTCCGCCCCATCCTCAACCGCAGTTGCATCGGTTGCCACGGCGGCGTGCGCCAGCTCGGCGACTTCAGCGTCCAGTTTCGTGAAGAAGCGCTGAAGCCAGCACGCTCGGGCCTGCTCGCGATCGTGCCGGGGTCTCCCGGCAAGAGCGAGCTGGTGCGCCGCGTGAACCTGCCGGCGACGAATGGCGAACACATGCCGAAGCGCGGGGTCGCGCTGACGGACGCCGAAAAGGCACTGCTGACGCGCTGGATCTCCGAGGGCGCGGTCTGGCAGGACTACTGGGCCTACGTCGCACCCGTGAAGCCCGCGGTGCCCGCGACGACGCGCACCGACTGGCCCCAGGGCCCCGTGGATTCATTCGTGCTCGCGCGCCTGGAACACGCCGGACGCACGCCGTCACCGCGCGCCGATTGCGCCCGCTTGTTGCGACGGGTGAGCCTGGATCTCGTCGGACTACCGGCGACTTACCAGGATGCGCAACGCTTCTGCGCCGACCCGAGCCAGGCGAGTTACCTGCGCGAAGTCGACCGCCTGCTCTCCTCTCCCCAGTTCGGCGAGCGCTGGGCGAGCATGTGGCTGGACCTGGCCCGCTACGCGGACTCCATCGGCTACGAGGACAACACCGAACGCGTGATGTTCGAATATCGCGACTGGGTGATCCGTGCGTTCAATCGCGACCTGCCCTTCGATCGCTTCACCGTCGAACAACTCGCGGGTGACCTGCTGCCGCAGCCGACGCGCGACCAGTTGATCGCCACCGCGTATCACCGCAACACACCCACCCGCAACGACGAAGAGGAGTTCCGGATCGAAGCGGTGATGGACCGCGTGGCGAACACCTGGGAGGTGTGGCAGGGGCAGACGATTTCCTGCGCGCGCTGTCACAGCCACACCTACGATCCGTTCCGCCAGAGCGATTTCTACAAGCTCACCGCGTTCTTCAACAACACCGAAGACGCCGACAACAAGGGCAACAGGCCGCAGCCCGGCATTCCAAAGGGACGCGCCATCGAATGGCCGGTGTATTACGACTTCGCGGAGCCGGACGCCGCACGCGGCGCGGCGCTGGTCACGCAGCGCGATGCGATTCGCCTCGAACTACTCGCGGCGCGTGACCGGCCCGACGTCGTAGCCTCGCGTAACGAGTGGGAGGCGGCGCACCGCAAGTTCCGCATGGACAAGCCGGGCTTCGACACCGCGGGTTATCTGAGCGACATGACCGGCTTCGACTTCCGCGAAATCGACAAGATCATCGTGACGGGAGAAGCCACTCGCACACCGAACGATCGCAGCCGGCTGGCGGATTTCTACGCGCTCGAAGTCGCGCCAGAGCTGGCGCCGGTACGCAAGCGCTGGAAGGAACTCACGGGCCAGATCCTGCTCCTCAAGCCCGTCCAGACGCCGATCATGCGCGAGCGTCCCGAGGCCGCGCGACGGCCCACGCATCTGCTGGTGCGCGGCGTGTGGCGCAAGCCGGACCTCAAACAACCCGAAAGCGCCGACGTCCCCGGTTCCATGCCGCCCATGTCGGGCGAACGACACGATCGGCTCGCGCTAGCGGAATGGCTGGTGAGCCGGAAAAACCCGTTGACCGCGCGCGTCACGGTCAATCGCTTCTGGGCCGAGTTGTGGGGTTACGGCATCGTGCCGAGCGTCGGCAACTTCGGCACGCAGGGCGAGATGCCCTCGAATCCCGAACTACTCGACTGGCTGGCCGTCGAATTCTCGACCGACATGGGATGGAGCATGAAGCGCCTGCTGCGCACGATGGTCGCGTCGGCCACGTATCAGCAGAGCTCGATGACGACGCCGGGCGCGTTCGAGGACGATCCGCGCAATCAGTGGCTGGCGCGCGGGCCGCGCAGCCGCCTGAGCGCCGAAGCGCTGCGCGACCAGGCGCTCGCCGCGACGAACCTCTTGAATCTCGAGCAGTTTGGACCGGCGGTGCTGCCCGCGTACGTCGAACCGAAGAAACCGGAGCCCGACAAAAACAAGCCGCCCGAGAAGATCGAGAAGGATCGCGCGTCTCCCATCGTCGAAGCGCACCGGCGGTCTATCTACCTGCGCGTCGAGCGAAAGAACATCAATCCGACGTTCGAGACCTTCGATCACGCCGCCCGATTCATCGCCTCCTCGCAACGCGGCCGCACGAACACGCCGCTGCAGGCGCTCGCGGTGATGAATGAGACCGAGTTCGTCGAGGCCACCAACGCACTGGCGAACGGGATGGCGGCGGTGAGCGGCGGTTCCGCGGAGCAGTTGCGCTGGGCGTTCCGGACGATGCTGGCCCGCGACCCTTCCGACGCCGAGTTCGCCGCGCTGAGCGATTACTACCGCGCGACGGTGGCCGCGCACCCGGACGGCGACCTCACCGCGCGCCAATTGACCGCGAACGTCATCCTGAATCTCGATGCCGCGCTGACCAAGGAGTAGCCCGATGAACCGGAAAGAAATCCAGTCGCGACGCCGTTTCCTGCGCGAGTCCATCGCCGGATTCGGTGCCCTCGCCGTCGCCGGCTCGATGAGCCGCGATCTGTGGGCGAATGCCGCACCCCTGGAGCGCGCCGCCGCCGGGCAGGATCTGCTGCCGCACTTCGCGCCACGGATCAAACGCGTCATCCACATCAATCTGCCGGGCGCGCCCTCGCAGCTCGAGCTGTATGACTACAAGCCGATGCTCGAGAAGCTGCACGGCGAGGCCTGTCCCGATTCCTTCCTCAAGGGAAAAGTGTTCCTCGCCGTCTCTCCCGAATCGCGGCCGCGCTGCCTGGGCCCGCAGTTCAAGTTCGCGCAGCATGGACAGTCCGGCGCGTGGGTCTCGGAGCTGCTGCCGCACTTCAGCAAGGTCGTCGATGACGTCACCTTCCTCAAGGCCGTGAAGACCGACGAATTCAATCATGGCCCTGCGGAGCTGATGATGCTGAGCGGCCATGCGCGCGCGGGACGACCCACGCTCGGCGCCTGGTCCGTGTTCGCGCTCGGCACCGAAAACCAGAACTTGCCCGGCTACGTCGTGCTGACCTCCGGCGACACGAATGGCGTGCTCGCGAAGGATGCGTACGGCGCAGGTTTTCTGCCGTCGGCCAACCAGGGTGTGCGACTGCGCGCTTCCGGCGACCCGGTGCTGAACCTGTCGAATCCCGATGGCTTCACGCCTGCCGATCGCGAGGCGTCGGTCGCGGCGATCAATCGCCTCAACGCACTCAATCACGGCGCGTTCGGCGATCCGGAGATCCTGGCGCGCATCTCGCAATACCAGCTCGCGAACCGCATGCAGGCGGCGGTGCCGGAGGCTGTGGACGTCTGGAACGAACCGCAGCACGTGCACGCGCTTTACGGCACGACGCCGAACGAAGCATCGTTCGCCAACAATTGTCTGCTGGCGCGCCGGCTCATCGAGCGCGGCGTGCGCTACGTGCAGCTCAACGACAACGCCGGCTGGGATCACCACAGCAAGATCCGCTCGGGTCTCACCAAGTTGTGCCCGAAGATCGATCAGCCGATGGCCGCGCTGGTCTTCGATCTCAAGCAGCGCGGGTTGTTAGAGGACACGCTGGTCCTGTGGGCTGGCGAGTTCGGACGCACGCCCGTCAGCGAGGGCGGAAACTTCGACCTGGAGCTCGTCGGGCGCGATCACCACTCCTACGCCAACACCATCTGGATGGCGGGCGGCGGGCTCAAAGCCGGCACGAGCTACGGCGAGACCGATGAGCTCGGCTTCGACCCCGTGAGCGGCGCGGTCCACGTGCACGACGTGCACGCGACCGTGCTGCGCTTGCTCGGCTTCGATCACGAGCGGCTCACGTTCGCTTTCCAGGGTCGCGATTACCGGCTGACCGATGTCGCTGGCAAGATCATCAAGCCCGTCCTTGTCTGAAGCTGTCTCACGCTACTCACGCTCGACGATCGCCATCCACTGGTTGACGGCGGCTGGCCTGACGCTGGCCGTCGCGCTGGGATGGCGAATGTCGGAAGCGGGCGGCTCTGAACGCGCGAGTCTCTTGGCGTGGCATATGTCGGCGGGGATCGGCATCTTGCTGCTCACGATCGCGCGCATCGCCACGCGTGCGCGGAGCCTGCGACCGCTACCTACCGGAGCGCGCTGGGAGCAATATGCGGCGTCGGTTACGCATAGGGCGTTCTACTTCGCCCTGATCGTCATTCCCCTGCTGGGGTGGTTGATCGTCAGCACCTCGCCGGGTACGTCGAACCAGGTGTTCGGGTTCCTGCCACTGCCCGCGCTGCCCGGCGTCGCGGGCCGCAGCACCTTCGGCGCGTTTGTAGAGAACACGCATCGCCTGTTGGCATATGGCCTGTGCGTCGTCGTCGTGCTGCACACCGCGGCTGCGGTAAAACATCACCTCGCGAATCCTTCGTCGGGTCTGATGCGCATCCTGCCCGGCGCACGGCGCCTGTGGGGATGGCGCATGGTCAGTCTGGCGGCGGTCCTGACGCTGACGTTCACGTTCGCCAGTGGAATTGCCGATGCATGGTTGCCGGATTCGCTGCGCCTCGCGCACGCGCCCGAGGCGTCGCGCAACGCCGGCATCGATCCGCGCAGGGCGCACGTGTTTGCCACCGTCCAACCGATCTTCATGGACAAATGCAGCAACTGCCATGGCTCGCGCTCGAGTAAAGGCGGCCTGCGCCTGGATACATTTGCGGCGCTGATGCAGGGCGGCGAAGGCGGCAAGGTCATAGTCCCGGGCAAGGCGGACGAGAGCGAACTCATTCGCCGCATCATGCTGTCTCCGTCTCACAAGGATGCCATGCCGCCCGCTGGCAAGCTGCCGCTGACGCCGGCCGAAGGCCAGTTGTTGTTGTGGTGGGTCGGGAGCGGTGCCGACGACTCCACCACGATCCTGGCGGCCAATCCACCTTCGCTCATCCAGTCGATCCTCACGGAACTCGGCGTCAGTTCCGAATCGCCGGCGCTGGCAAAAAAAGTGGCTCGCCCGGACCCGCACGTACTCGACGCCCTGCGCGACACCTTCCGCGTTCAGTTCTTGTATTCGGGCAACGGGCTGGTGCAGGCGGAAGCACGGTTCGACCAGAAAGGATTGCAGCCACTATCGCTCGAACCGTTGGCGGCCATCGCGGAACAACTCGTGCGGCTCGACCTCTCGGGAGCGCGGATTTCCGTACGGCAGATTGGCGACCTCTCGAAGCTGCGCAATCTGCAGCGGCTCAATCTGGCCAAGACGCTGACCGACGACGTCAGCCTGAAGGCGCTTGGAGATCTGCCTCATCTCGAGGTGTTGAACCTCTACGAGACGAAAGTGACGGATGCGTCGTTCGCCACGATCGCGCGCTTGCCGTCGTTGGCGACGGTCTATCTCGCTCACACGCAGGTGACGGCGGCGGGGGTGGAAAAATTTCGCCAGTCCCAGCCGGGCATCAGCGTGGTCTGGGCGATACCAGACGAGCAAGAAGGAGCGGCTTCTGCGGTCAATCTGCTGAAGCGCCAGGACCCAAAAGTACAATCACAACGGCGCGACCAAGCGAAACGGCATGAGGCGCCATGATGTCGGAACATGCGGAGATTCAAGCGAAAATCCGATTTCCGGGACAGCCTGAGCTGTCGTGAGAAGAGCGGAAAGGATGCGTCTTGCCGGTGCCGTCCGTGCCGCCGACGATCGCCAGTCAACTTCGAGGAGTCACCATGTCGCCATCCGCTCGTCACCCGTCGTTCGCCGCCGCCGGTCTGCTCTTTGCGATCAGCAGTTCGCCGACCCTGCCCGCGACTAACGCTTCGAGCCTTTCAGTTTCGGCTTCCTTCCCCAAGGACCGCAGCGCAGAGTCACTCGACGGCCGGTTGTTCCTGCTGCTCTCGACCGACCCCGCGGCCGAGCCTCGAATGCAGATCGCCCTGTCGGAGAAAACGCAGATCGCCTTCGGCATGGACGTGGAGGGAATGCGGCCCGGCCAGTCCATCACGATTGACGACTCCGCCTTCGGCTACCCGATCCGCCATCTGCACGACCTGAAGCCCGGTGAATACTTCGTTCAGATTCTGCTGCATCGCTACGAGACGTTCCGCCGTTCCGATGGCCACACGGTCAAGCTGCCGATGGACCGCGGCGAAGGACAGCAGTGGAACCTCGCTCCCGGCAATCTCTACAGCAAGCCGGCAAAGATCACCGTCGGCACCGCACCGCAAAACATCTCCGTCGTCCTCGATCAGCAAATACCCGCGATCGAGCCCCCGAAGGACACCCGCTACATCCGCCATATCCAGATCCAGTCGAAGCTCCTTACTCAATTCTGGGGCCGCCCCGTCACTCTTGGCGCGACCGTACTCGTGCCGGAGGGCTTTGACGACCATCCGCGGTCCCGCTATCCCGTGATGATTTTCCAAGACCATTTCGTCGACACCTTCGACGGCTTCCGCACGGAGCCGCCCGATCCGGATCTCAAGCCGGACTACAGCGAGCGATTCCGCATATCCGGATACAACCGCATCCAGCAGGAGGAGGCCTACAAGTTTTACCGCCAGTGGATTTCGCCGAGCTTCCCGCGCTATCTCATCGTCAAGCTGAAACACGCGAATCCCTACTACGATGATTCGTACTCCGTAAACTCCGCGAATCTCGGGCCCTATGGCGATGCGCTCGAAACCGAGCTCATACCGGCGATTGAAAAACACTTTCGTGGCATCGGCCAAGGATGGGCTCGCTTCACGTATGGCGGTTCCACGGGCGGTTGGGCCGCATTCGCCGCGCAAGTCTTCTATCCCGACCACTACAACGGCGCCTTCATCGCCTGCCCCGATCCAGTGGACTTCCGCGCCTACACGCACATCAACATCTACGAAGACAGGAATGCCTTCTACAAGGAAGGTCCGCACACTCGAATCGCTCAACCGGGCCTGCGTGACTACCTCGGCCGCACTCTCGTCAGCGCCGAGGCGATCAATCAATATGAGCTCGCTCTCGGCTCACGCGGGCGCTCAGGTGGCCAGTTCGATATATGGCAAGCCGTCTTTTCCCCGGTCGGCCCTGATGGTTACCCCGCACCCATCCTCGACAAGGAAACCGGCGAGATCGATCGCACGACCGCCGCTTACTGGAAGGAGCACTACGACCTGAGCGCCATCCTGCAGCGGGACTGGAAAACCCTGGGCCCTCGGTTGCGGGGCAAGCTGCACATTTATGTCGGCAGCGCCGACAACTACTTCCTGAACGACGCCGTGTATCTCATCGAGGATTTTCTCATATCAACGACGAATCCACCCTACGAGGGCGAAGTGAAGTACGGCGACCGCGCCGAGCATTGCTGGAACGGCGACCCGAACCTGCCCAACCATCTGTCGCGCCTCCATTACAACGTGCAGTACCTGCCGAAGATTCTCGACCGTATCGAAAAGACGGCGCCGCGCGGCGCGGATCTCACCTCCTGGCGTTATTAGCGCACGGCTGTCTGGTGCGCCAACGGATCGGCGCACTCAGTTCTTGGGGAATCGATGCAACGTGTAGTAGGCGTCGAGTTGCTCGGGCGCATTCGCCTCGAACAACTTCTGTGCCGACAGCGTGACGTGGTAGACCCGCGCGGTCTGGAGCGGAAGCGCCCCCACGCTATCCGGTAAGGCAGTTCACGCCGAGGTGTATTCGAGCCCGTCTTTGGTTCGTGACTCGCCCTTCGTCGAGCCGATTGAGCAATGCAGGCACATAGTTCTCCCTAACTATTGTCGGGATGCCAGCCGCGGGACTAGCGCGACTTGCCTGACAGCGCACTGTTGCGGGCGGCTTCTTCGATCACATCAGCGATGGTTTTCGGCTGCGTAATGAACAGCGCATGGCTGGCGCTGACTATAGTGATTCGCGCACGGATTCTGTTGGCCACGAGTGCGCTGCCGGCCCCTTCGCCGCTAAGGTGTTTTTTTCCCGGGCCTGACCCGCCCCGTCCGAATCAGCCGGGCTGTCTCGCGCCGGCAACGACGATGGGTTCGCTGAGCGCTTGCCTGTATTCCTCCTCGCTGATCGCCTGCACCGACCGCAACTTCGCCAGCAGGTTGTCGATCAACAAACGCAGACCAGGACCGGGCGTGCCACGCGCAAACGACCGCTGGTATTTGATCGGCCCTGGGATGATCGCGACCAGGAAGGCCATCTGGGCCGGCGTCAGCGCCTGGGGTTCGCAATCGAAATAGTGGCGGGCCGCGGGCCGCAGGCCACGCAGGTCCGGTCCCCACTCGATGATGTTCAGGTAAATTTCGAGAATACGATCCTTACCGAGCGCCGACTCGAGCAGAAACGTAATCGCCAGTTCCTGCAGCTTGCGTCCGACCTCCTTGTCACGCGAGAGGAACAGGTTCTTGGCCAACTGCTGGGTGATGGTCGACGCGCCGCGCGCCGCGCCCCCGCGAGACCAGTTCGTGAGCAGCGCGGAGGGTAGTTCGCGAAGGTCGATGCCGCTGTGCCCGTAGAAGCCCGCGTCTTCGGAGATCAGCAGGGTGCGCACGAACAGCGGCGGAACGTCGCGCAGGGCGATGAAGTCCGGGGATGAGGCCGAGACATCGATGGGGCGGTGCGGGCCCGGTCCATCGCCTGCGGCAAAGACGAAGTCGCGGCGCAATCGCGAGATCGCCGGTGGCATCTTGCCAGGTGGGCTGAAGTCGATCTTCTGGCGGACTGCTAAATCGGCGGGCGCCGACGAACGTCCGCGTATACCCACTTCTATAGAGGCTGATCCAAGATCACGGCTACCGCCGGGCGTTAACCCTAAGCTTTCGGGCACCGCCAGGCCGGCTGCGCCGAGCAGTCGCCCGAAATCCAGCTGCCGCACGCCGAGCACGAGATCGACACTCGGATCGGTATCCACGTCGCGCAACGTCATCGACCCCGACAGGTCCGCACCGGCCCATGTCCCGTGGACCTCGGGGATTTCGATCGCGCCCTCGGCACGCTGCCAGACGCCGTCGAGTCGCAGGGTCACGTCCGTCGCATCGCCGAGCGGTGGATCGCCGCCGTCGTTGTCCGCCAGCGCCCCGAAGCGCGCACCGCGCGCGCCGATGTCCACATTGAAACGAATCGCGTCGGCGCTCGTCCGAAGATTCACCCGGCCGTCCGCGATGCCACCATCGAGGAACGGCGAGCCTTCGCGCCGCACGTCGAACAGATGGCCGATGTCGAGCCCGCGAGCCTCGACGTTCCACCCGCTGCCTTCCGAATCTTTCAGCTGACGAATCGAAAGGCCGGCCTGTGGCTCGATCAACGTGAGTTGGAGATGCTCACCGCGAATGCCCGCCATATACCAGGCAGAGGCTGCCGAGCTCACCGTCAAGCCCGCCGGGCCCGAAAGATTGGCAGCGCGAACCGCGAGTCGCACGCGGCCGGGATACGTGGCTGCGATCATGTCGGCGTGCAGTCGCGCTCCGTGGCCAAGATCGAGATCGACGCCCGCAAGGCGCACGAACGGCCACAGACCGACGCGCACCGAACCGATTCGGGCGATCATTCCCTGACGCACGGCTGCGGACTCGATCCGCTTAACGATCGCGCGCTCGAGCATCGGTTTCAGCAACACCACGGCCAGGCTTGCGACCAGCGCTGCGGCGATCGCTCCTCCGAGCCACCACCGTCGTCGGCGGGTTCGAAGCGTAGTCATCGAAGCAGAATGCCACAGCCGGATCGGCGCTCCGGGTGGCGGGCACTTCGTCGCTTGAAGATTGGTGGAAAGGGAGGGAATCGAACCCTCGACCCCGGCATTATGAGTGCCGTGCTCTAACCGGCTGAGCTACCTTTCCACGCCGGCCATCTTAGAAAGAATGGCCCCTCATCGAGGGGGCCGCGATTCTCGCGGCGCCACCTGCGGCTGTCAAGCAATTCCCACAAAAACAACCACTTAGCAGGCGCGTGTCCAATGCGCTGCGATATTCCCTGTCAATCGGTGTCATCCCCAATTTCGCGGGTTGCGATCCAGCTCTCAAATCCCCTTAGGCCAATCAAGAGTTAGCGCAAACAAGCCGATACGCCTCATTGGGACGCTCTCGGTCGGGCGTCAGGACTAGTACCGTCAATGAACAGGCTAGATTTTTCGCACCTGCCGTTACGCACGAAGCTCATCGCGGCCAGCGCGCTGACGGCTTCCATTGCGTTGTTGATCGCTGCGCTCACGCAGGGCGTGTCTTCGTATTTCTTCAGCCATAGCGAGGCGTATGAGCACCTGCACTCCGTGGCGCGCGTCATCGCGGGCCGCAGCACCGCGGCCATCCAGAGCCAGGACTTCGGCCAGGCCGAAGCGCTGGTAAGTGCGCTGCGAGTCGAACCCAACGTCGAAGAAGCGCTGCTCATCGATGGCCAGAAACGCGTGCTCATGCACTACGCGGGTAGCAAGACGATGTTGATCCCGAGCGCCTCGGGAGAATTGACGCCCATCCAGAAATGGCAGCAGGAGGCGATCGAGAGCAACGATCACCAGCACCGCTTCGACGGATTGACGGCACTGCATCTGGTCTACCCGATCCGGGACGATGGCAAGGTCATCGGCCATCTCTACGTGCGCGCCAACCTCTCCGAGCTGCAGCAGGCCATCATCGTGCAGCTGGCGATCCTGCTCGGCAGCTCGGTCATCGCCTTCGCGCTGGCCTATCTACTGGCGCGGCGCGTGCAGCGGCAGATCGCGGCGCCACTGCTGAACCTGGTAGACACCATGCAGGCAGCGGAGCGTGGCGACTATTCGAAGCGTGCGCAGGTGACCTCCGACGATGAAATCGGCCACCTGATGCGCGGCTTCAACGTGATGCTCGAGCAGGTCGAGAGCCGCGAGCAGGAGCTCGGCAAGCAGCACGAATACCTCGAGGCGCAGGTCATCGAGCGCACCAAGAGCCTCGCGGAGGCGAACAAGACGCTGCGCCAGGCGATGAACGATTCCGTCGAGGCGTGCCGCACTGCCGAAGCGGCCAGCAAGGCCAAGAGCGAGTTCCTCGCGCGCATGTCGCACGAGATCCGCACACCTATGAACGGCGTGTTGGGCATGACCGAGCTGCTGCTCGATTCGAAGCTCGATCCACGCCAGCGCCGCTTCGCGGCCACGATCCAAAGTTCGGCCGACGCGCTGCTCGCCATCATCAACGACATCCTCGACTTCTCGAAGATCGAAGCCGGCAAGCTGCGCCTCGAAGCGCAGGACCTCGACATCCGCCAGGTGGTGGAAGAAGTCATCGATCTGTTCGCGCAACGCGCGCATCAGAAGGGCATCGAGCTGCTGCTCGACATCGACCCCTATCTGCACCGCTGGGCCAAGGGCGATGAGCTGCGCATCCGCCAGATCCTCATGAACCTTGTCTCGAATGCGCTCAAGTTCACCGCCAGCGGTCACGTGTTGATGCGGCTGCGCGGCATCAACCCTTCGGAGACGCACGTCTCGCTGGTCATCGATGTCGTGGATACCGGCACTGGCATCCTCCCCGAGAATCAAGCGGCGATTTTCGACGCGTTCGTGCAGGAAGACGGCTCGACGACGCGCCGCTTCGGTGGCACGGGACTCGGACTCGCGATCAGCCGTCAGCTCGCCACGCTCATGGGCGGCGACATCACGATGGTCAGCCAGCCCGGCGTCGGCTCTACTTTCTCGCTGGCCATCACGCTGCCGGCGGCGCCGGCCATCGCCTCGGATACTTCGCAGGGCCTGATGCTCGCCCCCGGCACGCGCGTGCTGGTGGTGGACGACAGCGCCATCAACGTCGAAATCCTCGGCTCGCAGCTCGAAGCCTGGGGCTTCGTCGTCTCTACTGCGTTCAGCGCGATGGAAGCGCAGGCGCATCTCAACAAGATGCAGGCGTCGAACACGCTGCCCAAGATCATCGTGCTCGACTGGCACATGCCCGAGCAGAACGGCGTTGACTGGTTGTTAGGTGTACGCCGCAATTCGCAGTGGAAGTCCATCCCCGCGATCATGGTGAGCTCGGTGGCGGACGACATCGAAGCGGGGCTCGTCACGCAGCTCGCGCCGATGCGCCGTCTCTCCAAACCCGTCCGGCAGAGCATGTTGCGGCGTGCGCTGCACGAAGCGCTGCAGGCCGTGCCTTTCCACGAAGTCAGTTCGGCGCCTGCCATGCGCGCACCGGAAAACGAACCCATCCTCGATCACCTGTCGGTGCTGCTGGTCGAGGACAACATGGTCAATCGCACGCTCGCGCTCGAAATGCTCCAGCGTCTCGGCTGCGATGCGATGCACGCCGGCAACGGCGTCGAGGCTCTCGACGCGCTCGAGAAGCAGGAATTCGACGTGGTGTTGATGGATTGCCAGATGCCCGTCATGGACGGCTTCATCGCCACACGCAAGCTGCGCGAGCGCGAAATGATGAAGAAGCTCGAGCCGACGCGCGTGGTGGCGCTCACGGCGAACGCTCTGGCCGGCGACCGCGAAGCCTGCCTCGCCGCGGGCATGAACGACTATCTGGCCAAACCGTTCACGCTGGCGCAGCTGCGCAACATCCTGCTGCCTAGCAAGGTCTCGCGCTCGGCGGCCAACAAGGTGACGCTCGACCATTCGGCCATCGAGGCCGTGCGCCAGCTCGACCCGGACGGCGCGGACCGCCTGCTCTCCCGGCTGATCGCGCTCTATAGAGACGATTCCTCGCAGCTGCTGGCCGACATCGAGAATGGCATGAAGGTCGGCGACGCCGATGCGGTGGCGCGCGCGGCGCACACGCTGAAGAGCTCGAGCGCGAACCTCGGCGCGACCAACGTCGCAGCCATCGCGCGCAAGATCGAGACTTCGGCGCGCCAGGGCGACATCGCCGGCCTGCCCGCGACGATGACGCAGTTGCGCGCGCAGCGCACCGTCGCGTTGTCCGAGCTCGAAGCGCTCGAACACTCGGCCAAGGTCGCCTGACCATGCAGCCGACGGGGGGCATACCTATCCACGTCCTCATCGTCGACGACGATGGGGGCTCGCGCCTGTTGATGCGCCGCGCGCTCGAGCGCAGCGGCTTCGTGGTTTCGGAAGCGGCCGACGGCATGGCGGCGGTGGCCGCCGTGGAAACGGGCGAATGCAACGCCGTGCTCATGGACGTCGAAATGCCGTCGATGAACGGCTACGACGCCTGCAAGGCCATCCGCTCGCGCGAAGGTGGCGCCCACCTGCCCATCATGATGGTCACGGGCCGCGACGACGTGGCCTCGATCAACCAGGCTTATCATGTGGGCGCGACAGACTTCCTCGCCAAGCCCATCAACTGGAACTTGTTAGGCCACCGGGTGCAGTACCTGGTGCGCGGCGGCCGCCTGGTGCAGGAGCTCGAAGAGAGCGAAGGCCGGCAGCGCGCGATGCTGGATGCCCTGCCCGACCTGCTGCTGGTGGTCGATCTCCAGGGACGTATCGTCGACCGGCTCGGCGCGACCGACAACCATCCCTTCCTGGCCGGCGGCATGCGGGCCGATCAGAAGGTTACGGAGCTCGTGACCGGCGACGCGGCGCGCGCCATTGCCCACGCGCTCGACGATTGCCGCGTGCGCAACGAGCGCACCGAGGTCGAATTCGAGTGCCTGCGCGAGGGCATCGAACGGCGCTTCGAAACCCGCATCGTGCCCTACGATCGCGGCCGCCTGCTGCTGGTGTTGCGCGACGTGACCGAGCGTCACCGCGCCGCCAATCGCATCCGCGAGCTGGCGTTCTTCGATCCACTCACGCAGCTGCCCAATCGGCAGTACTTGCTGCAGCTGCTGGAAGAAGCGCGCCGCGAGGCTGCCACGACCGGCGAACGTTTCGCGGTGGTCCGGGTGAACCTCGACCAGTTCAAGCGCATCAATGACAGCATCGGCCACGGCGCCGGCGACGCGTTGTTGCAGGCCGTCGCCTCGCGCCTCGGCACCTTCCTCAAGCTAGAACAGGATGGCGCGGTGACCATGCCGCTCGCGCGTCTCGCGGGCGACGAGTTCGCGGTGGCGATCCGTCACCTGCAGTCCGATGCCGACGTGCAGAACGTCATTACCAACATCACGGCGGCGTTTGCATCGCCGTTCCTGATCCGGCATCGCGATTTCTTCGTCACGTGCACGATCGGCATCGCCATCTTCCCCGATCACGGCAGCTTTGCGGACGAACTACTGCGTACCGCCGGGCTCGCGCTGCACGAAGCCAAGACTTCGGGTGGCAATCGCGGCGTCATCTACAGCGAACACATGCGCGCACGCTCGGTCGCGCGGCTGGAGCTCGAGACGGAGCTGCGCCATGCGCTCGAGGCGAACGAGCTGTTCCTCGTCTATCAACCGCAGATCGAAGTCGCGACGGGACGCATTGCGAGCGTGGAAGCGCTGGTGCGCTGGCGCCATCCGACCCGCGGCATCGTGCCGCCGGATGAATTCATTCCGATCGCAGAGGAATCGGGCCTGATCGTTCCGCTGTCGGATCTCGTGATGCGCCAGGCGCTGAAACAGATCGCGGAATGGTGGAAAGCCGGTTGCCGCGATCTGCGTGTGGCCGTGAACGTGTCGGGCGCGCAGTTCGAAGCGCCGGGATTCCCGGACTGGGTGTTCGCGCACCTGGATGAAGCGGGACTGCCGGGCGCGTGCCTCGAGCTCGAAATCACCGAAAGTCTGTTGATGGTGGACGAGACCGCCGCGGCGCTGGCCGTGCGTGCGGTGCGAGAGCTTGGCGTGCACGTCGCAATCGACGATTTCGGCACGGGTTATTCTTCGCTCGCCTATCTGAAACACTTCCCGATCGAAGCGCTCAAGATCGACCGCTCGTTCGTGGCGGACCTGGGCCGCGACTCGAACGACGCGGCCATCTGCGCGGCCATCATCGCGATGGGCCGGCAGTTAGGCCTCAAGATTGTCGCCGAAGGCGTCGAAACGAAGGAGCAGCTGGAGTTTCTCGCCACGCATGGCTGCACGCTGGCGCAGGGCTTCTACATCGCGCGGCCGGTCGAAGCACCGGAGATGGCGAAGCTGCTGCGGATTGGCGAGAGCGACACGATGTCGATGCCGATGCTCGTGCCGCAGAAAAAGAGCTTGAACGTGCCGCTCGCGGACTACGAAGCGGAACACCTGCTCAAAGTGTCGAAGCAGAAGAAACGCTAGTCGGGCGGCAAATCGACTGCCCAGCGGCGCGCTCAGGTCCGGCGCGTCGCCAACAAGGTTTGAATCTTCGCCGCGGATGTCCAATCCGTGCGGTCGGCTGCGTATTCCTTGTTATGGGGCCACGTCCTCGATCAGGGAAGCGATCATGAAGAGTCTCGTAGCGCGTGTTTTCGTCGGCCTGATCACCTTCAGCACCATGGGCTGGTCTCAATCTCCGACTGTGCGCGCCCGCACGACGACGACCGTGGTTCAGCCCGCGCAGGCCACGCCCGCCCTGCCGCCTGCGACCAGCGCTACGCCGCCCGGCAAGCGTCTGCAACCGAGCGACACGGTGCGCGAGGTGACTCCCATCCCCCGCGTGACGCCCGCGCGCGATCGCATTCCCGTCGATCGCCCGCGCTTCCGGTTGCCGACCGCACCGGCGCTCGCGGCGGTTTACCAGCCCATCAACGAGCAAGTCGAAGTTTTCGGCATCGATCCCCAGGGCAGGCTCAAGGACGTTTGGAAACAGCACAACGGCTACTGGGAAGCCGCATTCGCCCTGTCCGCTCCGGGACTCGCGCCGGCCGGCGCGCCCCTGGCTGCGATCTGGCAGCCGCTGAACGAACAGCTCGAAGTATTCACGGTCGCGATGAACGGCGCATTGACGGTCACTTACAAGGCACACAACGGCCGCTGGGCTGCGCCTAGCTACATCACGCCGCCCAACTTCGCGCCGCCCGGCGCGCATGTCGCCGCGGTGTTCCAGCCGCTGAACAACCAGCTCGAGGTATTCGCGATCGATGCCAGCGGCACGGTCAAGCTCACATGGAAGGCGCAGAACGGACGTTGGCAGGGGCCGGTCGCGCTGTCGCCACCCGGAATCGCACCGGCCGGTGCGCCACTCGCCGCCGTCTGGCAGCCGCTCAACGAGCAGCTCGAAGTGTTCTGGGTCGACACCACCGGCGCGTTGCGCGGCGTGTGGAAACAGCACAACGGCCGCTGGGCGCCACCGTTCAACCTCTCCCCCGCGGGCTTTGCGTATCCGCACGCGAAGGTCGCGGCGATCTGGCAGCCGCTCAACGAGCAGCTGGAAGTCTTCGCGGTGAACCGCGTGGGCGCGATCAACGTCGCCTGGAAGGCGCACAACGGACGCTGGAATGGTCCCGTGGTCATCGGCGGACCTGCGATCGCGAAGCAAGGCACGGATATCCTGGCGTTGTGGGATCCGCAGGCCGCGCGGCTCGAAGTCGTCACGGTCGGGGTCCGCGATCGGCTCATCATGGCCTGGAAAATCAACAACGGCGCATGGAAGCCGGGCCCGGGCGCGTTCTCCTACGAGATCACGGAGCCCGGAACGTCGGGATCGTGGCCGCTGGGCGCGGCACTCGCGGGAGTAGTTCGGCCGGCGCCGGACAATGCCCGGCGCGAGATATTCACGCTCGACGACTCCCAGGTGATGCGCGCCGTGATCGACGATCACAGCCACACTGGCGCCACGATCACGACCGCCAATTTTGGCCCTATCTACGGCGCACATGCCGCCGCCTGCTCCAACGCGTTTCGCAGCTGGAGCAACGGCAATCAGGGCATCGAGAGCCAGGTCGACGAATGCGTCCATTTCATGGGCATCTGGCAGCACTGCGAGGACCGGAGGGCGTACGTCTCGGTCGGTTACCCGCCGCAATCCGAATCGCATCGCTTCTTCCAGTGCACGGCGAAGAATGATCGCAACAACGTGGTCGATCAGTTCGTGCACATCTGGACGGGCATCGGGCAAGGGCTCGGAGAAGCGGCCGTCGCGACGATCGTCTACTCGCCCGAAATCGCGCAGGCCTACGCCTGCCTCGATGGCGTGGCATTCGCCTGTGCGGCGCTCGCCGTCGACCTCGCCGCCCGCGCGATCGAGCTGCCGCCCGAAATCAGGGATGCGGTGGATCTGGCCACCGACGCGTCGGGTTGCGTGAATGGCGATGTGGTGTCGTGTGCCAAGTTAGGCGCTGCCGGGGCGCGGGCCGCCGGCGTGGAGATTCCCGGGGAAACCGCGGGCGAAGTGGCCTTGCTGACGAAGCAATGTTTCGAGAAGGACTACGGGGCCTGCGTGCGTCTCGGGGAAAAAGCGGCAATGGCCGCGGGCGTGCCCGTGGTGGCGATCAATCAGGCCGCGAAGAACGCGCAGGATTGCTACGCGGGCGACATGGATGCCTGCATTGCACTCGGTCATCAGGCCGCCGACGTGGGCATCCCCGTGGGCGGCATCGCCAACGGCGCCGACAACCTGGCCCAGTGCAGCTACGGAAGGCTGGACAACTGCGAGGCTCTCGGCAAAGCGATCGCGGCGATCCCGCGCTGAGCCGCGCTCCGTTTCCCAGCCTGTTCGAAGGAGCCGGGTGGCCTGCCCCAACTACACGTTAAAGCGGAAGTGCATGACGTCGCCTTCCTTGACGAGGTATTCCTTGCCCTCGAGGCGCAGCTTGCCGGCATCCTTTGCGCCCGCCTCGCCTTTGTATTTGATGAAGTCGTCGTACGCGATCACTTCGGCACGGATGAAGCCGCGCTCGAAATCCGTGTGGATGACGCCCGCGGCCTGCGGCGCGGTCGAGCCACCGCGCACGGTCCAGGCACGGACCTCTTTCACGCCGGCGGTGAAATAGGTCTGCAGGCCTAACAAGTCGTAGCCGGCGCGGATCACGCGATTCAATCCCGGCTCCGTGAGCCCGAGGTCCTTGAGGAAATCCGCGCGATCGGCTTCCTCGAGCTGCGATATCTCGGCTTCGATGGCGGCGCAGACGGCCACCACCACCGCGCCTTCCGCCTTGGCGCGCGCGGTCACCGTATCGAGATGGGGGTTACCGGTGAACCCGTCTTCCTTCACGTTCGCCACGTACATGACCGGCTTCGCGGTCAGCAGGTGCAGCTCCTGGCTGTCGGCTTTCTCTTCTTTCGTCAGGCCCATCGAACGCACCGGCTTGCCGTCGTCGAGGTGTTTCTGCATGCGCTCGAACAGTTCCTTCTTGCGCGCGGCATCCTTGTCGCCGCCCTTGGCCGCCTTGGTGTTCCGGTCCACGGCCTTCTCCACGGACTGAAGATCCGTCAGCGCGAGTTCGGTGTCGATGATGTCGATGTCGGAGAGCGGATTGACGCGGCCCGACACGTGCACGATGTCCGCATCCTCGAAGCAGCGCACGACGTGCGCGATCGCGTCCGTCTCGCGGATGTGCGAGAGGAACTTGTTGCCCAGGCCTTCGCCCTGCGACGCGCCGGCGACCAGGCCCGCGATGTCGACGAACTCCACCGTGGTCGGCACGACCTTCTCGGGCTCCACGATCTTCGACAACGCGTCGAGCCGCAGGTCCGGCACCGGCACGATGCCGACGTTCGGATCGATCGTGCAGAACGGATAGTTCTCCGCCGCGATCTGCGCGCGTGTCAGCGCGTTGAACAGCGTGGACTTGCCGACGTTGGGAAGCCCGACGATGCCGCACTTGATGCCCATTCAATTCTCCGTGTTCGTCAGCTGGCGGCGGGCTTCGGGACCGCACGCATATGTAGTTTGTTCATGGCGATCTGCGCGCCCGAGCGCAGCATCTCCTCTATCGCGTCCGCCCCGGCCACGATCGTTTCGTCGATCGCGCGCTGTTCGTCCGCGCCGGCGCGCGTCAGCACGAAATCCACGACGTCGTCCTTGGCGCCGGGATGGCTCACGCCGATGCGCAAGCGCCAGAAAACATCTCCCTGCGCGGCGATGATGTCGCGCAGTCCGTTGTGGCCGCCGTGGCCGCCACTTTCCTTCAACCGCACCGTGCCGCTCGGCAGATCGATTTCATCGTGCGCCACCAGCATCTGCGTGGGCGCGATCTTGTAGAAACCGAGAATGCTCGAGACCGGTCCGCCGCTGCGGTTCATGAAGCTCATGGGTTTGGCCAGCCAGACTTCCTCGCCGCCGATGCGCACGCGCGCCAATTCGGCCTGGTGTTTGCCTTCGCTGCGGAAGGTGCCGCCGTGACGGCGCGCCAGCTCATCCACCAGCCAGAAGCCGGCATTGTGCCGCGTGCGCGCGTACTCGGACCCGGGATTGCCCAGCCCGACGATGAGTTTGAGAACGTTGCCGGCCATCGATTTGTCGTCGTAGAAGCGGCAGCGGCGCGCCGTTTGAAGTGCGCGCCGCTGCCAATATCGACGAAGTAGTTAGTAAGGAGGGGGCGGACCTGCGCCCGCCCCGTCCCAAACAGCTTACTTCTTTCCGCCTTCCTTCTTCGCGGGGGCAGCGGCAGCGGGAGCCGCCTTGGCATCGCCCGCCTTCGCACCGGCGGCAGCCGCACCTTCGGCCGGAGCAGCGGCGGCGCCTTCGGCAGGCGTCGCGGCAGCGGCTTCGGCGGTCGGCTCCGGCTCTTCCGCACGCGGCGGATGGATCGTGACGACCACGGCGTCTCCCTTGGAGATCGACGGGATGCTCACGCCTTCCGGCAGCGGCAGATCGGACAGATGTTTCGACTGGTTCATCTCCATCTTCGAAAGATCGAGCTCGATGAACTCGGGCAGATCCTTCGGCAGGCAGGAGATCTCGACGTCGGCAACGCGGTGCGAGACCACGCCGCCCTGCGACTTCACGCCCGGGGAAGCGGCTTCACCCTTGAAGTGAATCGGGATGTGGATGCGGATCTTCTCCGTCTCCACGACGCGCTGCATGTCGAGGTGCTGAATGGCGTTGCGCGCCGGATGCATCTGCAGATCCTTGACGATCGCAGCCTGCGTCTTGTCGCCCACCCTCAGGTTGATGATCGAAGAGTAGAACTTCTCGTTGTCCACCAGCGTCATCAGCTTCTGGTGATTGAGAGTGATGGCACGGGGTTCCTGATGGCCCCCGTACAGGATTGCCGGCACTCGTCCCTCGTGACGCAGGCGGCGGCTCGCACCTTTGCCCTGGCCATCGCGGAACTCGGCGGCGAGTTCGAATGAAATACGCATTTGTAAAACTCCAGTTACATCTAACAACCGGCGGACACCGCGACCAGTGCCGCCACCTAAGATAGTGGTGCCGGGGAGGAGTGGTGCCGGGGTGCAATTCTCGTAATTAAGCCAACGTCGCGACCTGCGCGAATGTCGGCTTAATTACGAGAATTGCACCCCGGCACCACTCCTCCCCGGCACCACTCAGTCCAAATACAAGCTACTGACCGAATCCTCGTCGCGGATGCGACGGATGGTCTCGGCCAGCAACCCCGCAACCGACATCTGCCGGATGCGTCCACATTGTTTCGCCGCGGCCGACAACGGGATGGTGTCGGTCACCACCAGTTCGTCGATCGCCGACTTCGTGATCTTCTCGATGGCATTGCCGGAGAGGATCGCGTGCGTGATGTACGCCACCACCTTCACCGCGCCCTCGTCCTTCAAAGCCTGCGCGCCCGCTGCCAGCGTGCCCGCCGTATCCACCATGTCATCGACCAGCACGCAGGTCTTGCCCGCGACATCGCCGATGATGTTCATCACCTTCGACTCGTTCGGCCGCGGCCGGCGTTTGTCGATGATCGCGAGGTCCGCGTCATCGAGCCGCTTCGCCAGCGCCCGTGCGCGCACCACGCCGCCGACATCCGGCGACACCACGATCATGTTCTCGTACCGCTGCCGGTACGCATCGCCTAACAACACCGGCGACGCGTACACATTGTCCACCGGGATGTCGAAAAATCCCTGGATCTGATCCGAGTGCAGGTCGATCGTCAGCAGACGATTCACCCCCGCGCTCTGGATCATGTTCGCCACCAGCTTCGCGGTGATCGCGCTGCGCGTGGCGCGCGGCCGGCGATCCTGGCGCGAGTACCCGAAGTACGGCACCACCGCGGTGATCCGCGCTGCCGACGCACGCCGGCAGGCATCGACCATCACCAGCAGTTCCATCAGGTGATCATTGGCCGGCGGACAGGTGGGCTGCACGATGAACACATCGCGACCGCGCACGTTTTCCATCAGCTCGATGTTCACTTCGCCGTCGGAGAACCTGCCGACGTAGACGCGACCGAGCGGCGTCGTCAGATGACGCGCGATGTCGTGAGCCAGCGCCGGATTGGCATTGCCCGCGAACAGTGTCAGCGTCTCCGAATCCACCGCTCAACCTCCACGATATTCAGGTCCCGAATCAAATCTTGGCTGGGGTGGAAGGATTCGAACCTCCGAATGGCGGGATCAAAACCCGCTGCCTTACCACTTGGCGACACCCCAACGGCCTAACTCTTCGAGCGGCGGCCCAGCTCTTCTAACAAAGGAGAGCTGTCGAGCCCGCGCGCCACGTACGCGCGCCACGTGTCGGGCACTCGCGCCGCGACGCGTTCGGCGTCCGCCGCGCGCGAAAATTCCGCGAACACGCAGGAACCCGTACCCGTCAATCGCGCCGTCGCGTGCCGGCCCAGCCAGTCCAACGCCTCACCCACCGCGGGAAACCGCGCGCGCACGACTGCCTCGCAATCGTTCCGCCCGCCCGTTTCCAAAAAGCCGCGCATTGTGGTTGGGGGTGAATTCCGTGTCAATTCAGCAGCCTGGAATACCGTGGCCGTGGGAACCGCCACGCCCGGAAAGATGACCAGGTACCAGGCATCGACGCCCAATTGCACCGGCGTGAGCCTTTCGCCGATCCCCTCAGCCCAGGCGGACCGTCCAGAGACGAAAACCGGCACATCGGCGCCCAACGTGGCGCCAATGGCCGCGATCTGCGCCGAATCGAGGCCTGTACGCCACATTTGGTTGAGCGCCATCAGCGTCGTCGCGGCATCTGAACTGCCGCCCCCGAGCCCGCCACCCATCGGAATGCTCTTCTTTATGGCAATTTGCGCGCCCAGCCGGGTTCCCGTCGCCGCCTGCAATGCCCGAGCTGCGCGCACCGTCAAATCGTCAGTTTCGGCGACGCTGGCGGGACCCGACAGCCGGTTGATGACGCCGTCGTCGCGAACTTCGATCTCGATGCGATCGCACAGATCGATCAACCGGAACACCGTCTGCAGCTCGTGATACCCGTCGGCGCGCCGGCCCAGGATATGCAGCATCAGGTTGAGCTTGGCCGGTGCCGGCCAGGACGAGGCGCTCACGGCCGCCAGGTTTCGGCCAGGAGTTTCATACGCGCGCCCTCACGCTCGGCGGTGAGCCGCTTCGGCAACGCAAACCCGAGGCCCGGGGCGCGCGATTCGATGCGCACCTGCCAGCCGTTCTGCTCGAACGCGTGGATCTCGCCGCCCTCCGCCTCCTGTATGACGCTGGAGGTGCCGGTGCCAGGCATCGGCACTCCTAACAACCACCAGCGCAGCTCGGCCAGCGGCAAAACAAACCCGAGCCGCCGCTCCAGTTCGGTACGCGCCGCGACCCCGTCGAGTTGCTCGCCGCGGCTGGTGAAGATCCGGAGGTCATCGCCTTCGAGCTCGACACGCAACCCGCCGATGCCGAGCGGCCCATCGAGCGCGAGATCGGAGCGTTTCGGTTGCTGTGTGTATCTCAAGCCGGCCGAAAAGCCCTGCCCGTTCGCCGCGACCGCCACGCGACCGGTGAGGTGATAGCTGGCAAAATCTTCGAGCGCCGCGCGCTGCTCGGCCCAGGGAGCGTCCGCACCCGGCCCGATGACCGCGGCGGGAGGTGGCGCGGTCCGGCAACCCGCCAGCAACGCGGCGACGCCCAGGACAGCCAACGCGGTTCGCGCGGCGGCGCGGAGCACGGGCGTGTGCCTAACTACTCGTGGCGGTGGGAGCCGGGGAAAGCTCGGGTTGCGGCGTCTCGTCCGGGTCCGGCGCCTTCTCGTCCGCCTTGGGCTTGTCCGGCGACTCCATCTTGGTGCCCGTGAGCCGTTCGATGGTCGCGCGCAGCGGCTTGGAATCCGGCTGCCGCGCCAGCGACCGCGCCCACAACGCGCGCGCCTCGGTTTGTTTGCCGCTCACCCACAACAATTCGCCCCAGTGCGAGGCGATCTCCGCATCCGGAAAGATGCGATACGCGCGTTCGAGATGCGGCAGCGCGCCCGGGATATCGCCGCGCCGGAACATCACCCATCCCAGGCTGTCGAGAAATGCCGGGTTGTCAGGCGAGACGCTGAGCGCCTTGCGGATCATGGATTCGGCGCGCGGCAGTTTCTGGTTGCGATCCGCCAGCGAATAACCGAGCGCGTTGAGCAGGCTGGCATCTTCGGGGCGCTCGCGCAGCAGACTCTCGAAGCTCTTCACCGAATCCCTGGTGAGGCCCGCTTTTTCCTGCGTGAGCGCGATCTGGTAACGCACGCCGGGATGATCGGGGAAACGTTCCAGCGCCAGTTGCAGCAGCGCGATGGCCTCGGTGATGTGCCCGGTGTCGTCGAGCAGCGCGGCCTTGGCGAATTCCACGTCGAGCGATTCGGAGCGTTCCTTGGCGGCGAATTCATCGAGCAGCTGGAAGGCGGCCACGCGATTGTCGCGCTGCATGAGCAGGCGCGCGGCGCGGCCGCGCACGATGAGCCCGGCGCCCGCTTCGGCGAGCTTGGTGTAACCCTCGAGCGCCAGATCCGTGCGGCCTTCGCGTTCCGCGATGGACGATAGATAGAAGAAGGCTTCGGGTGCGGCAGCCTGCGAACTGATCAGCCCACCGAAGCGCCGGCCGGCTTCCGTCATGTCCCCCGCCTGGTACGCGAGCTTGCCGAGCCGCAGATCCGCCTCGTCGCGCACGGATGCATCCGTGCGCATGCTTTCGAGTTCCTGACGCGCCTCGTCGAGACGGTCGAGCCGCAGCAAGGTATCCGCATACGCGAAGCGCTCCGTATCGGGTTCGAGCGCCGCGGCTTCCTGAGAAATGGCGATGGCGCCGACGGAATCCCCCTCGGCCGTGAGCACGCGCGCGAGCTGCGCACGCGCGGCGCCCGAGGCGGGCTCGTTGTCCAACATGCGATCCGCGAGTTTGTGCGCGGTCTTGAAGTCGAACGCTTCGAGCGCGAGGTCGATGCCGGACGAGAGCACGCGATCCGAGACTTCTTTCGATTCGAGCAGCGGACGCAGCGTGTCGAGCGCGATGGCCGTCCCACCCGAATCGCTGACTTCGCCGATGAGTTTGACCAGCGCCTCGTCGCCGCCGAGTTCGTGGGTGCGCAGGATGGCCGCACTCGCCTCCTGCACTTCGTACAGACGAGTCGCCGCCAGCGCGACAGCCGCCGCCGCGCCGGCATTGCCGGGATCGAGCTTCTGCCAGCGCCGCGCGGCGCGTGCCGCCGCGCCGATCTGCTGGCATTCGGCCGCGACCTTGTTGGCGCGCTCCGAAATCTTCGCGTCGCTGGTGCCGAGCGCGGCCTTGAGATAACGGTCCGAACCACCGCGGCAATCGCCGCGCGACAACGCCATGTCCGCGAGGACCAGGTCGGCGTTATCGGAATTGGTGGTGGACAGCGCACCCGCGCTGACGGGGATGAGCGCGGCCAGGGCTAGCGCAAGAGCGCGGAAACCGGCCGGAAGAAACGCGTTTCGTTGCATGGAGGGCACTATAACTGGACCTTCGCCCCTTACAATGGTTCGCGTGAAAGACACGATACGACTGCGGCTCGAAAAAATGGTCGACCGCTATGAAGAAATAGGCCGGATGCTGGCGGACCCCGCTGTCATCGGCCGACAACGCGAGTTCCGCGATCTGTCGGTGGAATATGCCCGCCTGACGCCGGTCGCCGAGAAGTTCGGTGCATTCCAGGCGCTCGAGCGCGAGCTGAAATCGGCGCGCGAAATGCAGGACGATTCCGATGCCGGTATGCGCGAGATGGGCAGCGAGGAGATCAAGCGCCTCGACCCCGATCTCGCGCACTCCGAAGAGGCGCTCAAGGCCCTGCTGATTCCGCGCGACCCGCGCGACGATAAGAACATCTATCTCGAAGTGCGCGCCGGCACCGGCGGCGACGAGGCCGCGATCTTCGCCGGCGACCTGTTCCGCATGTACGCGCGTTACGCCGAGACGCACGGTTTCACGGTGGAAACGCTGTCGGAAAGCCCGGGCGAACACGGCGGTTATCGCGAGATCATCAGCCGCATCGCGGGCAACGGCGCGTTCGCACGCTTCAAGTTCGAATCCGGAGTGCACCGCGTGCAACGCGTGCCGGCCACCGAAGCGCAGGGCCGCATTCACACCTCGGCCTGCACCGTCGCCATTCTTCCCGAGCCCGACGAAGTCGAAGCCACGGATCTGAATCCTGCCGAACTGCGCGTCGATACGTTTCGCGCCTCGGGCGCCGGCGGCCAGCACGTCAACAAGACCGACTCCGCCATTCGTATCACGCACCTGCCTTCCGGCCTCGTGGTCGAGTGCCAGGACGAACGTTCGCAGCACAAGAACCGCTCGCGCGCGATGGCCCTGATGAAGGCGAAGTTGTTAGCTGCCGAACAGCAGAAGCGCGACAGCGAGATCGCGCAGAATCGCAAGCTGCAGGTCGGCACCGGCGACCGCTCCGAGCGCATCCGCACGTACAACTTCCCGCAGGGGCGCGTGACCGATCACCGCATCAACCTCACGCTCTACAAACTCGCCGACATCATGCAGGGCCGGATCGACGAACTGCTCGACGCCCTGCAACACGAGCACCAGGCGGAGCAGCTCGCGGAGGAAGAGCAGCGAGGCGCGGCGTGAGCTCCCCGGCAGTGCCGGCCGCCGCCCGTGGAACGGGCGGCCTCGCGGCGCCACCGGCCATCGATGTGCCCAGCGCGACGGGCATCGATGCGCGCATCGTGCTCGCGGGCCCCGGCGCACGCACCATCGCCTTCATCCTCGACTGGATCATCCGCTTCGCGCTCGCGGTGACGTATTTCCTGCTGGCCGCGTGGGCGATCCTCGGCAATCTCGATTTCGAAGTGCCCGCCGCCGATGAAACTCTGTGGAGACTGGCCGGCGTGCTGCCGGCCACGATCATCTACTTCTGTTATCACCTGATTCTCGAGCCGCTGATGGCGGGGCGCACGCCGGGCAAGCGCCTCACGGGCATCCGCGTGCTCACCGTCGAAGGGCGCGTGCCGACGCTCGGCCCGCTGGTCACGCGCAATATCTTCCGCCTGGTGGACTCACTACCCGTGTTGTACATCGTCGGCCTGCTGTTCGTGATGTTCGGACGCCGTCATCTGCGGCTGGGCGATATCGCCGCCGGCACGGTGCTCGCGGTGGAACGCGCCCCGTTTCTGAAAAAGCTCGACGCGTTGCGCGGCACGCCTGACAAACACGCCCGGTGGAACGAAGCCGGCGAGCGCGCCGCCGCGTTGGGCCGAAGGCGCGGCAGCGACGTGCCGGATGCGCTGGCGGTAGTTGAAGACTACCGGCGCGCCGCACGCGAGCTCGGCGTCGCGCGGCTTGCGGAGGATCCATCCGGGGCGCGCTCCGCGGAATATCTCGAAGCGGTGTATGCGGACCTGCACGATGTCATCACCCGCCCCGCGACCCGCTTCTGGCAGGCCGCGCACTCGCTCATGCGCGAGCGGATCCCGGCGGCGATGGGGCGCATGCGTATCCACGTGCTCGGTGTCGCGCTGCTGTTCGTGGTATCCGCGGTCACGGGCGCGTGGCTGATCTTCACCTACCCGGACCTCATCGCGATGTTCGCGAGTCCGCGTCTCATCGCCACCGTCGAACGCGGCGAGCTGTGGACCGATGGCCTGCTCAATGTCACGCCGTCCGCGGTCCTGTCGATCGACATCCTGACCAACAACATCATCGTCGCGCTGTTCGCGTTCTGTTCGGGCGTGGTGTTCGGTCTTGGCACGTTCTACATCATCGGCCTGAACGGCCTGTCGCTGGGCGCGGTGTTCGCCTTCACGGGTCAGCACGATCTCGCGGGACGACTGTTCGACTTCGTGATCGCGCATGGCTGCGTGGAGTTGTCGTGTATCTGCCTGGCCGGCGCCGCCGGCGCGTACATGGGCGAGGCGCTGGTGCGCCCTGGCGCGCTCACGCGCAGCGAGGCATTCCGTGCGGCCGCCGCCGAAAGCGTGCGCGTGATGTTCGCGCTGGTGTTGCTGCTGCTCGTATGCGGTTTCATCGAGGGATACGTATCGCCAGATCCGGAAGTGCCGCGCTGGGCGCGTATCACCATCGGCGTCGGCTACTGGCTGTTCATGGTCTCGCTGCTGCGCGGCTACGTATTCGGGCGCAGCCGCAACCGGGCGCGAACTCGCGGCAGGATTTCTGGTCTCTAGTGTCAACCGGCGGTGAGTTGCGGCGTTGAAGTCTCGAGGAGACCTGTATGCACGTGAAATGGATCATGGCCGCCTGCGCGGCGTCTGCCCTCAGCGCGGGTTGCGCAATTGCTGAGCCGGCCGCGGCACCCCCGGCAGAACCCACTGTGGCGAGCACGGCCGTACCGGCCGACGCCGAGGTGTTCGTCTACCCGTCGAAGGGGCAGGACGACAAGCGGCTCGATCGCGACCGTTACGAATGTCACAACTGGGCCGTCGCGCAGTCGCACTACAATCCGAGCGAGCCGCACCTGGCGCCGCATCAGCGCATCCAGGTGGTGGCGATGCCGCCGCCGGGCCAGTCGACGGTTGCGGGAGCGGTGACCGGGGCGGTCATCGGTGCCGCCATCGGCTCTCCGCGCGATACGGGTGAAGGCGCGGTGGCCGGCGCCATCGTGGGTGCAATCGCCGGGGCGTCGTCCGACGCGGCACGCCGCAACGAGCGCGAACAGATCAACCAGCGTGTCGGCGCGGACCAGCAGGCGGAACGCGCGCGGCTCGAGCGGCAGGCTGCCGACTATCGACGGGCGATATCGGCCTGTCTCGAAGGCCGCGGGTACACAGTCAAATGAATCGAGGTGAACGAGTCATGCACGCGCACGGAAAATTGAGCCGCATTGCGATCGTCCTGCTGGCACTGGGCGCATCCGCCGCGTTCGCCGCCGGCAATCCCGATCGTCATCGCAACGACGACAACCGGCGTTCGCAGCCGCGTGTTTCATCGCAGATCGGTGCGCGGGTCGAATCGCGCATCGACGACCGCTACCGCCACAATCGCAGCTATCCGTCGCGCGGTTATGTCGCGCCCGCGTTGCCGCTCGGCTATTACCCGGTGCGTTACCGCGGCTCGCCTTACTACTATTCGCGCGGCGCCTGGTACCGCCCGTATGGGCCGCGCTTCGTGGTGGTCGCGCCGCCGATCGGAATCGGTGTCGGTTTCCTGCCGCCCTACTACACGCGCGTCTGGTTCGGCGGCATGCCTTACTACTACGCCGACGACACGTACTACCAGTGGCGGCCCGAGCGGCGTGAATACGTGGTGAGCCAACCGCCCGGCGGCGAGCCGCGCGTCGACGACAGCGCCAGCCAGGGCAGCGACGAGATCTTCGTTTATCCCAAGAACGGCCAGAGCGAAGAACAGCAGGCCACCGATCGTTACGAATGCCATGCCTGGGCGGTCGGGAAAACCGGCTTCGATCCAACGCGTCCGTCAGGCAATGTCGATGATTCCGAGATCACCTCCAAGAACGCGGACTATCGGCGCGCAGAAGGCGCCTGCCTCGAGGCGCGCGGCTACAGCGTCAAGTAGGAAGTGGTGCCGGGGAAAGGTGGTGCCGGGGTGCAATTCTCGTAATTGAGCGGACGGTTGCTCTAAGTGCGTACGCCGGCTCAATTACGAGAATTGCACCCCGGCACCACCTTTCCCCGGCACCACTCAAGGTAGATACGCATCCACCGCGTCGTCGTCGATCGACATCGGGTGGAAGGTCCTGAGCAGCCACGCCGACATCTCCTGATCGTCGATGAGGATGGTCGGTTTGGGCAGGAACGCGGTGAAACACTCCGCCAACCCGAGCTCGGTGACGATGCGCTGCGCATAATCCGCCCCGCCGGTGCTCCAGCAGTACAACGGAAAGCCGCGCGCATGCAACCGCCGCACCTGTTCGATGACCTGTGTGATCGGCACCGGGCTGGTGCTCGCGTGCCGGACCAGCGTGTCGTCGACATCGACATAGATCGCCGGGCCGCGTTTGTACGGATCGCTCATACCCGGCGCCTCCGCCGCAGCTGTAGATAGGCGTCGAGCACCGCGCGATCGAGCCGGTCGTCGGATTCATCGAGCACGACGACGCCCTTGCCACGCAACGCCGCCACCTGCAGCTGCGCCGCGTGGAGGTGCTCGCGGGCCGCGAGCGCCACGCCGGGGTCGCGCCAGTCGCGGGCCGGCGCCGCGGCCAGCCGCGCGATCTCTGCGGCTTGCGGCGAGGCCACGATGGGCTGATGGCGCGGCACCAGCGCCTTCAACGCCTGCATCAGCTCCTCGTTGCGCGCAGGTTCGGCGAGATCGGTCAGCCACACCACGAGTCCGCGATGCCGCAGCATGCGACGCACCTGCATCGCAGCCGCCACCGGATCCGATTCCCCGCGCGCGGTGTCCAGCGTCTCGAGCGCCCGCCGCAGCCGCGTCACGGCGCGCGTGCCGCGATCCGGCAGACAGGCCGTCAATGGCCGCTGCGCGTACACCAGCAGCCCGATGCGATCCTCGATCGACACCGCATGTTCGGCGAGCCGCGCGGCGACGTTCGCATACAAACCGAGTCGATCGAGGTCGCCGGCGCGCACGCGGCTGGCGCGCCCGGCATCGATGACGACCAGGATCTCCAGGTGCTGCGCCTCGCTGTACTCGCGCGCCACCAGCGAGCCGCGCCGCGCGGTCGCCTTCCAGTCGATGCGCGACAACGCGTCGCCGGTCGCATAGTCGCGCAGCTGCAGCAACTCGACCCCGGTACCCGGCAGCCGCCGCGGCGTGTCTCCCGCCGATTCGCCGGCGATCGCGCGCGCGCCGCGCGGCAGGCTGTCCGGCGCAACCGTGAACGGCTGATCCTGCGGCACATCGCGGCTCCACCAAGCCAGCCGGAACCGGCCTAACAACCGCGCCGGTACCGCGCCGAACCGCGCCGCGCCGAGCCGCAGCGGCAACAGCTCCACGGGATCGGCGGTCTCGGCGTCGGGCGCCATCGCGATCGTATGGACGTCGGCCGACTGGCGCAGCGCCGGAGGCAATACGCGCGCGTACTGCAGCGTGAGCTCGCGGCCGCGGTTGTGCGCGAACGCGAACGCGCCGCCGATGCGTAATCCGAGCTTGAGACGTGAATCCACGCGCATGCGCAGATCGAGACGCGTGCCGCGCAGGTACGACGCTTCGAGCACGAGCCCCGTGAGCAGCAGGAACGCGGGAAACAACCAGGCGCTCGCGAATCCCGGCTCATCCGACCAGGTGCCGGCCACGCCTAACAAGGCAGTCAGCGCGACGAACAGGTATCCGCGGATGGCGAGATGCATGGCGGCGCAGTCCCCCTAACGCGGCACCGGCGTGGCATCGAGGATGGCGCCGACCACGCCCGAGTCGGTATCGCCGTCGAGCGCCGCTTCGGGTTTGAGCACCAGGCGATGCGCCATGACCCAGCGCGCGACCGCCTGCACGTCGTCCGCCGCCACGAAATCGCCCTGGCGCAGTCCCGCGTGCACGCGCGCGGCGCGGATCAACGCCAGCGCGCCGCGCGTGGACAGGCCCAGCGCCACGCGCGGATGTTCGCGCGTCGCGCGGGCCAGATCGAGCACGTAATCGGACAACGCCTCGGACACATGCAGCGCGCTGGCCGCGGCGCGCGCCGCGTGCAGCTGTCCGCGGTCGATGCGCCCAAGGTCGGCGGGAATCGCCTCGCGCGCCTCGAGCTCCGTACCGTACCGCCTGAGGATCTCGCCCTCGGCCGCGCGTTCCGGATAACTCATGTCGATGCGCAGCATGAAACGGTCGAGCTGCGACTCCGGCAGTGGATAGGTGCCCTCGAACTCGCGCGGATTCTGCGTCGCCAGCACCAGGAAATCTTCCGGCAGCGCGTAATGGTCGCGCTCCGAGGACACCTGCCGCTCCTCCATCGCCTCGAGCAGCGCCGATTGCGTCTTGGGTCCGGTGCGATTGATCTCGTCGACCAGCAAAACTTCCGCGAACAACGGGCCGCGCCGGAACACGAACTCGTTCTTCGACGCATCGAAGATGTGTGTACCGACGATGTCGCTGGGCATGAGATCCGCGGTGCCCTGCACGCGTTTGAATTCGCCGCCCAGCACGCGCGCCAGCGTCTTGGCCAATAGAGTCTTGCCGAGGCCGGGCGGCCCCTGCACCAGCACGTGGCCGCGCGCGATCAGCGCGATACACAACGCACGGATGACGTCCTCCGCGCCGACGATGACGCGCGCCAGCTCGCGTTGTACGGTTTGTTCGAAAGTCGCGACTACGGTGTTCATGTGTTCAGCCGTTTTTCCAGGGTGTCGAGGAGATTCTGCAGCGGCGCGAGCGGCAGATTGCGCTCCGCATGGGCATCCGCATACCAGTTTTTCAGTTGATCGAGTTCCTGCGGCAGGATGGCCGCGTGCCGCTCGAGCCAGTGCCACAACTCGCCGCGTTCGGGTGTCACGCCGCTCGAACCGCGTGCCGCGCGGGCGACGCGCGCGAAGAAGTGATCGAACAGCCGGAGCGCGGTGTGATATGAGGCGACCGTGCGCGCCACCAGGCCACCGGCGCGCCGCACCAGCTCCGCTTCGGACGGGTCGTGCGCCACGATCGGCGGTGCGCGCAGACGAGTCGATCCCAGCACCCACACCAGCCACAGGGCCAGCGCGATGAGGATCGTCTTGTACAACCGCGGATCCCGGTAGAAACGCGCGGGATCGTAGTTGGCTGACAAGCCCTGCCGCAGGTCGTCGAACAACACCGTCCCGTCGCGCGACACGCTCGAACTCACGATGTTCGCGAACAGCCGCGCGTTGTCGTCGTTGCCGAGCGCGCGATTGGTGAACAGCGAACCGCTGGCGGACAACAGGATGCGGCCCTGCCCGAGGCGCTGTTCGAAAAACGCGCCCTCGCCCTTGTCGGTGCGCGCCAACGTGAGCACGAAGCTGTCGTAGGGGATGCGCAGCGACCATTCCTCTGCTTCGTAGTCGGTTTCGGCACCCAGCTTGTGCACGCCGACCAGGAGCGCATGCGGTCCCGTGGGCAACAAGGGAATCCTGGGCGGCACGATGAATCCGTGCTTGAGCGGTTGCACTTCCGAAAGCTCGTCGTCTTCATCCTCATCCTTGGCGGCATCCTTCGCATCCGCTTCGCGCACGCGTTGCGCGAGCGGCGTGTCGTCGAGCCGCAGTTCGCGCGCGGCGCGCGTCTCGAATTCGATCGCGGTCAGCGATTCGATTTCGCCGACGGCGCCCGAGGAACGGCCGGCCGCCCAGCCCGGCTGATCCAGCAATCCGGCGTTGATCAACAAGGTGTTTCCCGCGCGCACCCACCGATCGAGCGCACTGAACTCGTCGCTGCGGAACACTTCGACACCGGGCAGCGACAACACCAGCAGGTTGCCGCGCGGCGGCAGGTCGCTCGCCTGCAGCGCGGTGTACCGCTCGCGCCACGAGCGCACGTGGACGCCGGAACGCTGCAACCACTCGAAGAGTCCGGCGTACCCATTGCCGCGGCGCTCCGCCGAGGTCGGGCGCGCGGTATCGGCATCGGGGTCGAGATCGGACGCCGGTCGCAGCCACAGGCCATAGAAGGCCGCGAATGCCGCCACTGCCAACAGCAACGTGACGCCGCGCTCGCGCATCAGCGTTTCTCCGGGCGTGTGAATTTCTGCAGCAGCGCCTTCGCGCTGCTCACGGCGCCTTCCAGGTTTTGCTCGCCCACCCGGCGTCCGGCGTACCGCACCTCCTCGGCCGTCGCGGCGACGTGTTCGAGCGCGGCGCGGTCTTCGGCCGAATCGAGCTCGGCGCGGCGCGCGATGGCACGCGCGGTCAACCCTTGCGGCGCAGGCAGACGATGCGAACGCGTCAGCGCCTCGCCTAACAACCGCAGCAACATGCCCGGCCGGTCGGCGAGCGGCGCCGCGTTCACGTCGGCCAGCATCAGGCGCCGCCGCCACTCGGCCGCAGGATTCACGCGCCGCGCCGCGCGCCGCATGCCGCCCAGCAGGCCCGCGGCGCGTAATTCGCCCCAGACGACGAACAACACCAGCGCCGCCAGCACCGCATAACCGGCGTAGGTGAGCGCGCGCGCCACGCCTTCGCTGGTGTGGAACTGGCGCGACCACTTCTCGAGCCAGCCGGTTTCGTCGTCGTCCGGGCGGCTCTCGAACTTCTGCTTGAGCCAGCGCTTGAAACGTTCCCAGCGCGTCACGCCGGTCCGGCCCTGTTCGCCGAGTTCCGCCAGCACGGGTGCGAGCAGTTCCTGTCGCGGAGCGGCACGCGCCGGCGTTTCCGCGGTCGCATGCCGCAGCAGATCGGCCATCGCGCGCAGCGATTCGGCGGTGATTTCCTCCCGCCGCTCGCGCAACGTGTGCGGCAACAACTCGCGGTACGGCGAATGTTCGAGTGCCGGCAGCAGCTCGGGGCAACGCCGCTGCACGCGCTCGATGCCCACGTCGACACGCGGGTCGAGCCGCTCGCGGCAGGCCTCGACCGCCCGCAGCGCGCCGTCCTCCGCGGCGGCGAACGACGCCGCGGCGCACAGACCTAACAAAGGCAGCCAGCATTTCAAGTACCGGCCGTTCATCGGAGCAGGTCCTGCCGCTCCCGTTCGCGCAGTTTCAGGTCTTCGTACGCGACGATGAGCACCGCCAGCGCGAATGGCACGCCGAGCGCGCCGACCACCAGCGCCAGCATCGAACGCACCGCCGCGATCAGGAACAGATCGGCCCGCCCCAGCATCGGGGACAACATGCCGACGACGATCGCCGAGACAGCATAGAAAACCGCCACCATGCATCCCGTGGCGAGCAGCGCGCCGAACATGCGCCATGAACGCCGCCGCGAGATACGCAAGGCCTGGGCGATCGCCGCGAATGGGCCGAGACCATCGCACCAGAATGCCGGCAGCGCGACGACGAACAACGCCGCCGGCCACAGCAGCGGCACACCGATGAGCGCGAGTCCCGCGCCGGGCAGGATGTTGGTGAGCGCCGCACTCATCGAATAGAGCAGCAGGGGAAACCCGAACGCACCGAGCGTCGCCAGCAGCGCCGCGGGCCAGCGCTTCAGCACGGCCGCAAGCTCGATGCGAAAGCGCGGCCGCACTCCGAGCGAGATCGCCCGCAGGCGCAGCGTGATCACGCCGAGCAGCGCCGTCGCCAGCAGCGCCGCGATGACCCAGCTCACCGGCCGCAAACGCCCGATCGCGAGCAGCCCGGCTGCGCCCGACGGTGCCATGAATGTGGCGTAGGCCGTCGGCAATTCGAACACCAGCACCGCAAGACCCGAATACGGCAGGCATCGCAGCAGCCCGGCGCGAAACAGCCGGAACGCCGCGTCGAGGACTTCACCCGTCATGAGCGGCCGCGGCAGCGGCAAGAGGCTGCCCGGAGCTTCAAAGGGTAACGCGCGGCTCATGCGGGCATGATACCGATGCCCCACGGAACTCGTGCATCATCGCCGCCCCATGTTCGAAGTGTCCGACAGCGAAAGGTTGCTGGCCGAAGCGGCCGGTCTCATCACGCGCCGCGATGCGGAAATCCTGCTCGCGCACGCGTGGAGCATGACCCGCAGTCAGCTGCTCGCGCGCGACGGCGAGCCCGTGCCGGCCGCGGTCATCGCGCGTTTCACCGATTTGTGCGCGCGACGCGCGCGGGGATCGCCGGTCGCCTATCTTCTGGGCCGGCGCGAGTTCTGGTCGCTCGACTTCGAAGTGAATGCCGCCGTGCTGGTGCCACGCCCCGAAACCGAGCTGCTGGTGCAACGCGCACTGGACCACATCGGCACGCGCGCGGCGCGCGTGGTGGATCTCGGCACCGGTTCGGGGGCGATCGCCATCGCGCTCGCGCACGAACGCGTGAACTGGCAGGTGACCGGCACCGACCTCTCTGCCGATGCACTCGCCGTGGCGCGCCGCAACGGCGAGCGCCTCGCGCCCGGCCGCATCGAATGGCTGCAAGGCGACTGGCTCGAGCCGCTCGCCGGGCGCCGCTTCGATGCCATCGTCAGCAACCCGCCCTATATCGCGGCCGACGACCCGGTACTTGACCAGGACGGCCTCGCACACGAGCCGCGCGCCGCGCTCACGCCGGAAGGCGACGGCAGCGCCGCCCTCGCCACTCTTATTAATGGATCGCCCGACCATCTCGCCGCCGGCGGCTGGTTGGCGCTCGAACACGGCAATTCGCAGGGTGAATGGAGCCGCGCCGCGCTTGTCGCCCGTGGCTTCACTCACGTAACCTCGCACCGCGATCTCGCCGGCCACGAGCGCGTCACCGAAGCCACCTGGCCCAAAAGGTAAATATCCCGTGTCAGTCGTGTTTGAAACCTCGCTCGGCAATTTCGAAGTCGAGCTGTTCGAGAAAGAAGCCCCGCTCTCCGCCGCGAATTTCCAGGAGTACGTCGACGACGGCTTCTTCGATGGCGTCATTTTCCATCGCGTGATCCCGGGCTTCATGATCCAGGGCGGCGGCTTCGAGCCCGGCATGAAGCAGAAAAAGGTCAGGGCGCCGATCAAGAACGAGGCGACCAACGGGTTGAAGAACTCCCGCGGCACGCTCTCGATGGCGCGCACCAACGACATCAACAGCGCCACGGCGCAGTTCTTCGTCAACCTGGTCGACAACGAGTTCCTCGACCACACCGGCCAGTCTAACTACGGCTATGCCGTGTTCGGCAAGGTCACCGCCGGCATGGACGTCATCGACAAGATCGCCAAGGTCGCCACCACCACCCGCTCCGGCCACCAGAACGTGCCGGCCGCCGACGTGGTGATCACCAAGGCATCCACCAAGGCAGAGTGAAGAAGAACTGGCGACGGCGGCTGGCGCGAGGGGTTCTCATCGCGGCCGTCGCCGTGTTCCTGATCACCGCCCTGCCGGTGGTGGCCATGCGCTGGATAGACCCGTGGTACAGCGCCTTCATGCTGGACGCGGCGCTCGATGCCAGCCGCGCGGGCAAGAGCAGCTACCACACCGATTACCGCTGGGCGGATCTCGAACAGATTTCGCCGCACGCGGCGGTCGCCGTCATCGCGGCGGAGGATCAGTTCTTCCCGTTCCACATGGGCTTCGACTTCAAGTCGATCCGCGAAGCGGTGCGTTCGAACGAAAAGCAGGCGAAGCGCAAGCGGCCGAAGGTGCGCGGCGCGAGCACCATCTCGCAGCAGGTGGCGAAGAACCTGTTCCTGTGGCCGGGCCGCAGTTATTTCCGCAAGGGTTGTGAGGCGTATTTCACGCTGCTCATCGAACTCACGTGGCCCAAGGAACGGATCATCGAGGTGTACCTGAACATCGCGCAATTCGGGGACGGCATCTACGGAGTCGAGGCCGCGTCGCAGCGTTTCTACAAGATACCCGCGGCGAGACTGGGGCGTTACGAGGCGGCGACCCTGGCCGCGGTGCTGCCCAATCCGATCACCTTCAAGGCGAATGCCCCGTCCAACTACGTGGTGAAACGCCGCGACTGGATCCTCGCGCAGATGCGCGGCCTGGGCGGCGCCAGTTACCTCGAAGAACTGGAGAATCCAACCGCACCGCCGAAGGCGGGCGCGCGCTCGCGGCTCGAAGCGAAACGAAAATAGGCGCGCTCGCCGCGCAGCTCAGTTGATCGAGTTGCTGCCCTTCGGCGCGCCCTCGGTGAACAACTGCTCGACGTCGATGGCGTCGAACCGGTAAGGCTTCTGGCAGAACTCGCAGGTCACGGTGCACGCACCCTGCTCCGCGATCACCGAGCGCACCTCCTCCACGCCGAGCGACCGCAGCACGTTCGCCACGCGCTCGCGCGAGCAGCGGCATTCGAATTTCACGTCGCTGCCCGAGAACACCCGCACCTCGTCGACACCGAACATGTCGACCAGCCGTTGCTCGACGTCATCTTCCAGCAGCGCGGCCGGCACGAGCGAAGACATCGCGTCGTCCGCCTTCTGCCACGCCGCATCGAGCGCCGGCAGATCCATCTGTTCCTGCGTACCGCCCTCGCCCGGAATGCGCTGCACCAGCATCCCGGCGATCGAACCCGCGCTGCCCGCCAGCAGCACACGTGTCGGCAGCTGCTCGGACTGGCGGAAATAGGCTTCCAGCGATTCGGCCAGCGAACTACCGGTGATGGGCACGACGCCCTGGTAACTCGACGCGCGATCGGTGGATTCCACGGTCACGACGATCTGGCCCTGGCCGGCCAGCGAGCGGAAATCGGTGTCACCCTCGACGCGATCGAACCGCGCCATGCCGCGCACGCGGAAGTCGTGAGTAGATTGCGCCACCAGCAGGCTCACCAATCCCTTGCCCTGCAATTGCAGCGTCAGCGTGCCGGCGAACTTGAGCGTCGCCGCCAGCAACACCACCGCGGCAACCGCCTCGCCGAGCAGCTGCTGCACGGCGGGTGGATAGTCCTGGTGTTCGCGCAGCTCCAGCCACGACTGCGACAGCCGCACCGCGTGGCCTCGAATCGGATGTCGTTCGAGGACGAAGCGGCGGACGCGATCCGGTTCGCTCACTGCCTAACCAGCAAGCTTCTTTTTCAACAGGTCGTTGAGCTGCGCGGGATTCGCCTTGCCAGCCGTGGCCTTCATGACCTGGCCGACGAAGAAGCCGAACAGCTTGTCCTTGCCCGAACGATAATCGGCGAGTTGCCCGGGATTTTTCGCCATGACGTCGTCGATGGCTTTCTCGATCGCGCCGGTATCGGTGATCTGCTTCAGGCCCTTCGACTCGATGATGGCGTCGGCATCCTTGTCTTCGGCCCACATGGCCTCGAACACATCCTTGGCGATCTTGCCGGAGATGGTGTTGTCGGCGATGCGGCCCAGCAGCCCGGCGAGGCGCGCCGCGTCGATGCGGCTCGCGCCGATCTCGAGGTTGTGCTCGTTCAACGCGGCCGCGAGCGAACCGGCCACCCAGTTGGCGGCGAGTTTGGCCTGTTCCTTCGACGGCTCTTTACCGCTCGCCAGTAGTTTGGCGACTTCCTCGTAGTAGGCGCCCAGCTCCTTCGACGAAGTGAGCACGCCCGCATCGTATTCCGACAGGCCGAACTGCGACGCGAAACGCGCGGCTTTCTGATCCGGCAGCTCGGGCAGCGTGGCCTTCACGGTCGCGATGTAGGCGGCGTCGATCTCCACCGGCAGCAGGTCCGGATCCGGGAAGTAGCGGTAATCGTTGGCTTCTTCCTTCGAACGCATGCTGCGCGTTTCGCCCTTGTCGGGGTCGTACAGGCGCGTTTCCTGCACCACCTTGCCGCCGCTTTCGAGCACGTCGATCTGGCGCGCCACTTCGTAGTTGATCGCCTTCTCGACGTAGCGGAACGAATTGATGTTCTTGATCTCGGCGCGCGTGCCGAATTTCTCCGCGCCCACCTTGCGCACCGAAACGTTCGCATCGCAGCGGAACGAGCCTTCCTGCATGTTGCCGTCGCAGATCTCGAGGTAACGCACCAGCGTGTGCACCTTCTTGAGATAGGCCACCGCTTCCTTGGCCGAACGCATGTCGGGTTCGGAGACGATCTCCACCAGGGGCGTGCCGGCGCGGTTCAGATCGATGCCCGACTGTTTCGGCAGTCCTTCGTGCAGCGATTTGCCGGCGTCTTCCTCGAGATGCGCGCGCGTGATGCCGATGCGCTTCTTCGTACCGTCATCGAGCACGATGTCCATGTGGCCCTTGGCGACCACCGGCAGTTCGTACTGGCTGATCTGGTAACCCTTCGGCAGATCCGGATAGAAGTAATTCTTGCGCGCGAACACCGAGCGCGTGGCGATGGTGGCATCGACCGCCAGGCCGAATTTCACCGCCATACGCACGGCCTCACCATTGAGCACGGGCAACACGCCCGGGTACGCGAGGTCGACGAGATTGGCCTGCGAATTCGGCGGCGCTCCGTAAGCGGTTGGGCTGCCGGAGAAGATCTTGGTCTTGGTCGACAGCTGCGCGTGGATCTCGAGGCCGATGACGGTTTCCCAGGTCATGACAGCTTCTCCGCGTTGAACGCGGCAGGAATGCGGCGATGCCAGTCGGTTTCCTTCTGGTACGCATGCGCGACGTTGAGCAACTTCGCTTCGGCGAAATGCGCGCCGCAGATCTGCAGGCCCACCGGCAGATCGCGCACGAAGCCGCAGGGAATCGACAGCGCGGGAACACCGGCGAGGTTCGCACCGATGGTGTAGATGTCGTTCAGGTACATCTGGATCGGGTCGGAGCTCTTGGAACCGATCGCGAACGCCACGTCCGGCGCGGTCGGCCCGATCAACACGTCGACCTCGGCGAACGCGCGTTTGAAATCCTGGTTGATGAGCTGCCGCACGCGCTGCGCCTTGAGGTAGTAAGCGTCGTAGTAACCGGCCGACAACACGTACGTGCCGGTCATGATGCGGCGCTTCACCTCGGCGCCGAAACCTTCGCCGCGCGAGCGTTTGTAGAGGTCCATCAGGTCTTTCGGATCTTTCGCGCGATAGCCGTACCGCACGCCGTCGAAGCGTGCCAGGTTCGACGAACACTCGGCCGGCGCCACCACGTAGTAGGTGGGCACCGACAGCGGCAGCGCCGGTAGTTTGACTTCGACCAGCGTGGCCCCGAGCTTCTCGTAGACGCGCAACGCATCGCGGATCAGTTTCTCGACGTTCGCGTCGAGACCTTTCTCGAAGAACTCCTTGATGAGTCCGATCCTGAGGCCCGCCAGCGGCGAGTTCAGTGTCTCGACGTAGTTAGGCACCGGCGCATCGACGCTGGTCGAGTCGCGCGGGTCGAAACCCGCCATCGCCTGCAGCACGAGCGCCGCGTCTTCGGCCGACTGCGAGATGAGCCCGCCCTGGTCGAGGCTCGAGGCGAACGCGATCATGCCGTAACGCGAAACGCGGCCGTACGTGGGCTTGATGCCGGTGACGCCGCACAGCGACGCCGGCTGGCGGATCGAACCGCCCGTGTCGGTGGCGGTGGCGATCGGCGCGATCCGGGCGGCGACGGCCGCGGCCGAACCGCCCGAGGACCCGCCCGGCACCAGTTTGACGTCCCACGGGTTCCTGACCGGCCCGTAGAAGCTGGTCTCGTTCGACGAACCCATGGCGAATTCGTCCATGTTCGTCTTGCCGAGCGTGACCATGCCCGCGGCATTGAGCTTTTCGACCACGGTGGCGTCATACGGCGACACGAAGTTGTCGAGCATCTTCGAGCCGCAGCTGGTCTTCACGCCCTGAGTGCAGAAGATGTCCTTGTGCGCGAGCGGCAAACCCGTCAATGGACCGGCGCTGCCGGCGGCAAACTGACCGTCCGCAGCCTTGGCTTGCGCCAAAGCCGACTCGGCCGTCACGGTGATGAACGCGTTGAGCGTGGGCTGCGAGGCGTCAATACGCGAAAGCAGGCTCCGGGTGAGCTCGGTCACGGAAAATTCTTTGGCTCGCAGCTTCTTTGCGAGCTCGGTAAGCGTCAGCTGATGCAATGGAAATCCCCTTACTCGATGACTTTAGGCACGAGATACAGCGCCGCTTCGACTTGCGGAGCGTTGCGTTGGTAGAGCTCGTGTTGATCCTTTTCGGTCACGACATCGGGGCGCAAACGCTGCGAAACACCCGGCAATGGGTGCGCCATCGGCTCGATGCCCGCGGTCTGCGCAGCGTCGAGCTCGCCCACCAGTGCCACGATCTTCGACAGGCTGTCCTGGTAGACGGGGATCTCGGCATCGGTGAGTGAAAGGCGTGCGAGATGCGCGATGGAGTTGATCTGATCGCGATTGAGGCTCATCGGAAACTCAAGCAAAAGATGTTGGAAATGTGCGCGGAATCATACCTGTTGCCTTGTAGAGCGTCCTGCAGATTGTTAAATTGCCGCCACTTTTTCGCGCTTCGGTCGTTACCCAATGTTCAAACGCTTGCGCGGCTACTTCTCGAGCGATCTCTCCATCGACTTGGGAACTGCCAATACCCTCATTTACGTCCGTGACAAGGGCATCGTGCTCAATGAGCCGTCCGTTGTCGCGGTGCAGGACGATCAGGGCGGTCGCGGCAAGGTCATCGTCGCCGTAGGCGCGGAGGCCAAGAACATGCTCGGCCGCACGCCGGGCCACATCAACGCGGTGCGCCCGATGAAGGACGGCGTCATCGCCGACTTCACCTACACCGAGAAGATGCTGCAGTACTTCATCGGCAAGGTGCACGGCAATCGCATGATCAAGCCGTCACCGCGCGTGCTGGTGTGCGTGCCGATCGGCTCGACGCAGGTCGAGCGCCGCGCCATCAAGGAATCCGCCGAAGGCGCCGGCGCGCGCAGCGTGCAAATAGTTAGTGAACCGATGGCGGCCGCGGTCGGCGCGGGCCTGCCCGTGAACGAAGCGCGCGGTTCGATGGTGCTCGACATCGGCGGCGGCACTTCCGAAGTCGCCGTGCTCTCGTTGAACGGCATCGTGTACGCGGCCTCGGCGCGTATCGGCGGCGACCGCTTCGACGAAGCCATCATGAACTACGTGCGCCGCAACTACGGCATCCTCATCGGTGAAGCCACCGCGGAACGCATCAAGATCGAAATCGGCGCGGCCTATCCGGGCCAGCAGGTGCGGGAGCTGTCGGTGAAGGGCCGCAATCTCTCCGAAGGTGTGCCGCGCAGCTTCACGCTCAACTCGAACGAAATTCTCGAAGCGCTGCAGGAACCGCTGCAGGGTATCGTGGGCGCCGTGAAGCAGGCGCTCGAACAGACTCCTCCGGAACTTGGCGCCGATGTCGCCGAACGCGGCATCGTCCTCACGGGCGGCGGCGCGCTGCTGCGCGACATCGACAAACTACTGATGGAAGAGACGGGTCTGCCCGTCGTCATCGCCGAAGATCCGCTCACCTGCGTGGCGCGCGGCGGCGGCCGCATTCTCGAGCTCCAGGACGAGGTCGGGCCGGGAAGCTTCGGCCTGGAGTAAGCCCGCCATGGCCGTATTCGGCAGCGGCAGCAGCCGCATCGGAGGCGGACGCGGCCCGTCGTTTGGTGTCCGGTACTTCTGTTACGCCGTCTTCTCGGTCGTGCTCATGTTCTACGACCGGCAGGGCGGCTGGCTCGACACGGCGCGTTACGGCCTGCAGGCCGCGGTCTATCCACTGCAACTCGCCGTCAACTCGCCTTCCGCCGCGTGGCGCTGGCTGCAGGAAAGTTTCGCCACCCGCGAGACGCTGCAGAAACAAGTGGACGCCTTGCGTAACCAGCTGCGCGATCAGCAGCTCATCACCATGCGCCAGGCGGCGCTGCAGACAGAAAACACGACGCTGCGCGGCCTCAACGGCATGCTTCCCGAAGTCATCGAGAAGCGGCTCGTCGGCGAGGTGATCAACGTCGAAACCTCGACGATTCGCCAGCGGCTGCTGGTCAATCGCGGCGGCAATGCGGGCGTGTACCGTTCCCAGCCGGTGATCACCGGCAACGGCGTCATCGGGCAGGTGTTCCGCATCGGCCCGTTCAGCTCCGAAATCATCCTGATCACAGACGCCGAACACGCCTTGCCCGTACAGGTGCTGCGCTCCGGCGTGCGCACCATTGCGCTCGGCACCGGGCGCAGTACTTCGCTCGAACTACCCTACGTGCCGCAGAACTACGATGTGAAGGTCGGCGACATCCTGGTCACTTCGGGCCTCGGCCGCGTGTTTCCCTACGGCCTGCCGGTGGCGCGCGTGACGCGCGTCGAGCGCGATCCGGCGCAACCGCTGGCGCAGATCCACGCGGTGCCGCTGGCCAGCATCGATTCCGATCGCGAAGTGCTGTTCATCTGGGCGCGCCCGGGCCATCCCGCCGCGCCCGCCGGCGCCGAGGCATTGGCGGTCGGTGCAACTCCGGTCGAAGCACCGAAGCCTGCTACGCCGAAGCCGAAATCCAAACCGAAACCCGCCGTGCCGGCGCCAGGCGCGGCCGACGCGTCGGCGGAAATACCGGTCGAAGTACCGGATCCCGCGCCGCCCGCCGAATCACCGGCGCCCGCAACGGCAACCCCCGAGGCACCGGCCACATGAACATGTCGCGCCGCGAACCGCGCTGGGCCGTAACCTTCACGCTGCTGATCGGTTTGATCCTGCAGACGCTGCCGTTCCCGCAATGGATCGAGGTCGTGCGGCCGTCGTTCATCGCGCTGGTCATCATCTACTGGAGCATTTTCGCGCCGCATGCCGGCGGAATTTTCGCCCCGTTCATCGCCGGCCTCGCCTTCGACGTGTTCAAGGCCAACGTACTCGGCCAGAACGCGCTGGCGTGTATCACCGTGGCGTACATCGCGATGAGCCTGCACCAGCGGCTGCGCAACCAGACGCTGGTCCAGCAATCGCTGTTCGTGTTCGCGGTGCTGACGCTCAACGAATTCATCGTCTGGTGCATCCAGGGATGGAGCGGCCACGCGGTCGCGACGCCGTGGCGCTGGATCCAGCCCATGATCGGCGCCATGTTGTGGCCGTTCGTCGCGCTGCTGCTGGGCCGCACGCACTCGCGTAGTTAGGACGGCATGGGCACCGTCCGCATCAAGGATCACTGGGGCGAGCAGCGGCTGTTCGAGCGGCGCGCGCTGGCGGCGGCATTCATCGTCGTCGGCCTCACGCTGGTGCTCATCGGCCGCCTGGTGGTGCTGCAGGTGATGCGCTACGACTACTACGCCGAGCTTTCCCAGGGCAATCGCGTGCGGGTCGAACCCCTGCCCGCGCAACGCGGCCTCATCCTCGATCGCAACCTCGCGGTGCTGGCCGAGAATCGCCCCGCGTTCCAGCTCGAGCTGGTGCGCGAGCGTGTGCCCGACATCGACGCGACTCTCGAAGGGCTGGTCGAAATCGGCGTCCTTCCGGAAGACGACCTGGAAGAAACCGCCCGGCTGGTGCGTTCGCGCCGCAGCTTCGAGAGCGTGCCGATCCGGCTGCGGCTCACCGACGAGGAGATCGCGCGCTTCGCAGTGCATCGCTTCGAATTTCCGGGCGTGGACATCGCCACGCGGCTCACGCGTTTCTACCCGCACGGCGAACATGCGGTGCATGCGCTCGGCTATGTCGCCGCCATCAGCGAAAGCGACGTCAAGAAACTCGAGAAGGAACAGCAGCTCTCGAAATACGCCGGCACCACCCTGATGGGCAAGCTCGGCATCGAGGCGTCCTACGAGAAGGAGCTGCACGGCAGCGACGGCTCGCGGCAGATCCTCGTCAACGCGGCCGGCCGCTCGGTGCAGCGCCAGGGGGCACTCACGCCGGAACTGCAGGAACTGAAGCCGCTGCCCGGTCGCGACGTGATCACCAGCATCGATCTGCCGACGGAGTTGGTCGCCGAGCAAGGCCTCATCGGCCGCCGCGGCGCGGTGGTCGCCATCGATCCGAACAACGGCGACATCATCGCGCTCGTGTCGGCGCCGGGCTTTGATCCGAACCCGTTCGGCCGCGGACTGACGCGCGCCGAATACGCGGCGCTGCGCGACAACATCGACGTGCCGCTGCTCAATCGCGCGTTGCGCGGGCAGTATCCGTCGGGCTCTACCATCAAGCCCGGGCTTGCGCTCGCGGGGCTCGTGTACCACGACGTCAACCCCAACGCGACGAAGTTCTGCCCAGGCATATGGCGCCTGCCCGGCAGCAGCCTCGCCTTCCGCGAAGGGAGAACCGGCCGTCATGGCGCGATGGACCTGCGCCATGCCATCGCCAAGTCCTGCGACGTTTACTTCTACGGTCTCGCCAGCGACATCGGCGTGGATCACATCGCCGAGTTCCTCGGGCAGTTCGGCTTCGGCAGCCTCACCGGTATCGACATCGGCGGCGAGAAACCGGGCCTGCTGCCGTCGAAGGAATGGAAGCGCAAGTACTTCAAGCGTCCCGCGGACCAGGTCTGGTTTCCCGGCGAAACGGTGAACTTCGGGATCGGCCAGGGCTACTTCCTCGTCACGCCGCTGCAGCTCGCGCACTACACGTCGATCATCGCGAATCGCGGCACGTCTTATAAGCCGCGCCTCGTGATTGGCGTGCGCGATCCGGGCACCGGTGAAGTGAAGCGCTTCCCGGCCGTGAAGAACGAAGAGATCAAGACCGTCAGCGCCGAGCAGTGGCAGATCGTCACGGAAGGCATGGCCGGCACACTCCGCTACGGCACGGCCGCATCCTTCGCCGGCAAGAACATGACCTACACGATAGCCGGCAAGACCGGCACCGCGCAGGTGTTCACGGTCGCGCGCAACCAGAGCCTCGACAACCAGAAGACCGTGTCCGATCGCTTGCGCGACCACTCGTGGTTCATCGCGTTCGCGCCGGCCGAGCATCCGCGCATCGCCGTCGCGGTGATCGTGGAGAACGGCGGCTTCGGTTCGTCGCTCGCCTCGCCGATCGCGCGCCAGGTGATGGACACGTACCTGCTCGATGCCAACGGCCAGCTCAAAGTGCCGTTGCCACCAGGCACGGTGCCGCTGACACCAGGCCCGGGCTACGGACCCATCATTCCGGGCAAAGGCGCAGCCGCGGCTACCGCGGCACTTCCAAAAGAGGACGCCCCGGGCACCGAGACGGGGGACTGACCTCATGATCTGCCAAGAAGTCATCGTGCCGCGTGTCATCAACGACGGCTCGGCGAAGTCGCCCGCCGCGTCTGGAGTCGAGTAATGGGAATCTACGAACCGATTGAAACGGGCTCGCGCAGTCAACGCACCTTCACCGCCGCGGGCCGTATTCTCGGGGCGCTCAAACTCGACGGCCCGTTGTTGATCGGCCTCGGGTTGATCACGCTCTATGGTTTCGTCGTGCTGTACAGCGCTTCGGGCCAGAGCTGGAACCGCGTGGCCGACGCCGCCGTCCGCGCCGCGCTCGGCGGCACCGCGATGTGCGTGCTGGCACAGGTGAAGCCGGCTTTCCTGCGCCGCATCGCGCCGTTCCTGTTCGTCGTCGGCGTGGTGCTGCTGATCGTCGTCGACATCACGGGCCACATCGGCAAGGGCGCCCAGCGCTGGTTGAGCCTCGGATTCTTTCGCTTTCAACCCTCCGAGATCATGAAGCTCGCGGTCCCGATGGCCTGCGCCTGGTGGTTGCACGACCGTCCGCTGCCACCGAGCCTGGGAACGCTGCTGATGCTCGCCATCATCATCTGCATTCCCACGGGGTTGACGATTTTGCAGCCCGACCTCGGCACCGGCGGATTGATCCTCATCGGCGGCATGATGGTCGTGATCATGGCGGGCCTGCAGTTCCGCGTGATCTTCGGTCTCGCGGCCGTGGGTGCAACCGCCGCCTGGCTCGCCTGGCAATACGTGTTGTACGACTACCAGAAGCAGCGCGTCTTCATGCTGTTCGACCCCGAGGCGGACAAACTCGGCGCGGGTTATCACATCATCCAGTCGCAGATCGCGATCGGCTCCGGCGGGGTTTTCGGCAAGGGTCTGCTCAACGGCTCGCAGGGCCAGCTCGAGTTCCTGCCCGAGCGCACCACCGACTTCATCTTCGCGATGGTCGGCGAGGAGCTCGGTCTGCTGGGAGCGACAATCCTGCTGCTGCTCTATCTGTTCGTCGTAGGACGCGCGCTGTATCTCGCTGTCGAAACACAGGACACCTTCGCGCGGCTGCTCGCCGGCAGCATCGCGCTCACCTTCTTCGTCTACGTGTTCATCAACACGGGCATGGTCAGCGGACTCTTACCGGTTGTCGGCGTTCCGCTACCACTGGTCAGTTACGGCGGCACATCGATGGTGACCCTGCTGGCGAGCTTCGGTATCCTCATGTCCCTCTACTCGCATCGGAAGCTCGTTGCCTCGTGATGCGCCATGCGCCTGCACTGACAGCACTCATCGTTTTATCTTCGGGTTCCGCACTGGCGGACGGCTCGTTCGCCGGCCGCACCCGCCTCGATCTCGACCGGCCTGAAATCCAGGCCTTCGTCGAGAAAACCGCCGCCGCGCAGAAGATGGAGCCGCTCGACGTGTACCGGCTGCTCGCCAAGGCCGAGCCGCAGCCGAAGATCATCGAGCTGATCAGCAAACCGGCGGAAAAAGTTTCGCCCTGGTACGAATACCGCGCGCGTTTCATGACCGAGCAGCGCATCGCCGAAGGCGCGCAGTTCATGCAGGAACATCGCGCGCGGCTCGAGAAGGCGCACAGGGACACCGGCGTCGCGCCCGAATACGTGGTCGCGATCATCGGCGTCGAGACGTTTTACGGCCGGATCACCGGCAAGTACCGCGTGCTCGATGCGCTCGTCACGCTGGCCTTCGACTATCCACCGCGCGCGACGTTCTTCACCGACGAGCTGGCGCAGTTCATCGCGCTGACGCGCGAAGAACAGATCGATCCGCTGACGGCGCTCGGCTCGTACGCCGGCGCGATGGGCGCGGGCCAGTTCATGCCCTCGAGTTACCGGCGCTACGCGGTCGACGGCAGCAACGACAAACAACGCAACCTGTTCGCCGACTGGGACGACATCATCGCCAGCGTCGCTAACTACTTCAAGGCAAGCGGCTGGGTGACCGACGGCCCGGTGCTCTCCGACGCCGTGTTGCAGCCCGACGCGCCGGTCACCGCCGACCCGGGCAATCTCACGCTCAATGAGACGATCGCCGGCCTCAAGGCCAAGGGTGTCGACTTCGACAACGCCGCGCAGCCTTTGAGCACGCCGGTGCTGCTCATTCCCGCGGAGCAGCTCGCGGGCCCGTCGTATCGCGTCGGGTTCAAGAATTTCGAAGTGATCACGCGGTATAACCGCAGCATCCGTTACGCCATGGCCGTGCACGACCTGGCGACGACGATTGCCGGGCGCGTTGCCGCGGCATCTCCCCCCGCAAAAGAGACTCCGGCAAAAGGCGCTCTCGCAGAAGGGGCGCCCGCGGCAAAGACCACCAAGCTCGCCACGCGGTCCGCCGGCTCCGAGACAGCAGCGCGTTGATGCGGGCGGCGCTCGCTGTCGTCTGCGTTGCGCTCGCGCTGGGCGGCTGCAGCCTCACGCGGCGCCATCCGGAAAAGCCGCGCGCCAGCGTTCCGGCGAGCATTCCCTCGGGTTCGGCCGTGCCCTCGGTGCCGCCCGACGTGCTCAACATTCCCGATGCCGTGCCGAAGCCGGAGCCGCGCGGCACACGTGGCAATCCGCCGTTCTACGAAGTGTTCGGCAAGCGTTACTACGTGCTGGCGTCTTCCGTGGGCTGGGTCGAGCGCGGCACGGCTTCGTGGTACGGGCCCGGCTTTCACGCCGCGTCGACGTCGCTCGGCGAGCCCTATGACATGTATGCCATGACCGCCGCGCACAAGACGCTGCCGCTGCCCGCGTACGCGGAGGTCACGAACCTGCGCAACGGCAGGAAAGTCGTCGTGCGCATCAACGATCGCGGGCCCTTCGTCGGCGATCGCATCATCGACCTCTCCTACACCGCGGCGGCCAAGCTCGACATGTTGCTGCAGGGCACGGCGCCGGTCGAAGTGCGCGTCCTCACGCCGGGTCTATCTGCGGCGCCGCCGGGCGCGGGTTCGTCTTTGCCCGCGGCCGCGCCGCCGGTGGCACCGCCCGTGACGGTGGTGAACGCGCCGGCCGTGAAAGCGCCAGGTGCCGCGGCGATGTTCATCCAGGCGGGTGTGTTCGCCGACCACGAAAATGCGCGGCGCCGCGTCGAGATGTTGCTGGCCGCGGGCGTCGAGCTCGCGAGCCTCGACGAGATCCCGCGCAACGACAAGGCGCTGCATCGCGTGCGCGTCGGTCCGTTCGCGAGCGTCGAGGAATTCGACCTCAACATGAAGCGGCTGCGCGATCTCGGCGTGGCCGACGCACGTCTGCTCACCGACTGAGAGCCCAGCCCGCTTGGCTCTGGGCGTACAATCGCGGCCCTGACCCCTGCTCCGGAGCCTCGCGCGATGCCGTCATCCCGGCTGATTTCGTTTCTCGCCTTCTGTGCCCTCTCTTCCGCCGCGTTTGCCGCGGTGCCCGTTCCCAAGCCTCCCGCGATCGATGCCCGCGCCTACGTGCTCATCGACTTCCAGAGCGGCCGCGTGCTGGCCGCCGACAAGGCGGAAGCGCAGATGGAACCGGCCAGCATCACCAAGCTCATGACCGGCTACGTCGTGTTCCGCGCGCTCAAGGAGAAGCGGCTGAGTCTCTCCGACAACGTCGTCATCAGCGAACGCGCCTGGAAGGCCGAAGGCTCGCGCACCTTCGCGCAGGTCGGGACGCAGATCCCGGTCGACGTGCTCATCAAGGGCATGATCGTGCAGTCGGGCAACGATGCGACCATCGCGCTGGCCGAGAAGGTGGGCGGCACGGAAGACGGCTTCGTGCAGATGATGAACACCTACGCCGCCGCGCTCGGCCTCAAGAACTCGCACTTCAACGACAGCTCGGGGCTGCCGGGGCCGACTCACTACATGAGCGCGCACGACATCGCGTCGCTGTCGCGCGTGCTGATCCGCGATTACCCGGAGGAGTACAAGTGGTACTCGCTGCGCGAGTTCGAATACGGCGGCATCAAGCAGCAGAACCGCAACGGGCTGCTGGCGCGCGATCCGACGGTCGACGGCATCAAGACCGGCCACACGGAAAGCGCGGGGTATTGTCTCGCGAGCTCGGCGAAACGCGGCGATACGCGGCTGATCTCGGTGGTGCTCGGCACCAAGTCGTTCAAGGCGCGCGAAGACGCCAGCGCCGCGCTGCTCAACTATGGCTTCACGTTCTTCGAGACCGTGAAGGTCAAGGGCGCGGGCGACGTCATCCTCAAGCCCGAGGTTTACAAGGGCGAGACGGATCGCGTGACGGTGGTGCCGGCGAACGATGTGTGGGTGACGATCGGGCGCGGCTCCGGCGGTTCGCTCACGACCGCCGCGACGGTGAAAGAACCGGTGATCGCGCCGATCAAGGCCGGCCAGGCCCTGGGCGAACTCACCATCAGCGACGGCAAGGACGTGATCGCGCGCGTGCCGCTGGTGGCGCAGGCTGCCGTGCCCGAGGGCGGCTGGTGGACGCGTCTGGTGGACGGGATTTCCCTCTGGATGAGGTAGATAGATGGGCGAACCGCTGCCGGTCTGTTTCCTGAACGGTGAGTTCCTGCCGCTGCGCGAGGCGCGTATCTCGCCGCTCGATCGCGGCTTCCTGTACTCGGATGGCGCGTACGAAGTCACGCCGGTGTACGGCGGGCGGCCGTTCCGGTTTCAGCAGCATCACGACCGCCTCACGCGCAGTCTGAAAGAGATCCGCATGGAGGATCCGCTGGCGCGCGACGCCTGGCGCGATCTTTACCGGGAGTTGATCGAGCGCAACGGCGGCACGCGCTCGGACCTTTATATCTATGTGCAGGTCACGCGCGGCGCCGAGCTCGGGCGCAACCATGCGCCGCTGCCCGACGTGCCGCGCACGGTGTTCGCATTCGCGTCGCCCTGGCCGACGGCGCGCGCGAGCTGGCAGGACAATGGTTTGCCCGCCGTCACGGCCGATGACACGCGCTGGTCGCGTTGCGACATCAAGTCCGTGTCGCTGCTGGCGAACGTGCTGCTGCGGCAGCTTGCAGTGGATCATGAGGCGACGGAGACGATCCTGCTGCGCGATGGACTGCTGACGGACGCCAGCGCGTCGAGCGTGCACGTCGTCATCGGCGGCGAACTGCGCACGCCACCGAATTCGTGGCGGCTGCTGCCCGGCACGACACGCGGTGTCATCGAAGAAGTGGCGTTGAAGGCCGGAGTGCAATGGCGTTCGACGGCGGTGACCGAGGCGCAACTGCGTGGCGCGGACGAGATCCTGATCGGTGCGGCGACACGCGAGGTACAGCCCGTCACCACGCTCGACGGAAAACCCGTCGGCAATGGCAAGCCCGGCCCGGTGTGGCGCAAGTTGTTCGATGCCTACCAGGCGTACAAGCGCGGAGTTGCGGACCAGCCGTGGTAGACGAACCGCCCGCCGAAGAACTGCTCAAGTTTCCGACACCGTGGCCCATCAAGGTCGTCGGGCGCCGCGCGGAGATGCAGCGCGCCGATATCGACGCCATCGTCCGCCTGTTCGCGCCGGATCTGACCGACGAGCAGATCAAGGAACGCGAGAGCAATCAGCATCATTTCCTGTCGATCACCTACACCATCAACGCGCAGAGCAAGGAGCAGGTCGTCGGTCTCGCCAATGCCCTGCAAGTTGCGAAGGGCGTGATCATGCTGATCTAAGTCGGTGCCGGGTCGGACTTGCGGGAATTAGCCGCCACCGATGCGAGGTGACTGCGGAATGGGAGGGCGGCTAGTTCCCGCAAGTCCGACCCGGCACCGACTTAGCCGCGACGCGTTTGAGTACCAGTACGGCCACCACAAACGCCGCGCACGCCGCCAACGAAATCGCGATCTCGCGTACGTCCGGCGGAAACACCAGCACGAAACCCCGGCCCTTGATGAGCTGCGAAAAACTCGACACGCAGAATGGCATGATGAACAGCCGCAACGTGGTCCAGCGCTCCGGCGGCGGCTTGCCGGGTTCCCGCACGGATAGATAGAGCGCGACGCCGATGATGGCGCTGATGCCGAGCGCGTTGAGCCAGATGGCCGGCGCGGCATCGAAATGATGAAAAACCGTGGTGAAGTACCAGATCAGGAAACACCACAGCACGATCTTGCCGGGCGCCAGGTGGGCAAAGTAGCGCAAGCGCCCGCTACTGAACGATGGCCAGCGCCAGCACTTCGGCGGTCTGGTGGACGGCGTCGAGCAGCGCTTCGGTATCGCCGGTGGCGCCCTCGAATTTCCCCGCCAGTTTCACACGCGGCGAATACACAACGCGGGCGTTCACCGGCTTGCCGCCGAAGGTGCCACTGAATTCAGAGATGAGCGGGAAATACTGCGTCGTGACCTCGCCCGCCAGGTACCAGCCGCCCGCGGATTCCCGCTGCGAGCACTTGCTGCCGGGCCGCTTTTCCTTCGCCTTGCCGGGCAACGAATATCCCTGGATGCCGACGCCGCCCAGCGACGGCCCGCCACCCGAAACCTGCCTGTTGTAGTAGATGGACCAGTTGAGCACGGTCAACGTTTTTCCATCGCCGGCCAGGCCCAACTGCTCCGCGAGATCGGTCTTGAGCACGTCGACCTTGAGCGGATCGGAGGCGACGTCGGCGATGCGAAAGACATCCTTGTTGCATTTGCCGTTCAACTCGGCGAGGCCCATGCCTTCCCGTTCGCTGGCCGGACGCAGGTCGATGACGACCATCTCGCCGGCCGGCGCCGCATCCTGCGCCAGCGCGGGACCGAAAAACACGAGCAGACACAGCGGGGCAACGAAGCGGGAAATTCGTCTGGTCATGAAACCTCCGGCGGAACGCGCGGATCAGCCCTTCGCGCGCAATCTCGCCAACGCCGCGGTCAGAAACGGCGCGAATGCGCGGCCCACGGATTCCACGGTGAGATTCTTCTGTCCGAGATCGGCGAGCTGCGTCATCCGCAATCCCGCATATCCACAAGGATTGATGCGCTGGAACGGCTCGAGTTCCATATCGACGTTGAACGCCAGGCCGTGGTAACTCGAACCGCGGCGAATGCGGATACCCACGCTGCCGATCTTGCTGGCACCGACGTAAACACCGGGCGCCCCTTTGCGGCACTCCGCTTCGATGCCGAGGCTCGCGCAATATTCGATGACCGCGCGCTCCATCGCAGTGACCAGATCGCGCACACCAAGACCGGCGCGGCGGATGTCGATCAGTGGATAGACGACCAGCTGGCCCGGCCCGTGATACGTGACCTGGCCGCCGCGGTCGATCTTGACGACCGGAATGTCACCCGCGGCGAGCACGTGGCCCGCATCGGCGTTCAAACCGAGCGTGAACACGGGCGGATGTTCTAGCAGCCAGATCTCGTCGGGCGTGTCCGCATCGCGCGTATCCGTGATGCGCTGCATTTCGCGCCAGGTCGGCTCGTAGTCCACCTGGCCTAACCACCGTACGGTTGGCGCCGGGAATAGCGGTGCCGGGAAGGGGGTTCCGGGGTTTGCTGCGGGGACGGTAGAAACAGGCGTGACGGCGGCAAACCCCGGAACCCCCTTCCCGGCACCGCTATTCGAGATCCCGGCGTTGTTGCCGGCCAGCGCCTGTTCGGCGCGATAACTCGAGCGCACCAGCGGGCCGGACACACACTCGCGGAAACCTTTAGCCAGCGCCCATTGGCGATACTCGTCGAACTGCGCGGGGGTCACGAAGCGCTGCACTTCGAGATGATGCTTCGTGGGGCGCAGATACTGGCCCAGCGTCAGCAGATCCACGTTCGCGGCGCGCAGATCGTCCATCGTCTGCGCGATCTCCTCATCGGTCTCGCCGAGGCCCAGCATCAGGCTCGTCTTGGTCAACACCTGCGGCTTGTAGCGCTTCGCATGCGCGAGCACGGCGAGGGTCTGTTCGTACGACGCGCGCGGATCGCGCACCGGGTGCGTCAGCCGCTTCACCGTCTCGACGTTCTGCGCGAACACTTCGAGGCCCGAATCCACCACGGTTTCGACATCGCGCATCACGCCCTGGAAATCCGGCGTCAGCGCCTCCACCGCCACCTGCGGCGTGCGCCGCTTGATCGCGCGAATGGCCGCGGCGTAGTGGCCGGCCCCGCCGTCCGGTAGATCGTCCCGGTTCACCGACGTCAGCACAATGTACTTGAGCTTCATGAGCTCGACGCTGCGCGCGGTGTTCTCGGGCTCCTCCGCGTCTAACCACCCGCGCGGGTTGCCGGTATCCACCGAGCAGAACCGGCAGGCGCGCGTACACACGGCGCCCATCAACATGATCGTGGCCGTGCCCGCGTTCCAGCACTCACCGATGTTCGGGCACTTGGCCTCTTCACACACCGTCGCGAGGCGGTGCTCGTGCACGATGCCCTTCACCGCACCGAAACCCGCGCCGGCCGCGAGCGGCGCGCGGATCCACGCGGGCTTGCGGCCCGTGGCCGGCGCTTCGGCCGCGCGCGACTTCTGGCCGTCCTTGATGGCGGTGAAGCCCTGCGCCGTCACGTACTTCTCGCCGCTGCGCGGCGCGCGGGTTTCGGTGACGACCGGAATGTTCTTGAGGCTGGACATGGAAGGGTGCGAATTCTACTCCGGCTGCGGCGTGGGCTCGGATTCGAAGCCCACCTTGGGTGGCCCAAGTCCCGGAATTCCCTGCTCTTTCCCGTTGATCTTGAGCACGCCTTGCTTGAATTCGATGCGGCTCACGATCTGCTCCCGCTCGCGCTTGATGTAACCCTGCTCGAGCGCCGTCGCCACCGCGCCGGGCCCGCCCGGCAACTTCCCGACCAGCTTTTGCGCCATCTCGATCCGGATGTCGGCCTCGAGTTTGCCCAGCATCCCCATCACTCCGGCGGAAAGATCGCCCTCATTCACGCCCTTGAGCTTGATGATGCCCTTGATGTATCCGTCACCGTCGGGAGTCGCCACGCCGATCCGGTCGATGACCAGTTCCGGATCGTGTTTGAGCAGCGCGAGACCGTATTCCTTCATGGGTTGCGTGATCGCCGCGTCGAGCTCGGCGGCGGTAGTCACCGGTGTCGCATACGAAGCCTTGATGGCCTTCGTCATCTTCACCAGCGTGTCGACATGCAGGCGTCGCACGGTGAAGTCGTAATGCACTTCGTCGAATGAAACACCGAGCTGCTCGATCTCCTTGGCCTTGACCGCCCCGGAACCGATCTTGAGCGCGATGTCCATGAAGTCGTCGTCAATGGTGGTGTCGACGGCGTAATGCAAGTCGGCCACCTCGGTGACCTGCTTGTCGGCTCCCGTCACGCGTGAGGTCTCGATCGACAGGTCGAAGTCGCCGTCGTACAGGTCGCCGCGCACACGGTGGCTCGTGCCGGTGATGGCCGCGCCTTCCATCAGGATGCGGGCGCCCTTTTCGTTGTCGACGATTTCGAGACGCGGCCAGCTCCCATCGACTTCCACATCGTCGACGTGCGCCGAGTACCCGATGTTGACCTTGAAGGCGTCGTACGACAGCGAATGCCCTTTGCCGGCCAGCTCGAGTTTCCGTGCATCGCCGGAGAATGTCGTGGTGCCGCCGCCAAAGAAATGCACCCGCGTGCTGACCTGCAGCGGGGATTTTTCACCGAACACTTTCTGCAGTTCGGCGCGAACGGTCTCGGGAAGCACGAGCTGCGAATCGATGCGCGCGATTCCGAAACCCGAGAACCACAGCACCGGGCCGTGCAGGATGTGATTGCGCACGGTGAACCTGATCGGTGCGATTTCCGCGGCGGCGGGTTCCGCGGGCGGCGCTTCGCTCGCGGCCGCATCCGGTGCGCTGGCTGCAGCCTCTCCTGGTGCGGGAGTCTCGACCGGCGTGCTCTCGTCCGCCTGCGGAGAAGGCGGCGGAAGCTGCGCCTGTGCCTTGCCGAGTTCGTCCATCACCGTTTTCGAATTCAAGGCCCGCAGCCACGGCCCGAGCACTTCGAAGGTGACTTCCTGTTCGGAGGTGAACCAGCCGCGCTGCCACTTCCGCTCGACGATGGCGAGATACGGCGCGGTTTCTACGAGTTCATCGAGCCCGCCGTTGACGCGCTTCTCGGCCAACACGCCGATGCCCCACGGTGCGGCCACCAGCAGGAGAATCAGAACGACGGCGGCAATCAGGTAATTCTTCATCTTCGGACTCCCGGTGAAACCTCGGCGCCGCGCGACAACTCGGCGTCGAGCGCGGCCAGCCTTTCGACGGTGCCGATGTCGAACCAGCGGCCGGTGTGTAGTTCGCCGCTCAGCGCGCGCTGCGCGATCGCCCGGCGCAGCAGCGGCAACAGCGGGAATTTCCCCGGCGCACAGCCCGCGAAAAACTCGGCGCGGTAGATACCGACACCGGAATAGGTGTGGCGAGTGCCCTCACCTTCTGCGACCAGGCCCTGCTCGAGCAGGAAATCGCCGCGCGCGTGTTGCGGGGGATTTCGCACCAGCACGAGATGCGCGAGCGCCTGCGCGGGCGGATCGCGGCGCAGCGCGCCGAAGTCGATATCCGTCCAAACATCGCCGTTGACGAGCAGGAACGGGGCCGGACCTAACAACGGCAATGCATTGAAGATGCCACCGCCGGTTTCGAGCGCTTCGGGACGCTCATGGCTATACACAATCTCGAGCCCGTAACGCGTCCCGTCGCCGAGCGACTTCTCGACCAGATCGCCCAGCCACGCGGTATTGATGACGACCTCGCGGAAACCGCCGGCCGCGAGCCCTTCGAGGTGATATTCGATGAGCCGCTTTCCACCGACGCGCAGCAGCGGTTTGGGCTCGCGATCGGTGAGCGGCCGCATCCGTTCGCCGCGCCCCGCGGCCAGGACCATGGCCTTCACGGCGCGCTCACTTGTGGGCGCGCCGCACACGGCGCTTGGGTTTTTGCGGCTTCGATTTGCGCCTGACTACCTTGCGCTTCGGCGCGGCGGCGCGCTTGGGCCGCACGCTGCGTTTGAGCTTGCGCGCGACCTTGCGCTTGACCTTGCGGCGCGGCGCCTGCGGCCGTGCGCGGGCCTTCGCCGGCTTCTGCTTCACGCGCGGCTTCTTCTTCGCCCGCCGCGGTTTCTTCTTCGGCGGCTCGAGTTGCCGCGCATTCGCCGCGGCCAGACCCGGCGCAACCCGCCACGCGAGCCAGCGTTCGAACTCGACCAGTTCGGGATAACGGCGGCAAGCGTCACGCACATGTTCGAACGTGAGCGGCAGGTCGGCGAGATAACCGATCTTGCCGTCGCGATGCCAGAGGCGCGCGAAGATGCCGAGCACCTTGATGTGCCGCTGCACGCCGATGAGATCGAACCAGCGCATGAACTGGTATTCGCTGTCGCCGACGTTGGCGCCGAGATTGCCCAGCACCCGGCGGTAGCCGCGCACCCAGCGTTCGACCCGTTCGCGCGACCAGCCGATGTAGCAATCCTTGAGCAGCGACACGAGGTCGTAACCGACAGGACCGCGCAGCGCGTCCTGGAAGTCGATGACGCCCGGGCCGCCCTTCTCCATCGAAGCGGCAGGCAACACCATCAGATTGCGCGAGTGGAAATCGCGATGCACGAACACCTGCGGCTGCAGCAGCGCTTCGTTGATGAGGAACTCGAACGTCACCGTAAGCAGCCCTCGCTCCTCGGGCGACAGTTCGAGCCGCAGATGTTTTTCGAGAAACCACTCCGGCATCAGGTTGAGCTCGCGCGCCAGCGGCGTGCGGTCGTAGGGTTCGAGCATCTGCGCGGCTCTGAGGCCGCGCACCTGGATGTTCGCGAGCGCGGTCAGCGCATCGCCATAGAGCTTGTCGACTCCGCGGCCGGTCTTGAGCAGCCCAAGATATTGTGTGTCGCCCAGATCTTCCATCACGATCAAACCGCGCTTCGCGTCCGCGCCATACACATGGGGCACGTGCGCGCCGGCCTGCTCGAGCAGCGAGGTCACCTTGAGATAGGGAGCGATGTCTTCCTTGCCGGGCGGCGCGTCCATGACGATGAGCGTGTCGGCCCGGGGCGCCCAGGCCGCCGGGTCGACATCCCCGCGGGAGACGCGGAAATAGCGGCGAAAGCTTGCGTCGGCGGAGGCGACGCTGATTTGTCCGATGCGCCACTGCAGGTCGCGTGTCAGCCAGGTCCGGATGAGGTTTGCGCGCGGGTCGTTCTTGAGCATTCGTATAAGTATAGTGCGCAACACTGTGCCATTGACCTCGAGAAAGGCCGCAACTTGCGGCCTCGGACTGATGCTGCTACTCGCGTTCGGAGCGCGCGCGGACGAGCCGGTCTGCCCGAGGCCCGCGGAACCGACCGGCGCTCCACTTCCGGCACCGGTTCGCACCGATCCATCCGGTGAGCCGGTCACCATCGAAAGCGACGACGACAATTTCACGGCCGACGTGAATGGCAACGTCGTGGTGTCGGGCAACGTCGTGATGCGCCAGGGCGACCGCAGCATTCGCGCCGACCACCTCGAGTACGACGCCGCGCAGGGCAAGGCCAAACTCGAGGGCGGGGTCGAATACCACGACCCGCAGCTCACCGTGCGCGGCAATTCCGGCAGCTACTCACCGACGCTCGGCACGGAATTCGAAGGCACCGAGTTCGAGCTGCCGGAGCGGAATGCGCGCGGCGCCGCCCGCACCATGCAGATGGACGCCGACGGCAAGGTGACGCTCGAGGGGGTGTCCTTCACCACCTGCCCGGTCGAAGACGTGGCCTGGCAGATGAAAGCCCGGCGCATGGAGCTCGACACGCACGCGCAGATCGGCACGGGCCGCGGCACCAGCGTCGAATTCAAGGGCGTGCCCATCGTCTATCTACCCTGGGTGTCGTTCCCGATCGGCACGCAGCGCAAGAGCGGCTTCCTGTTCCCCGGCATCGGCGCCTCCTCGCGCAGCGGCCTGCAGATCGACGAGCCTTACTACTGGAACATCCGCCCCAACTTCGACCTCACGGCGCAACCGGTGTACTACGGAAAACGCGGTCTCGACCTGTCCGGCGAGATGCGTTTCCTGACCCGCCGGCAGCGCGGCACGTTGTCCTGGAACTACCTGCCCAGCGACGACCTCACCGGCACCGACCGCAGCCGCATCCAGCTCGTGCACGTCGCGGAGCTGCCGGGCGAATGGCGGTTCCGCATCGACGCCACGGACGTGAGCGACAGCGACTATTTCGAGGACTTCGCCCAGGGGCCGGAGGGCACGAGCGTCGCCTTCGCCGAACGGCTGGCGGAGGCCAGCTACCGCGACGAGCACCTGAACGTGCGCGCGCAGCTGCAGCAGTTCCAGACCATCGACGACCAGCTGCCCGACGTCGATCGCCCGTACGCGCGCACGCCGCGCGTGCTGGCCTCGGGCGACTGGGACGCGGGGCTCGGCGCGCTCGAATACGGCTTCGATGCGGAGTACGTGAACTTCGATCGCAACGTCGGCGTCACGGGCTGGCGGCTCGATGTCGCGCCGCGCCTGGGGCTGGATTGGTCTGCGCCCGGATACTTCGTGCGCCCGTCAGCCGGTTACCGCTACACGCAATACGCATTGCAAAACGAGGCGCCGGGCACCGATGCTTCGCCCACGCGCAGCCTGCCGTTCGCCTCGCTCGACGCGGGCCTGGTGTTCGAACGCCAGGCCGGCTCGCACGGCCAGCGCCGCATGACGCTCGAACCGCGCGCGCTGTACCTGTACACGCCATTTCGCGAACAGAGCGACCTGCCGCTGTTCGACACCGGCCTGCCGGACCTGAACCTGGTCGAGCTCTACCGCACCAACCGCTACGTCGGCGCGGACCGCGTCAACGATGCCAACCAGATCTCGTTCGGTCTCACCAGCCGCCTGTTCAATGCCAACACCGGCGCGCAATACCTCGCGGTCAGCGTGGGCCAGGCTTACTACTTCGAAAAGCCGCGCGTCGTATTGCCCGACGAGCCACCGGCGACGCGCGACACGTCGGACTTCATCGCGCAGGTATCGCTCACGGCGTACAAGAACTGGAATCTCGAGGCCGGCATCCAGTGGAATCCGGAAGATTCGCGCAGCGAGCGATCGCAGTTCCGGCTGCAGTACCGCCCCGATGGCGATCGCGTGGTGAACCTCGCCTACCGCGCCCAGCGCGACCGGCTCGAGCAGGCGGACATCTCCTCCGCCTGGCCCATCGGCAAGCGCTGGAACGCCTACGGCCGCATCGTCTACAGCCTGCGCGACAGCGAGACGCTCGATCGCTTTGCCGGCTTCGAATACAAGGCCTGCTGCTACCGGCTGCGCGCGGTCGCGCGCCGCTTCATTTCCAGCCGCACGGGTGAACAGGACACGGGCTTCTACCTGCAGCTGGAACTGAACGGACTAGCCAGTGTCGGAAAAGCAGACGCTTTCCTGGAACGCACAATTCGAGGATACTCGCCGGAAAGTTCCGCCCGGTGAAAAACAACTACATGATTTCCAAAGCATTTCCGCGTGCCTGCGGCATTCTCGCCGCCACCCTTCTCGCCTCCGCCGCCTTCGCGCAGACCCGCGAAGCGTCGAGCTCCGGCGTCCTGCTGGATCGCGTCGCCGCCACCGTCAACGAAGGCGTGGTGCTGTCGAGCGAGCTCGACGAACAGATTCTCGTCATCGCCGAACGCATGCGGCAGCAGAAGCTCGATCTGCCGCCCACCAACGTGCTGCGCCAGCAGGTGCTCGACCGTCTGGTGCTGCAGGAACTGCAGATGCAACGCGCGAACCGTGCCGGCATCAAGGTGGCCGACGAACAACTCAACAACGCGCTGGCGGATGTCGCCGAGACCAACAATCTCAAGCTCGCCGATCTGCCGGCAGCGCTCGCGAGCCAGGGCATCGACTACGCGGGCTATCGCGAAGGCATCCGCAAGGAGATCGCGCTGCAGATCCTCAAGCAACGCGACGTCATCGCGCGCATCAACGTGAGCCCGCGCGAGATCGATCAGTTTCTCGAACGGCAGCGCAAGATGCCGTCCGAATCCAACGAGTACAACGTCTCGCACATCCTGGTGGCGGTACCGCAGGCGGCAACACCGGAAGAGCTCGACGAAGCGCAGAAGAAGGCCGACGAGGTCTATCAGAAGGCGACCGGCGGAGAAGATTTTGCGCGCCTCGCGGTGGCCTACTCGAATGCGCAGACGGCGCTCGAGGGCGGCTCGCTGGGCTGGCGCAAGGGTTCGGAGCTGCCTACCTTCCTCGGCGAAGCGATCGCAGGCATGAAGGCCGGCGATGTCACCAAGCCGATCCGCACGCCGTCGGGCTTTCACATCGCAAAGCTCAACGAGATGCGCGGCAACACGCAGGTCATCGTCAACCAGGTGCACGCGCGCCACATCCTCATCAAGCCGAACGAGCTGCAGGACGACGCCACCGTGCAGCAGAAGCTCGCCTCGATCCGCGACCGCATCCTCAACAAGGGCGAGAATTTCGCGGCCGTGGCGTCGGTCGTTTCCGAGGACCCGGGTTCAGCCGCCGAAGGCGGCGACCTGGGCTGGGCCGGTCCCGGCACCTACGTGCCGGAGTTCGAAAAGACCCTCGCGCAGCTGCAGCCCGACGAAATCAGCCAGCCGTTCCGCACGCAGTTCGGCTGGCACATCATCCAGTTGTTAGGCCGGCGCCAGTTCGACACCACCGATGACGTGCGCCGCCAGCGCGCTTTCGCCGCGCTGCGCGAGGCGAAAGCCGACGAAGAAACCGAGCTGTGGCTGCGACGGCTGCGCGACGAGGCGTACGTCGAGTACAAGCTCTGATTCCGGTAAAGATCGCCGTCACCGCGGGCGAACCCGCCGGCATCGGCCCGGATCTCTGCCTTGCATTGTCCCAGGAAGACTTCGCCGCCGATCTCGTGATCCTCGGCAGCCGCGCGTTGCTCGCCGAGCGCGCGCAGATGCTCGGCCTGGACGTGGCCTTCGACGACTATCTACCCGGCACGGCAATGGCGCGTCGGCCGGGCCACCTCGCCGTCCTCGACATCCCGCTGGCCAGCCCCTGCGTGGCGGGCCGGCTCGACCGCGCCAATTCCCGGCACGTGATGGCCATGCTCGACCGCGCCATCGACGGCGCGACGCAGCGCGAATTCGCCGCCATCGTGACCGCGCCGGTGCAGAAGAGCGTGATCGCCGATGCCGGCGTGCCATTCATGGGCCACACCGAATATCTTGCCGCGCGCACCGGCGCCGCCCACCCCGTCATGCTGCTGGCCGCCGATTCATTGCGCGTGGCGCTCGCTACGACGCACCTGCCGCTGCGCGCCGTCAGCGATGCGATCACGCCGGCTTTGCTCGATGTCACGCTCGGGATCCTGGATGCCGACTTGCGCCGGCTGTGGGGCATGGCGCGGCCGCGCATCGCGGTCTGCGGCCTGAACCCGCACGCGGGCGAGAGCGGCCATCTCGGCACCGAGGACCGTGACGTGATCGCCCCCGCCATCGAACGCGCGCGCGCCGCGGGCCTGCTGGTAGATGGCCCCATCCCCGCGGATACCGTGTTCGTGCCGCGCGCGCTGTCTAACTACGATGTGGTGCTGGCCATGTACCATGATCAGGGCCTGCCGGTGCTCAAACATGCCGGTTTCGGGCACGCGGTCAACGTCACGCTGGGCCTGCCCATCGTGCGCACGTCGGTGGATCACGGTACGGCGCTGGATCTGGCCGGCACCGGCCGCGCCGATGCGGGCAGCCTGATCGCCGCGACGCGGCTCGCCATCGAGTTCGTGGGCAGGCACTAGTTGGTCTTCGCCCGCAAGCGTTTCGGCCAGCACTTCCTGCATGACCGCGGCGTGCTGGAGCGCATCGTGCGCGAGATCGCGCCCACGCCCGACCAGGCCTTGCTCGAGATCGGCCCCGGCCGCGGCGCGCTGACCGAGCTGCTGCTCGGCAAATCGCGCACGCTCGATGCGATCGAGATCGACCGCGATCTCGCGCAGCAACTGCGCGCGCGCTGGGGCGCGCCGCAGGGTTTCGAGATTCACGTGGCGGACGCGCTCGATTTCGATCTGGCGGCGCTGGCGCGCACGCGCGGCGCGCGGCTGCGCGTGATCGGCAACCTGCCCTACAACATCTCGACGCCGCTGCTGTTCCACATCGCCGCGGCGCACGAACACATCGACGACGTGCACGTGATGCTGCAGAAGGAAGTCATCGATCGCATCGCGGCCGCGCCCGGCAGCGGCGAGTACGGCCGCCTGACGGTGATGCTGGCGCCGTGGTTCGAGGCCCGGCATCTGTTCGACGTGGGCCCGGGCGCGTTCACGCCAGCGCCGCGGGTGTGGTCGGCGGTGGCACGCCTGGCCGTGCGGCGCGAACCGGCGTTCGTGGTCCCGCCGGCTTTCGCGCGCACCGTTTCGGCCGCCTTCTCGCAACGGCGCAAGACGCTGCGCAACGCGCTCAAGGCCCTCGTGGGTGTCGAGGCCATCCTCGCCGCGGGAGTGGACCCGACCTTGCGTCCGGAAATGCTGACACCCGCGCAGTTCGCCGCGATCGCGGCGCATGTGCCCGAAGCTTGATCCGGTATCATCAGGATCGCATGGAGCAGAGCCAGCACAAGATCCGCGTCGACGTCGACACGACCTATCTCGAAGATCAATCCGATCCCAAGGAACGGCGCTACGTGTTCTCGTACACGATCACCATCCGCAACGAAGGCAATGTGCCCGCGCGGCTTCTGACGCGTCACTGGATCATCACGGATTCGAACGGCAAGGTGCAGGAAGTGCGCGGTGAAGGAGTCGTGGGCGAGCAGCCCTATCTCAAGCCCGGCCAGGGGTTTCGTTATTCCAGCGGCGCGGTGCTCGAGACTCCGGTCGGCGCCATGCAGGGCAGCTACCAGATGGTGGATGACGACGGCGAGCAGTTCGATGCGCCCATCTCGCCGTTCCGCCTGGCCATGCCGGGCCTGCTGCATTGAGCTCCTGACAAACCATGGCCCGTTACGCCATCGGCGACATCCAGGGCTGCTGCGACGATCTGAAGGCGCTGCTCGAGCGCTGCAACTACTCCGCCGATCGCGACCAGCTCTGGTTCGTGGGCGACCTCGTCAATCGCGGTCCGCAATCGCTGGAAACCTTGCGCTTCGTGCGTGCGCTCGGCGCGAACGCCACCGTCGTGCTCGGCAATCACGACCTGCATCTGCTGGCGCTCGCGTATGGCTCGAGGCGCAAGCAGAAAGAAGGCGACACGTTGGCGGCGGTGCTCGACGCTCCCGACCGCGATCAGCTGCTGGAGTGGTTGTCAGGCCGGCCGCTCGCGGTGTTCGACGAGCCGCGCGGCGACTTCCTGGTCCACGCAGGCCTCGTCCCCGAGTGGACGCCGCGCCAGGCCGCGAAATACGCGCGCGAGGTCGAAGCCGTGCTGCGCGACGACGGACGCACCCTGTTCGACGCCATGTACGGCAACAAGCCCGACAAGTGGAGCGAAGCCCTGCGCGGCATGGATCGCCTGCGCTTCGTCATCAATGTGTTCACGCGCATGCGTTTCTGCCAGCGCGACGGCACCGTCGATCTCAAGATGAAAGGCGCGCCCGGCGATCAGCCCGACGGCTACTACCCCTGGTTCGACGTACCGGGCCGCGCCAGCCGCGACGTGCGTGTCATCTGCGGACACTGGTCCACGCTCGGCCTCGTCCGCCGCAAGGATCTGCTCGCGTTGGATACCGGCTGTGTATGGGGCGGCGCGCTCACCGCAGTCAATCTCGACGCCGACGCCGAAGCGATCCAGCTCGACTGCAAGTCACATCAAGCCCCGGGCGGCAGCGAAGCCTGAGGAATTAAAGGGGACATGCCTATTTTTCGGGCCGGTCTTTTCTCGGGCGCATCAGGATGCGCCCGAGAAAAGACCGGCCCGAAAAATAGGCATGTCCCCTTTAATTCCTCGGGACCACTTCGGCAGGCGGCACGATGTCGCTGGCGGTGGGTGCGGCCGGGTCGCCGGCCGTGTCGATCGACGGCGCAGGCGCCTCGGGTGCTGGCGCGGTCTTCGGCACTTCGGTCGGCGAAACGAACGCCGGCGATTCGGGCGCCACCGCCACTTCGGCGAACACCGGCATCGAACCCCAAGAAATGTAGATAGCCGCGGTGCGGGGCCGATAGACACTGGGCGCGAATTCCAGATCGATGGGCAACGCGCCCTCGGGTGCCACGGGCAGCACATTACGTTCCTCGCCCTGGATCTCGAGCTGCTGGACGCTGCCGGGACGCACGCGTACCGCAACACGAACCGGCCAGGTGGTTTCCTCCGGCAGGCGCGCGGCAAACCCACCCGTGCCGCTCACGCCGGACAGGTCGATGACCAGCGTGTTGCGTTTCCAGTACTGCGGATAGGTCGCGGCCGAACCATCGGCATTGACCAGGTTCAGTTCGTTGACCGCCTGCGGGCCGACCTTGGGCTTCTTGTAGAACGGCCAGACGTGCGGCATGCGCATCGAGCAGGCGCTGAGCACGAGGCTGCAGGCAACCATTGCCGCCAGGGGCACCAAACGGAATTTCACGGGGCGGCCACTCCGGACACTGTTAGTGGCGCAAACATAACACGGCCCCGAGGGCTCGAAGTCGGGGCCCGCTGACGCCGGCAGGCGACAGGAAGCGCAATTGTGGAGGGGGTCACATCGCAGGGCCGTCAGCGAATAACATACCGCCCCATGCGGCAACTGAAGGCCTTCAATTTCAAGCGCTGGATCGACGAGCACCGGCACCTGCTGAAGCCGCCCGTGGGCAACAAACTGGTCTTCACCGACAGCGAGTTCATCATCATGGTGGTGGGCGGGCCTAACGCCCGCCGCGATTTCCACGTCGATCCGGGCGAGGAATTCTTCTACCAGCTCGAAGGCGGCATCACGCTGGCGACGATTCAGGACGGCAAACGCGTCGACGTCCCGATCGGCGAAGGCGAAATCTTCCTGCTGCCGCCTGACATGCCGCACTCACCGCGCCGCCCCGCCAACACCGTCGGGCTGGTGATCGAACGTACGCGCCACGCGGGCGAACGCGACGGCTTCCAGTGGTACTGCGAGAACTGCGGTCACAAGCTCTACGAGGAATTCGTCGCGGTCACCGACATAGAAACCCAGCTTCCCCCGGTGTTCGACCGGTTCTTCGGCAGCGTCGCGAATCGCACCTGCCGCAACTGCGGCACGATCATGAACCCGCCGGCATGATCGCCGAGCTGACTTTCGGCGGACAGAAGCTCCGCGCGGCGCTCGACCGCGGCGTGAGCCTGGCGATCGCCGTGGAGTTCGGCACTCCGGGCCCGCGGCATTTCGGCGCCGGCGCTCCGACCTCGACGCCGTTCGCGATCGGCAGTTTCACCGGCAGTGTCGCCACCGGCGCCTCCGTGAACTGCGCGTCGATCACGCTCACCCCGCATTGCCAGATGACACACACGGAAAGCGTCGCCCACCTGACGCGCGAATCCGGCGACGCCTGGCGCGTCGTGCCGCGCGGCCTGCTGCCCGCGGTGGTAGTTAGTGTCATGCCGGAACCGGCGCGCGAATCGAGCGAAAGCACCGACCCGCAACCTTGGGGCACGGACACGTTGATCACCCGCCGCCGCCTGCGCGCCGCCTGGCCGATGGGCCGCATGGCCGACCCGGTTGCCGCCATCATCCGCACGCTGCCGAACGACGCCGGCAAACGCAGCCGCGACTACACCGACCTCGTGCCGCCCTATCTCACGCGCGAAGCAGTCGAATGGCTGGTCGAGAAACGCATCGAGCACCTGGTGCTGGACGTGCCTTCGGTCGACCGTACACACGATGACGGCCACCTGGTCGGGCATCGCCTGTTTTTCGGCTTGCCGCCCGGCAGCAGCGCGCGCGGTGACGCGGCGCGCTCGCGCGCCACGATCACCGAGCTCGCGTTCATCCCCGACGAAGTGGCCGACGGGCCCTGCGTGCTGTCGCTGGCGGTGCCTGCCATCGGCGGTGACGCCGTCCCCAGCCAGCCGATTGTGTATCCTCTTTTGCCATGAATGCCTCGCCAAGCTCCGTCACGAGCGACGAATTGCTGCCGCAATTCTCGGCCTCGCGGGACTTCGCGCAGGATTGCGATGCCGCGGACATCCTGGCGCCGTACCGCCGGCAGTTCGAGCTGCCGGTGAACACGAGCGGCCTCCCCCTCATCTATCTATGCGGCCACTCGCTCGGGCTCGCGCCGCGCGCCGCGCTCGACTACGTCAGCGAGGAGCTCGCCGACTGGGCGGCGCTCGGCGTCGGCGGTCATCACACCGCGACGCGGCCGTGGATCGACTACGCGCAAAATTTCTCCCGCGGCCTGATGCACGTGACCGGCGGCCTCGCCAGCGAAGTCGTCGCGATGAACTCGCTGACGATCAACCTGCACCTGATGATGGCGTCGTTTTATCGCCCGGTCGGCATGCGCGACAAGGTGCTGATCGAAGCCGGCGCGTTTTCGTCCGACCGGCACGCGATCCTCGGGCAACTGTCCTGGCACAAACTCGATGAAGCCGAAGCACTGATCGAACTCGCGCCACGCCCGGGCGAAGAGACGCTGCGCGTCGAGGACATCGAGGCGAAGATCGAAGAGCTGGGCAGCGAACTGGCGCTGGTGTTGTGGCCCGGGGTGCAATACCGCACCGGCCAGGCATTCGACTGCGCGCGGATCGCACGCGCCGCGCATGACCAGGGCGCCATCGCCGGGTTCGATCTGGCGCACGCCATCGGCAACCTGCCGCTGCGGCTGCACGACTGGGACGTCGATTTCGCGGTGTGGTGTTCCTACAAGTACCTGAACGCCGGCCCCGGCGCGATCGGCGGCGCGTTCATCCACGAGCGGCACTTCGGCCACTCGCCGTCACGGCTGTCGGGCTGGTGGGGCCACGAACCGCAGACCCGCTTCCAGATGGCGCCCGAGTTCCGCGCCGCTCCGGGCGCCGCCGGCTGGGCGGTCAGCAATCCGCCTATCTTCTCGGCCGCGCCGTTGCTTGCTTCGCTCGAGATGTTCCGCTCCGCAGGCATGGACGAATTGCGCGCCAAATCCATGCGCCTCACCGCCTATGCGGACCGGCTCATCCGCGAGCTGGCGCGTGACGTGTTGATCCTCACGCCCGAATCGCCCGATGAACGCGGCAACATGTTGTCGCTGCGTATCGTGGGTGGCCCGCGGCGCGGCCGGCGCATCTTCGACGCATTGGCGGACCGGGGCATCGTCTGCGACTGGCGCGAGCCGGACATCATCCGCATCGCGCCGGCGCCGCTGTACAACCGCTTCATCGACATCTTCGAGCTGGTCGACACCCTCGCCGCCGCGCTCAAGGAGATTGCTTGAGCCTCAAGTCGGTACCCGGCGTCAACGTCATCGGCGCCGGACTGGCGGGTAGTTTGCTGGCCATCCTGCTGGCGAAGCGCGGCTTCAATGTCACCGTGTACGAACGCCGTTCCGATCCCCGGCTGGCGGAAACCGATGGCGGCCGCTCGATCAACCTCGCCCTGGCGGCGCGCGGCATCCGCGGCCTCACGCTTGCCGGGGTGCTCGATCGCGTGATGCCGCTGGCCACGGTGATGCGCGGCCGCATGGTGCACGAATACGACGGCAATGCCGCGCTGCAGGTGTATGGCGTGCGGCCGGACGAAGTGATCCACTCGGTCTCGCGCGCCGGACTGAACCGTGTGCTCATCGAAGCCGCCGCGGCACTGCCGAACGTGACGCTGAATTTCGGCCAGCTCTGCCTTGGGCTCGCGCACGAAAAGACCGTGCTGGAAATGCGCGACGAAGCCACCGGGCGCATCTATCACACGGCGCCGCAACCCAGCATCGCCGCCGACGGCGCGGGCTCGGAGGTCCGCGACAGCCTGCTGGAGCGGCAGGTCGCGACCGTGCACGAAGCACCGCTCGATCACGGCTACAAGGAACTGACGATCCCCGCGCGCGACGGCAAACACGTGATGGACCCGAACGCGCTGCACATCTGGCCGCGCGGCGGATTCATGCTGATCGCGCTGCCGAATCTCGATGGCACGTTCACCGCCACGCTGTTCCTCGCCCAGCACGGGCAGAACAGCTTCGACGAATTGAATTCGGCAGGCGCGGTCGAGGGATTTTTCAGCCGCGAGTTCCCGAGCGCGCGAGTATTGATGCCCGACCTGGCGCGCGAGTTCTTCGAACATCCGCAGGGCTCGCTCGGCACCGTCTATACGCAGGGCTGGCACCTCGACGGCGACCTGTTGTTGTTAGGCGATGCGGCGCACGCCATCGTGCCGTTTCACGGCCAGGGCATGAACTGCGCTTTCGAAGATTGCGCCGAACTGATCCGCCTGATGGACCGGCATGACACCTGGCCCGGGTTGTTCGAAGCGTTCGAAGTCGAGCGCAAGCCCAACACCGATGCGATCGCGCAGATGGCGCTGGAGAACTATGTCGAGATGCGCGAGGCGGTATTGAGCGAGGAATACCGCCGGAAGAAGCATGAAGAGGAAGAGCGGGAACGGAAGGATCCGAACTACATTCCGCGCTACTCGAAGGTGATGTTTCATCCGGAGATCCCGTTCCGGGATATCCGCGCCGTCAGTTGATCAGCACCCGGAACTGCAATTCAAACCACGTGTTGCCGCCGCCGTTGCCGGCCATCGTGCCCTTCGGCCGCAGGCGCACCGCGTTGACCGCGGCGTCGGTACCGTCGCCACCCGGCACCGGCACGTAGGTCCACGTCGCGCCGCCATTGTTGGAGAAATCCACGTCGTCAGTGACGCTGTTGAGCGCGGTGTAGGTCCAGGTCAGCGCGCTGCTCGGCGTGCCCTGCACGAACGCCACCGGGCCCGAACCGGGCGTGCCGAGATCCGCAACGTACAGGCGCGTGTTCGCCGGCAGCGGGTCGACGATCGCCAGCGCGTTGCTGTCGACCACGCCGCTGCCCTGGTTGGTGACACGCACGGCGTAGAGCTTGGCCGCTCCGGGAATGCTCTTCGGATTGGTGGTGTTGTTCACCGGATCGGAAAAGGTCTGCGCGGTCTTCGTCACGACGAGCGTGGGACCTGCGCTCGCCATGACGTTGCCGCCGAACTCGGAAGTCTCTCCACCGAGCGTCGCCGTGGCGCTGAGACGCGTGCCGATCGCAACCGGGCCCGGCGCCGCGATGCGAAACGCGAAGCGATTGGTCGTGTCGGTGCCCTGCGCGAGTCCGTTGACGTTGCCCGGGCCGTAGGTACCCGTCGTCGCATCGAGATCCGCGCCGGAACCTTCGGTGAACGTGCCGAGATACGTGAGTCCCTCGCCGAAGCCGCTCGGATCGGCCTGCGCGACATACAACTCGATGGCGCTGCCCGGCCGGGCAAACCCGTTGAACGATAGTTCGGTGCCGATCAGCGCGGCCGCGGCCACCACCGGGTAGTTGCGCAGGCCGTTGGGGCCGGCATCCGCGTCGCCGTTGTCGTTGATCGTCACTCCCTGCGGACTGCCCAGGCTGTTCGGATCGAGGGAGCGCGGATCGAGATCGATCGAGAGCCCGCCGTTGCTGTCGAAGCTGTTCTGCGAAATCGTCGTGCCGCTGGCGTTCATGACCAGCACGCCGGCGCCGGCGTTGTCGCGTATGAGATTGCGGCTGAAGGTCACGGCCGAGCCGCTGTAGTCGTAGGCCGCCATGCCGATGGGTTCGGCCGATGCGGCGCCGCCCCCGACGCTGGCGAAACCGTTGCCGCGCACGGTGTTGTTCGTGATGGTGATGCTGCTTGCCGAGGCGCCGCCGCCGAAACCCAGCTCGATGCCGCCGCCGCGCTGGTCGCGCGTGAGATTCGCGGTGACCTGGATGGACAACACAGTGCCCACCAGCAGGATGCCGTCGAAGGTATCGGTGTGGCCGGAAGTCGGGCGCGCCACTTCGTTCAAGGTGACCAGCGAGCCGGTGCCGCCGCCCTGCGTGCGGATGCCGGAGTTGTTAACTGTCACGAAGTTGTTGCGCACGGTGGCATTCGAACCCGCGAATTCGATGCCGTAGGTGGTGCCGCTGTTGTCGCTGCTGTCACCCGAGGCGGTCATTCCGACCAGCATGTTGCGCACCAGGCAGCCGCTGCCGGCGAGCTGTAGATAGCCCTGGCGCAACGCCAGCCCGAGCACCGCGGTGTTGTTGCCGCTCAGGACCAGGACGTTGTTGCCCGCCGCGAGCTGCACTTCCGGGCGTGGAAACGTGGGTAGTGAGACCGCATCCACGCCCACGCTTCCGCCGCTGCCGAGCGAGCCCGCGTTGGTGTTGCCGATATTCACGGTCTGCGTGGTTCCATCGAGGCGTGTGCCGCCGCCCGAGATCGCGGGCAGCGCGGCCGCCAACGTGATGACGGCGACGCCGCCGGTCAGCGCGCCGCTCGGAATCATGAAGATGCTCGACTCCGAACCGCCCGGCAGAAACGACGTCGAACCATCGATCTGGCCGCTGCCCGACTGCGCCAGCGCGCCCTCGCCACCCAGCGCGTTCGCGTTGATGACGAATTGCCGCAGCGAACCCTGGCAGGGGTAGCTGGAATTGGCCGGGGTACAGGTGGCGGCGTCGCGCATGTTCACGACGGTGTCGAAGTTGAAACCGAAATCGAGGCCACTGACGGTGGTACCCGCAGCCGCCGGTGTCGCCGTGGTGATGGACTGCGGCACCCGCGTGCCGGCGGTCAGCGTCGAGTAGTTCGATGAGCCGGGATTCACCACCGCATCGCTGACGCCGGGCGATTCTCCGCCGACGCGATTGGTCACGTCGACCGCCGTGCCGCCGGTGGCGTCGGTGCGAAACGTCTGCACCGGAACACAGGTCGTGCACGCGGTGCCGCCGGTGCGCGCCGAACGCACCGAGCCATTCACCACGCGGACACGCATCGCGACGGCCGTATTGCCGGAAGTCAGCGAGTAGACGCCGCTGGCATTGGTGGTCGTGGAGGCGATGAAGGCGCCGTCGCTGACTCGATAGAGCTCCACGACGACGTTCTGCAGCACCGTGCCGCCGGACGCGGTGCGGGTGCGGCCCGCGCCGCCGCCGTAATTCGCATCTTCGAAGACCGTGCCGGAAAAGGTCGCGGCCTGCGCCAGAGGAGCGCAGAGCGCGGCCAGCAGCAATGCCACTCCTTTTATTGTGCGCAGCGGGTCGAACATGCCCGGCAGTCTACGGGGGGCTTCTCAGGCTTTCCCCTAGCGGATCACAGTTTGAGGCCCAATCTGGCGCCCGGATGCCGGGCGGAGGCCTGAATTGCGCGTGCGTTCACGTTGCCGGGTTGTTCACCGGGCATGAAAAAGGGCGCGGCAACTTTCGTCGCCGCGCCCCGTTTTCAAAGAACTTCGTCGGGCCGGTTTACTTGACGATGTCCAGCAGCTCGACGTCGAACACCAGCGTCGACTGCGGCGGAATGGTCGGCGGCGAACCGCGCTCGCCGTAGGCCAGGCTGGCCGGGCAGATGAACTGCGCCTTGCCACCGACCTTCATGGTCTGCACGCCTTCGGTCCAGCACGGGATCACGCCGTTGAGCGGGAACGTGGCCGGCTCGCCGCGCGCGATCGAACTATCGAATTCCTTGCCGTCGATGAGGCGGCCGGCGTAGTGCACCTTCACCTGGTCCGTCGCGGCCGGGGACGCGCCCGTGCCGACCTTCGTGTGTTTGATGACGATGCCGCTCGCGGTCTTGGTGACGCCGGCTTCCTTCGAAGCCTTGTCGAGGAAGGCGACGCCGGCAGCGGCAGCCTTCTCACCGGCGACGGCGAGGCGCGCCTGCTGCAGCGCCTGCACCTTCGGGCCGTATTCTTCCGCCTTGATCTCCGTCTTCACGCCCGTGACGCCGTCGTTGATGCCCTTCTGCACCAGCGCGAGTTCTTCAGGCTTGAGCTCGAAGCTCGACAGCGACTGGCTGATGAGCAACCCAAGCGAGTACAGGGTTTTCTGTTCCTCGGTGGTGGGCACCGGCACGGCCGGTGCCTTGGCGGCGTCCGCGCTGCAGGCGGTGAGGGACAGGGTGCAAAGCAGTGCCGCGAGGGCGGTGAGTTTTTTCATAGGGCCGCGAGCTTAGCGTGCCGGGATGCCCGCATACAGCCTTTTTTGCGATCGACTAGCGCTTTTCCCACACCTCGAAGGACATTGCATGGGCGTGACGATCATCGGCCGCGTGCGTTTCGCGCCCGGTCACCGACCACTCGCGTTCGTCGAGCGCCGGCCACCTCACGTCGCCTTCGATGTCGGCGTGCACACGCGTGAGATGGATGCGGTCGGCTCGCGGCATGAACAACCGGAACAGGTCCGACCCGCCGATGATCATGACCTCGCCCGCCTCACCTGCCGCGCGCAGCGCCGCGTCCGCGTCGTGCACTACGGTGACGCCCTCGCGCCGATAGTTAGGCTCGCGGGTGAGCACGATGTTCCGCCGGCCCGGCAACGGCTTGCCGATCGACTCGAATGTCTTGCGGCCCATCACGATGGGTTTGCCCAGGGTCAGGCGTTTGAAACGCTTGAGATCCTCGGGCAGATGCCAGGGCAGCGTGTTGTTGCGGCCGATCACGCCCGAATCCGCGACCGCGACTATCAACGTGATGAGGGGCGTGCTCACACGAAACCCTCGATCGGCCGGCGACGGAACCAGCCAGTGAAACTCAGGCGCTCGCGCCGCGCCGGCAACACCTCGTGTTCGAAGCGGTCGGACTGGAACAGCACGAGGCGCCCGCCCTGCGGCAACACGTCCTCGCTCTCTCCGCCGCCGGTATACAGGCGCAGTTGCCCCCCGTCCTCCGGCTGCCAGCGGTCGTTGAGGTAGAGCGCGGCCGAAATCGCGCGCATGTCGTTGCCGACGAGCCGGTCGAAGTGACGCGCGTAGACGGCGCCGGCCGGGTACATCGCAAAGTGTCCCTGGAAGTCCTCGAGACCGGTCATGAGCCCACGGTTGAGCGCCGCGCGCAGCTCCTCGAGCTTGCCCAGCAACAGCTGCTCGGCATCGCGCTCCGGCTGCGACAGCCACGCGATGAAATCGCCGCGCACTTCGGGCACGAGTTTCTGTTGCGCGCCGCCGCCGATACGCGCCGGACGCAGCGCGCCTGCTTCACGCAGCTCGATGCAGCGCGCGCGCAGATCCGCGAGCAGGCCGGGGTCGACGAAATCGTCAACGACGGCGAAGCTGCGCGCCGCGAGCTGGTCGATCAGGCGCGCCGGCGTGACCGTTCGCCGCGACGTTTCGCCGCCGGACGGCGGCTCTTGCGAGCCTTCGTCTTCTTGCGCCGCTTCACGGGCTCCTTCTTCGCGGGCTCGAGCATCGAACCGCGGCACTTGGGCGTTCCGCAGCGGCAGGCGTAGATCTCATCCACGTTGGGCGGATCGTCCTTGTCGCGGCCGATCTCGTAGTCGTAACCAAGCTCATCGCCTGGCTTGATGTCGCGGATGGCATCGATGAACACGCGGCGATTCTCGATGGCGGATTCGCAGTTGCCCGAGCATTGATGATTGATGAAGCGCGCGTCGTTGCCGCCCACGGCCGCGTCGATCACCGTGTTCCTGTCCACGATGAACAGGAACGTGTGGTTGTCGTTCTCGTCGTGGTCTTCGTAACGCTTGTCGGCGGCGTCATGCGAGACGCGGTCGCCCAGGTATTCGAGGATGCGCGTGCCTTTCTTGATGGGCGCGACGGCGAATACGCCGCGGCCGTGCACGTCGGAATTGCGCACCTCTATCAGTGGCGAACTCACGATCGGCGGTCCGCCGCGCTTGGGCTGGCTCTGGTCGAAAGGTTTACGTCGGGTCTTCTTCTTCGTCATATGGCAACGGGCGCCTTGATCGCTGGGTGGTGTTGGTAGTTCACGATCTGGAAATCTTCGAAGGTGTAGTCGAACAGCGTCGGCGGCCGGCGCGTCAGCACCAGTTTGGGCAGCGCGAGCGGCACACGCGCGAGTTGTTCGTCCACCTGGTCGAGATGGTTGAGATACAGATGGCAATCGCCGCCGGTCCAGACGAACTCGCCCACCTCGAGGTCGCACTGCTGCGCCAGCATGTGCACGAGCAACGCATACGAGGCGATATTGAACGGCACGCCGAGAAAAATATCGGCGCTGCGTTGGTAGAGCTGGCAACTCAGGCGTTTGTCCGACACGTAGAACTGGAAAAACGCGTGGCAGGGCATGAGCTTCATCTGGTCGAGTTCGCCCACGTTCCAGGCACTCACGATGAGGCGGCGTGAATCCGGATTCGTGCGCAGCTGCTGCACCACCTGCGACATCTGGTCGATCTCGCGGCCATCGCGCGTGGGCCACGAACGCCATTGTTTGCCATACACGGGGCCGAGCTCGCCATTGGCGTCGGCCCATTCGTCCCAGATCGACACGCCGTGTTCGCGCAGGAACTTCGTGTTGGTCTCGCCGCGCAGGAACCACAGCAGCTCATAGGCGATGGACTTGAAGTGCACGCGCTTCGTGGTGACCAGCGGAAAACCCGCGGCCAGGTCGAAGCGCATCTGGTGCCCGAACACCGACAAGGTGCCCGTGCCGGTACGGTCGGCCTTCTGCGCGCCGTTGCGGCGCACGTGGCGCATGAAGTCGAGGTATTGCTTCATTTCTCGGGGTTCATGCCTGGGTCTTCATGCGCTCAGGCCGCCACCGTGGCGGAGAAATTGCCCGACGGCTCACGCCGCCGATACCCCATGAACAACAACGTGAGGCCGATCAGCAGCATCGGCAGGCTCAGCAACATGCCCATGGTGACCCAGCCGCCGGCTAGATAGCTGAGGTGCTCATCGGGCAACCGCCAGAACTCGACCGTGATGCGCGCCAGCGAATACAGCGTGAGGAACAGTCCGGCCGGCGCCATGCGCGGCCGCGGCTTCGACGTGTACCACCAGAGGATCACGAACAGCAGCACGCCTTCGAGCGCGGCTTCGTAGAGCTGCGTCGCGTGGCGCGGCACGCCGTCCACCACGAAGGCCCAGGAGACGTCCGTGGGTTTGCCCCACAACTCGCCGTTGATGAAATTGCCGATACGCACCGCGCAGATGCCGATGCCAGGCAGTGCCGCGGCGAAATCGAACACGTCGGCGATGCGGCGCCCGCGGCGCACCGCAAAGATGGCGAAGGCGATCATCACGCCTAACAACCCGCCGTGGAATGACATGCCGCCGTCCCACACCTTGATCGGATACCACGGGTCCTTCGCCCAGAACGACAGGCCGTAGAACAGCACATAGCCGAGCCGGCCGCCGAGAATGGTGCCGAGCATGCCGAAGAACATGAAATCGTCGATGTCGACCGGCTTCCAGGTGGAACCGGGACGGCTCGCGCGCAGGCGCCCGAGCGACCAGGCCGCGGCGAACGCAACCAGGTACATGATTCCGTACCAGTGCACCTTGAGCGGACCGAAACTGCCGAACGGGCCAATCTCGAAAGCAATTTTGTCGAAGCCGGGGTACGGAATCATGAGGCGCTTATTTTAGCCTTCAGTCCCGCGTGACCCGGCAGAAAAATGACTTGAGGTATCGAGTCTCGGGAATCGCGGGATGCACGGGATGGTCGGGCGATTGCCCACCCAGCTCCAGGACCTGGACGAAGCGGCTGCTGTGGCGCGCCGCGCCCTGAATGGCCGTTAGAAGCTCATCCGCGCCCATGTGATACGAACAGGAGCAGGACACGAGCAATCCGTCGCGCTCGATGAGCGGCAATGCCAGCTGGTTGAGCTTGCGATAGGCCGCGTGCGCCTGCGGCGCGTCCTTCTTGCGCTTGGCGAAAGCCGGCGGATCGAGGATCACCACGTCGAACCGGGCGCCGCTTTCCTGCAAGGCCTTCAACGCATCGAAGGCATCGTCCTTGATCGTCTCGACCATCACACCGTTGGCCGCGGCATTACGCGCGACGTAGTCGAGCGCGGTCTGAGAAGAATCCACACAGGTGGCGCTACCGGCACCGCCCTTGAGCGCGGTGATGGCCCAGGCGCCCACGTAGCTGCATACATCGAGCACGCGCGCGCCGGCCGGCAGATACCGGCGCAGGCGCTCGCGATTGGCGGCCTGATCGTAGAACCAACCCGTCTTCTGGCCGTCGGCGAGTGGCGCCACGAAATCGACGCCCTGCTCGCGGAGAGATACCTCGGCCGGACAGGCGGTCCATTCGCCATCGGCGTAGATGCCGGCGTGTTTGTCCAGACCTTCCAGCTCGCGTGCGCCGGAATCGTTTTTCCACACGAACGTTTTCGCGTGGATTACTTTGTCGACCGCCGCTTCGACCTCGGCGCGCAGCCGGTCGATGCCGGCGGTGCCGCTCTGCGCGACGATGACGTCGCCGAAGCGATCGAGCACCAGGCCCGGCAACCCATCGGACTCGCCATACACCAGCCGGTAGTACGGCTCGCGGTAGAGTTTCTCGCGCAACGCCAGCGCGACGCGCAGGCGGTGCACCAGCAACGACGCGTCGAGTGGATAGGCCGGGTCGCGCCCGACGATACGCGCCGCGATCAGCGTGCGCGGATTCACATAGGCATGGCCGAGAAACTGATCCTTGTCGGACAACACCTGCACGGCGGCGCCCGGCTCGAACTGCGTGAGCGGCGTGGCGGCGGTGTCGACTTCGTTGCTGAAAATCCAGAGATGTCCGGCGCGCAGGCGACGGTCTTCACCGCGTTTGAGTTTGAGTACGGGGATGGTCATCGGGCGCTATTCTAGCCGCCTATGGATTCATCCCCGCAGCAGAACAACCGGTTAAGCCGGGAGACCAGTCCTTACCTGCGGCAACACGCGACGAATCCCGTCGACTGGTTTCCCTGGGGCAGCGAGGCACTCGAGCTCGCGCGCTCGTCCGGCAAGCCGATCCTGCTGTCGATCGGTTACTCCGCCTGCCACTGGTGCCATGTCATGGCGCATGAATCCTTCGAGGATGCGGCGACGGCGGCGTTGATGAACGAACTGTTCGTGAACATCAAGGTGGATCGCGAAGAGCGGCCCGACATCGACAAGATCTACCAGTTCGCGCACCAGGTGCTCACGCAGCGCGGCGGCGGCTGGCCACTCACGATGTTCCTCGCGCACGACGACCAGAAGCCGTTTTTCGGCGGCACGTATTTCCCAGACAAGGCACGTTACGGCATGCCGGCGTTCAGCACGCTGCTGAAACGCGTGTCCGGGTATTACCGCGAGCAGCACGACGAGCTGCGCGCGCAGAACGATACGTTGATGGGCGTGTTCGGCGAGCTGACCCCCACGCCGGTGGAAGCTTCCCACGTGCTCGATCGCGCGCCGCTCGACGCCGCGCGCGAGCAACTGAATGCCACCTTCGACAAGCGTTACGGCGGTTTCGGCGACGCGCCGAAATTTCCGCACCCGGGTTCGATCGACCGGCTGATGCGCCATTGGCACTCGACCGCGGTGACCCAGGCGCCGGATCTGCACGCGCTCTACATGGCGACATTGACGCTGACGCGCATGGGGGAAGGCGGCCTGTACGACCAGCTCGGCGGCGGGTTCTCGCGCTACTCGGTCGATCAGTTCTGGATGATCCCGCACTTCGAAAAGATGCTGTACGACAACGGCGCGTTGCTCGCGACGTACGCCGAAGCCGCGCTCGCCACCGGCGACGAATTCTTCCGGCGTATAGCCGGCGAAACGGGCGAGTGGCTGCTGCGCGAGATGCAGGATGACGCCGGCGGCTTTTACTGCGCGTACGACGCGGATTCCGAAGGCCACGAAGGCAAGTTCTACGTCTGGACGCGCACCGAGGTACACGCCGCGCTGACGCCGCTCGAGTGGAGCGTGTTCAGCCGCCGCTTTGGATTCGACGAGGAACCGAACTTCGAGGGCGCGTGGCACACGCACGTGTTCGTGTCGGTCGATGAGATCGCCAAGGAGCTGCAGCTCGAGGTGGCCGAGGTCGCGAAACAGGTCGACAGCGCGCGCGCCAAGCTACTTGCGATCCGCAACCAGCGCGTCTGGCCGGGGCTCGACGACAAGATCCTCACCAGCTGGAATGCGCTGGCCATCCGCGGGCTCGCGATCGCCGCGCGCGCGCTCGGGCGCGAGGAATTCGGCGCCGCGGCCGAACGCGCGCTGGCCTTCATCCGGGCGAACCTGTGGAAGGCTGGCCCCGGCGGCGGCCGGTTGCTCGCCACGTCCAAGGATGGCGTCTCGCACCTCAACGCCTATCTGGACGACTACGCCTATCTCGCCAATGCGCTGCTCGAGATGCTGCAGCTGCGCTGGCGCAACGAGGACGCCGCGTGGTTGCGCGAGATCCTCGATGCGATGCTCGCTCATTTCGAGGATACGCAGCTCGGTGGGTTCTTCTTCACTTCGGACGACCACGAGGCGTTGATCCACCGCAGCAAGAGTTTCAGTGACGATGCCATCCCTGCGGGCAACGGCATCGCGGCGCGCATACTGCTGCGCGCCGGCTACTTGTTAGGGGAGACGCGCTGGCTGACGGCGGCGGAACGCACGCTGCGCGCCGCGTCGCTGCCGATGAACCGTTTTCCGCACGGGCACGTCAGCCTGCTGGAGGCGCTGGCGGAGTATCTCGAGGCACCGGAAATCGTCATCGTGCGCGAACCGGAAAACGCCGCGGGCCGGTGGCAACGCGAGCTCGGAAAGCTGTACGCGCCGCATCGGCTGGTTTTTTCGATTGCCGCGAATCTCGATGGGCTCGATGCGGCCATCGCGGACAAGAAGGCCGGGCCGGCAGCGCGCGCCTATGTGTGCCGCGGCTCGACCTGTTCGGCGCCGATCGAGACGCTCGGCGATCTGGTGCGCATCGCGCAGTCGCGCGTGTGAAAGGCCAGCGCAGTCGCGCGTCTAGCCGCGTGACTTCCGCCGCCGCGCGCGCGGCGCCGCCTTCTTTTTCTTTGCGACCCGGGTGGTTTTCTTGCGCCGCATGCGATGGCTCTTCGCGGCATGCGACGTGAGCGCGACGGCCACGGACTTGCGCGCCCACGCGGCCAGCGACTCGGCGTCTTCGAGGATGTCCGCGGGCACCTGGTAATACGCCATCACGGCCTCGGGCCGGTCGGGAAAAGGCATGAACCGCGGCATGTTCCGCGCCGTGTAATCCGCGCTGTTGCTGGCGTCGGATTTGAAGAACACCGTGTCGTCGTCGATGAGGCCGAAGAACAAATCGCCGCTGTACAGCCCCACGCCGCCGAACATGCGGCGCGAGCGCAGACGGCCGATCGCACCCAGCTGCTCGAGGATGTACGCGAGAAATCTCGGCTGCACCGCCATCAGGGTGTGCGCAGCGCACCCAGGTGCGCCAGCTCCACGCGCAACGCCTTCAGGAGGGGCGCCGCGGCATTGACGTCGAATGGCGGCGCGGCGTTCCAGTCGTAGGCCCAGGGCTGCTGAGTCTGCATGTTTTCCGGTTCGCTGCGATAACGCGGAATGATGTGGGCGTGTAACGCCGGCTCGACATTGCCGAAGATCGCATAGTTTATGCGGATCGGCGCGGTGGTGCGCAGCAGCGCATCGCCGAGCCGCGACATGTCGAGCAGGAACTGCGAGCGCCGCTCGGGCGTGAGCGCGTTCAGATCGGGCACCACGGGATCGGGCAACAACAAAAGGTATCCCTGTACAAATTGCTGGTGACCGAACACGGCCCACCCTGATGCGCAACGTCCGAGCACGGTATTGTCGCGACCGGCGCGCGCGTCGTTGACACGACGATGAATGGCGGTTTCGAGAGGCAAGGAATTCTCTGGTTTTTGAAGTTCCATACTAAGTGTCATCAGTGCTGAAAATCTCCCACATGAAATTCGTCCTCGGCTTCGCTCTCGTGAGCCTGTGCGCAGCTCCCGTAGTGGCAGCCCCGGCTAATGATGCTCCGCCTGCAACCGCGATGTTATGGGTAAGCGAAGGCAAACTCAGCGCAAGCGCGGACACCTTGCTGATGGAGATGCGTGACGCGGAAAAATACGGGTTACGCGCAAGGGATTACGCCGCGGACACATTGCTGGCCCGCGCGCAGGCAGGCACGCCGAACGCCGCGCTCGACGCGGATATCAGCCGCGCGGTGGCACGTTTCGTCACGCATGTTCACAGCGGCCGCATCAGTCCGCGTGCCGTCGGCCACGATCTGGACCTGCCGAATGCGGCGGTGGACACCGCCGTCGCGGTCCATGCGCTGGCGGCGAGCTCCGAGCCGCTCGCGGTGCTTGCCGATTACGAGCCCGCGTTTCATCACTACGATCTGTTACGAGCGGCGCTGCAGCGTTATCGCGCACTCGCGGCGGCGGGCGAGCCGTCACCACTGCCCTCCACGGGCCGTGCCAGTGTGAAACCTGGAGAACCCTATGCCGGCATGCTCGCCTTGCGCGCCCGGCTCGTGCAGCTCGGCGACCTGGAAAAGTCGGCGCTCGGGATTCAGGATGAAACGCTCGACGCCGTGACTTCGATGGCGCTGGTGCGGTTCCAGGTGCGGCATCGCCTCGATATCGATGGCGCGCTCGGACGCGCCACACTCGACGCGCTCAACGTGCCGCTCGCCAGGCGCGTGCAGCAGATCGAGTTCGCCATCGAGCGCTCGCGCTGGCTGCCTTCGCGGCTGGCGAGCCCGCCGATCATCGTGAACATCCCGCAGTTCGAGTTGTTCGCGTTTCGAACTACCGAGGACCGCGAGTCGGACATCCTCATCATGGACGTGGTGGTGGGAAAGACTTTTCCGCAGAACAACACACCGGTGTTCGTGTCGGACATGAAGCAGGTGGTGTTGCGGCCGTTCTGGGATGTGCCGCGCAGCATCCTGCTGAACGAGTTGCTGCCGCAGATCAAGGCGAATGCCAACTGGGTGGCGGCGAGCGGCTTCGAGATCGTGCGCGGCCAGGGAGATGACGGCACGGTGGTGCCGCAGTCGGCCGAGAGCGTGGCCGCGCTCGAGCGCGGCGCGTTGCGGCTGCGGCAGAAGCCGGGTCCGCGCAATGCGCTCGGCAACGCGAAATTCCTGTTCCCGAACCGCTACAACGTCTATCTACACGACACGCCGTCGCAGGGCGCGTTCGCGCAGGCGCGGCGCGCGGCCAGCCACGGCTGCGTACGTGTGATCGACCCGCCGGCACTGGCGCGCCACGTGTTGCGCAAGAACCCGGAGTGGACCGCGGAACGCATCGCCGCGGCGATGAATGCCGAGACCGGCACCCGCATCACGCTGGCGGAACCGATCCGCGTGTTCCTGATCTATGCGACCGCGCTGGCGCTCGAACACGGGCGCGTGTTGTTCTTCGAGGATATCTATCACCACGACGAGAAGCTCGCGAAGTCGTGGTAGGAAGAAGTGGTGCCGGGGTGCAATTCTCGTAATTGAGCGTGCGTTTGCGCGTGCGCGAACGGCCACTCAATTACGAGAATTGCACCCCGGCACCACTTTCCCCGGCACCACTTCCTCAGCCCACCCAGGTGCGGAACGCGCCGGTGTCGATGTGCACGAAGTTCGAGCGCTGGTAGTAACCGACGCCGCCCTTCGCCGCGGCGATTGCCAGGTCGCGCAACATGTCGCAGGAACAATTTTTGAGCCGCACATCCATCGCGCGGCCTTGCATGTGCAGCGACTTCTTCGCCACGCCGCTGCCCGGCTTCGCGGACATCTTGTCGTTGCTCTCGGGCGATCGATAACCCGAAATGATTTCATAGTGCGGCGCGCAGCCGGCGGCAATCGCGAGGTCGTGGAGCTGGTCGTAAAGCGCCGGGTCCATGTCGTGGGCCTCGCCGTTGCGATGATCGCGCAGCACGTTCCTGAGTGCCGCGAGCGCGTCATCTTGATACTGCTCGCCGCGTCTGAAGACCACCTTCGCGGTTTCATTCGTGTGCGTGTTGAACAGCTCGATCTGCCGCTCCGGGAGTTCGGCCTCGGACGCCGCCTGCGCAAAACCCACACGCGCGAGCGACACTCCGGCGCTTCCTGCGAGCACGGTGCTCAACCAGCGGCGGCGTGTCCAGATTCTGTTCACTGAGCTCCAACAAACAAGATGGCGACGTAGCCTTTCGTTGGAGCGCCGGCAAGGCGATCTGGTTCCAGCCGCCGTAGTTCGAGCGTGAAATCGGTAATTTTTGCACTCGTGTTGAAACGGGTGCTGGTGTTTAGCTCGTAACGCTTCGCCGCGGAATCGCTGGCTTTGATGGCGATGCGTGCATTGCCTTCCCAGAAGCAGCGCGCGTTCATCGGACAGCGCGAATCTTCGAGCACCTTTTCGAACTTGAGGACGATGCCTTTCCGCTCGATGCCCACCGACTCGCCCAGCGCGAGCGGGAACTCCTCGCCAATCTTCACCGGCGGACGGGCCGGTGGCGCCGCCGCACAAGCCGTGAGCAGCAACACGCAACCGGCGATCAGTACGCGCATGGCTGAATTCAGAACGGCAGCGGGACTACCGCGCCGGCATCGCCCGCTTTGCGATTCACCGAAACCACCGTCGCCTTCGGGAAGAAATTGAACTCCGAAGCGCTCGCCCAGGTGTAGGCACCCATCGCCCGCCCGACGATCAGGTCGCCCGCCTTCAGCTGCGGCAGCATGAGGTTCTCCGCGATCACGTCGATGCTGTCGCAGGTCGGGCCCGCGAGCACCGACGGGAATTTCTCGCCGCCTTCCTTGAGCGACTCCACCGGATACTTGGCGTGATCGAACAACTGCCCGCTGTACGAACCGTACAGCCCGTCGTCGAGGTAGTACCACCAGTGCCCTTCGCGTTTGGCGCGCCCCATGACCGAGGCCACGCCGATCGCCGCGGGCCCGCACAGGTAACGGCCGGGCTCGGCGATGACGCGGATACGTGCCGGTAGTTTGGCGAGCTGCGCCCGGATCGGCGCACAGAACCGGCCGATATCCGCAACCTTCTGCCCGTATTCGATCGGGTAACCGCCGCCGATGTCGAGCGTGTCGAACAGCCCGAGCTTCTCGCGCCGTGCCTGCGCCATGAGACCCGCGCATACCTGGATGGCCTCGACGTGTTTGGCCGGGTCCGCAGCTTGGGAGCCCACGTGGAACGACAGCCCCTTCACGGTGATGCCGAGCTTGCGCGCGAGCCGCGCCAGCTCCAGCAGATCCTCCGGGTCGCAGCCGAACTTGCGCGACAGGTCGACGACCGCGCCCGGCGAACGGAACGACACGCGCAGCAGCAATTCGCACTGGTCGCGATACGACTCGAACTTGCGCACCTCGTCCGGATTATCCGCGACGAAAATCTTCACGCCGAGATGCAGCGCGTTGCGAATGTCGATGTCGCGCTTGATCGGGTGCGTATGGATGCAGCGCGCCGGGTCGATGCCGAGCTGCGTGACCAGCTGCGTCTCGCCCGTCGTGGCGAGGTCTAACCAGCCGCCGAGTTCGACGATGGTCTCGACGACCGCAGGGTGCGGCAGTGGTTTGAGCGCGTAGTGCAGGTCGACGCCGGGCAATGCCTTGTGCAGCTTGCGGTACTGCTCGCGCACGCGCTGGCAGTCGATGATCAGCAGCGGCGAGCCGAACTCCCCCACCAGCCGCTTGATCTCGGCCGTCTTGAAGGGATCGATGAACCCGCGCTTCGCGTTTTTGGCTTTCGGCACCGCTGTCGGCCTTTGCAGAAAAGGGGGCGAATTGTAGGGAAGCCGCGTGAAGGTGTCATGAGAATCGCGGCCTCGCAATGGGGCTCTGAATGAGCCCCAAAATAGACAAACTGCTAAAGTGCGCCGCCCATGAAATCCCTCGCCGCCGACCCCTCGCCCGCCGGAGAGCTGCAGACCCTGCTCGCTTCCCGCGTGGCGCTGGTCACCATCGAAAGCCGGGAGGAAGCGCGCGCGATCGAACTGGTGCGCGAAGCCGCCCTGAAGGCGCAGCGCGGCAAGAACTGGGGCGTATTCCAGTGGAGCATTACCGAAGGTCTGCTGCGTATCGACGTCGATCTCGGTGGCGCCCAGCGGACCCTCTCCGAGCCCGATCAACTGCTGCGCCATATCAAGGCGACGACGATGGCGGGCATCTACGTGTTGCTCGACTTTCACCCCTATCTGTCCGAGCCGAAATTCGTTCGCGCCCTCAAGGACATCGCGCTCGAATACAACAAGTGCGCGCGCACCATTGTGCTGCTCAGTTCCGAAGTGAAACTGCCCGTCGATCTCGATCACCTCGCGGCGCGCTTCGCGGTGAAACTGCCCGACAGGAACGAGCGCCACCTGCTCGTCATGCGTGTAGCGCGTGAATGGGGGCAGGCGCATGGCGCCCTGCCGAACATCGACGTGAAAATCGTCGAGAAGCTGGTCGACAATCTGGCCGGCCTCACGCTGCGTGACTGCGAGCGCCTGACCCGCACCGCCATCTTCAACGATGGCGCGCTGACCGAAGCAGATATCACGCCGCTGCTGGCGGCCAAATACCAGTTGCTCAATCGCGGCGGCACACTGTCGTTCGAGCCCGACACGGCGAAGTTCGCCGAAGTCGGCGGCATGAAAAACCTGCGCCGCTGGATACTGCAGCGCAAGGCGGCATTCGATGGCAGCGCACCCGGGCTCGATGCGCCCAAGGGCGTGTTGTTGTTAGGCGTGCAGGGCTGCGGCAAGAGCCTCGCGGCGCGCGCCGCCGCCGGCGTGCTCGGCGTGCCATTGGTGCGGCTCGATTTCGGCGCGTTGTATTCCAAGTGGCACGGCGAATCGGAAAAGAATCTGCGCGAATCGCTCACCTCCGCCGAAGCGCTGGCGCCCTGCGTGTTGTGGCTCGATGAGATCGAAAAGGCGCTTTCGTCCGGCGACAACGATGGCGGCACGTCGCGCCGCGTGTTGGGCGCCTTCCTCACCTGGCTTGCCGAGCAGCGCGCGCGCGTGTTCATCGTCGCCACCGCAAACGACATCACCGCGCTGCCGCCCGAGCTCGTGCGCAAGGGCCGCTTCGACGAGATCTTCTTCGTCGACCTGCCGACGCCCGCGGCGCGGCTGGATATTCTCGGCATCCATTGCAAGAAACGCGGCGTGACGATTTCGGAGCCCGACATGAAGGCGCTGGCCGTGCGCAGCGACGGATTCTCCGGCGCGGAGCTCGAGCAGGCGGTGGTCTCCGCGCTGTACACCGCCCACGCCAGCGATCAGACCGTGAACGCGCGCCTCATCGCCGCGGAATTCGAAGCGACGAAGCCGTTGTCCATAGTGATGGCCGAGAAGATCGCGGAACTGCGTGAATGGGCCAGGGAACGCACCGTCCCGGCGGACTAAAAAAAGCGCGCCTGATTGCAGGCGCGCCCATTTCATCCGCAACGCGGATCCGTCAGCTCAACTACTTCCGGTCATGTCCATTCGCCGGCGGAAGTGCAGCGGCATTGGCATCGCCGAGGAACTTGGGCAGATCCAATCCCGCCATTGCCGCGACGTCGTGCAGCGGCGGCAGGCTCTTCACCATGCCGGCCAGGAAGTTGGACGTCGTGGTGCCGCCATTGGCGCTGGCGCCACCGTCCCATACCGTGACCTTGTCGATCTTGATGGCCTTGATCGCCTCGACCTGCAACGTGACGAGCTGCTCGAGCTTCTCGGTGAGCAGCAAGGTCGCCGCCGCGCGTGCGTCGTTGTTCGCACTCGCCACCAGCGCCTGGTAACCCTGCGCCTTCGCTTCGAGCACCTGCCGGATACCCTTCGCCTCGGCCTCGTACTTGAGCAGCGTGGCATCGGCGTGACCCTGCGCCTCGCGCCGGGTCTTTTCAGCTTCGGCTTCGGCCGCGATGGTGATCTTGGTTTTCTCAACCTGTGAACGCACCACTTCGGCCGCCGTCAGCCGCTGCAGCTCCGCCTTCGCCTGCGCTCTCTGGATCTCCGCCTCCGCATCGAACTGCGCGACCTGGCCGCGCTGCGACGCCTGCGCGGACTGCACGAACAGCTCCGCGTTGGAGGCTGCGATCAATGCCTTCGCGCGGTTCTCACCCGCGACGGCTTCGGCTTCCTGCGATTCGATGTAGATGCGTTTCTCGGCTTCGGCCTTCTTCTGGCCCTGCACGGAAGTCGCCTCGTTCTGCGCAACCTTGATCTGGATGTCGCGATTCGCCTCGGCTTCGCCGATGGTGGCCAGCGCTTCCTGCTGCTGCACGTAGATGCGGCGATCGGCCTCGGCCTGCTTCTTGCCTTTCTCGGATTCGGCGACGTTCTGCGCCACCTTGATGGTGCGCTCGCGCACCTGCTCGGCTTCGCCGACCGAACCCTTGCGATCCTGGTCCGACACGTCGACCTTCGCCTGGTTGATGGCCTCGGACGCCGCCTTCTTGCCGATGCTCTCGATGTACCCCGACTCGTCCGTGATGTCGGTGATGTTCACGTTGATCAGGTAGAGACCGATCTTGTTGAGCTCGGGCGCCACGTTGCGCCGGATCGCATCGAGGAATTTCTCGCGGTCCTGGTTGATCTGCTCGATGGTCAGCGACGCGACCGTGAGGCGCAGCTGGCCGAAGATGATCTCGCGCGCCATGCTCTCGACGTCGTCCTGCGCCAGATTGAGCAGCCGCTCGGCGGCGTTGTTCATGATCACTTCTTCGGTGCTGACACCCACCGTGAACGTGCTCGGCACGTTGACGCGGATGTTCTGCAGCGACAACGCCTTGGTCAGCGGGATCGGAAGGGTGAGCGGCGTCAGGCTCATGTACGTGTAGTCCTGGATCAGCGGCCAGATGAACGCGCCGCCGCCGTGGATACACAGGGCCGACTGGCCCTTGCCTACCTTGCCGTACACCACGAGGATCTTGTCCGAGGGGCAACGTTTGTAACGCGTGGCGAGAAACACGATGGTGAAGAACACCACCAGTACGAACACCACTATCGGGATGAAAGCCGTCGTGAGATCCATGCGAGACCCTCCGGGCGATGCCGCGCCCTGACTAACCAGTGACTCGGAAAAACTAACGATCCGCGGCCGCGACGATCAGCGTGTTGGCCGAAACGCCCTGCACCCGGATCGCCGTGCCGGTGGGCAGCGTCGCGCCGTCGGCCGACACCGCTTCGAACTCCCGCAGGCGATTGGCGAAATTGATCTGCACGCTGCCGCCTTCCTTCGTCACGGTAAGGTAGACGGAGCCTTCGCTGCCGACCGCGGCGAACAGGCTGACGGTGCCGCTCGACTGCAGCCTGAGCATGGAGCGGAAAATTTTCTGGATGACCCAGAGCGAGAAAGCGCCCGCGGCGAGCGCGCTGACGATCGACAACACCAGCCCGAGCGCGGCGCTGTGATAGAGCATGTAGCCCACCACGCCGAACATCGCGAAGAAAGACGAGATGCCCTGGATGGTGAGCGCCTGGAAACCCGCATCGCTGTCGACGTGGACTGCATCAAAGCCGCCATGGTGGTCGAGGCCCGCGATGGTGAGGATGAGTCGCAGGACAAGGATCAGTCCGCCGACGATTCCAGAGAGCAAGAACAGCTGTTCGACGCCGTTGTGTGAAGAAAACCATTCCATCATGGCCAATCCCCCCGCCGGATTTTTCGATGTGTTGTCCCGGCAGGAGACTATAGCGGGGAATTCAGGAATCGATAACTGCTGACGGTGAGTCCGCCGAGAAAATCCTGCTCGTGATATGTCAGTTCCGCCTTGTCGTCTCCGGCGGCTCCCGCGGCCACCATCAGCGGAATCAAGTGCTCTTCGCGTGGATGCGCCGCGCGTGCCGCAGGAGCAGCCTCCCAGGCGGTCAGTAGTTTGTCGCGATCGTTTGGGCTGCCGCCCAGCAGAACGCCGTTCAGCCAGCCGTCAAATTCGCGGGACGGGCCCCATCCGCGGGGACTGAAGAACTGCCGCAGGTTGTGGTAGCTGAGCCCGCTGCCGACGATGAGCACGTTCTCATCGCGCAGCGGCGCGATCGCGCGGCCGAGCGCCAGGTGCGCCGCCGGATCGAGCCCTTCCTTCAGTGACAGCTGTATCACCGGCACGTTGGCCTGTGGGTACATCACGTGCAGCGGCGTGAACGCGCCGTGATCGAAACCGCGCTCGGGATCGAGACGCGCCGGCATGCCCGCCGCTTCGATCAGCGCCCTGACTCGTGCCGCGAGCGCGGGATCACCCGGCGCGTCGTAGTGGATGTGATACGTGAATTCCGGGAATCCGCCGTAGTCGTAGATCATCGGCGGTCTCGGGTGCGAGGTGAGCGTGAACTCGGGCTCCTCCCAATGCGCGGAGATCATGAGGATCGCCGACGGCGTTACGCCGATCTGTTCGGGCATCTGCGCGAGTGCGGCTTCGAGCTTCGCGTAAGCGGCGCGCGAGGGATCTTCCATGAACGACCACGGACCACCGCCGTGAGAAATGAAGTAGACCGGCAGGCGCGAACTCATGCGCGCCAGTGTACGCTCGCGCCGACTCCGCGCGGATCGGGGTGCGAGGGGGAAGCCGAGAATGCGTATGAATATCTGGCTGGCGATGGGCGCATTGGCGCTCTGTGCGTGCGAGGGCGCTTCCGCCTTCGCGTCGGGCGCGCGCATCAGTGCCGACCCCACGTCGGCGCGGGAAACATTCGCCGCGGACGACATCGAAGCCGCGCTGCGCGCGCGCCGCCTCAGTGTCGCGCGCGACGATTCGCGCCGGCCGGATTCCTTCCCGTTTCGTGCGCGCGCCTTCGTCTTCTTCGAATCCGCCAGCCGCTACGACGCAGGCATCGGCCTGCGCAGTGCAGCCGGCGCGAACATCGACAGCGCCGCGATCGGGGCGGAAGGGTTTGCGTTGCGTCATTCGATTCGCGACGGGCGCCACATCTTCTCCATAGTCAGCCGGGATGCGGGCGGCGCGATGTACGGCGGCCTCGAACTCGCCGAACAGATCCGCACGCGCGGCATCGAAGACGTCGTCGACACCGACCGCAATCCCTACATGTCCCTGCGCGGCACCAAGTTCAACCTGCCCCTCGACCTGCGCACGCCCAGCTACTCGGACATGAGCGATTCCGCGCAGCAGAACATCGCGACGGTCTGGGACTTCGATTTCTGGCGCGCGTATCTCGATGCGCTGGCGCGCGACCGCTACAACATGCTGTCGCTGTGGAACCTGCATCCGTTTCCGTCGATGGTGAAGGTGCCGGAGTTTCCGGACGTGGCGCTGAACGATGTGTGGCGCTCGAAGATCCAGTTCGACGAGGACTATTCGACACGCACCATCGGCCTCGTCACGCCGGCCATGCTCGCAAACAAGGAAGCGCTGAAGAAGCTGACCATCGACGAGAAGATCGACTTCTGGCGGCGCGTCATGGCATACGCACACGACCGCAACATCGCGGTCCACGTCGTTACCTGGAATGTGTACACCTACGGCGTCGACGGCAAGTACGGCATCACCGACGCCATCGACAATCCGGCGACGCGCGACTATTTCCGCGCCAGCGTGCGCGAGATGTTCCGCACCTATCCGCTGCTCGCGGGCATGGGCCTCACCGTCGGTGAAAACATGGGTGAGGCTTCGTTCCAGGCGAAGGAAGACTGGGCGCTCGCGACGTACGGCCAGGGTGTGCTCGATGCAGCGCGCGCGGAGCCGCAGCGCCAGTTCCGCCTCATTCACCGTCAACACGAAGCCGGCGCCGCGGACATCGCCGCGACGTTCGCGCCCGTCATCGCACAGCCAAACGTGGAATTCGTCTTCAGCTTCAAGTACGCGCAGGCGCACGTGTTGTCCTCCACGAAGCAGACCTTTCATGGCGACTTCGTCGCGTCGCTCGGCAATCTGAAAACCCTGTGGACGCTGCGCAACGACGACGCGTTGATGTTCCGCTGGGCCGCGCCGGATTTCGTGCGCGAATTCGTGCGCAACATCCCGTATGAAAAATCATGCGGCTTTTACTACGGCTCGGACATGTGGGTGTGGGGCCGCGAGTTCCTGAGCAAGACCCCGGCTACTCCGCGCCAGCTCGAAATCGACAAGCACTGGCTGCCGTTCCTGCTGTGGGGACGCCTGGGTTACGACCCGTCGCTCGACGACGAGCGCATCGCCGCGCTCGTCGCGCAGCGTTTCCCGCGCGTGGACGCGGCGAAATTGCTCGCGGCCTGGCAGGACGCGTCCATGGTCTATCCACTCGTCACCGGCTTTCACTGGGGCGCGCTCGACTTCCAGTGGTACATCGAGGGGAGCCGCAGCCGCCCAGCTCCCGCGAAGACCGCCAGTGGCTTCCATAACGTGGAGACCTTCATCAACCAGCCGGTGCACCCGGGTACGGACAACATCACGATTCCCGACTTCGTCGCGGGGACCGCCAAAGGCGAGCTGCCGCCGGGCACGACGCCACCGCAAGTTGCACAGAAGATAGACGCGCGCGCGGATGCCGCCCTGGCCGGAATCGCGCAGCTATTGCGCGGACCGCTGGCGCGAAAGAATCCCGAATTATCCGCGACGCTCGAAGACATCCGTGCCATGGCGCTGCTCGGCAAGTACTACGCGGCCAAGATCCGCGGGGCAACGGCGCTGGCGCTGTATCGAAAGACGAAGCTGGCCGTGCATCAGTCCGAAGCGGTGAAGCAGCTGAGCTTCGCCGCCGGGTTCTGGACGGACTACACGGCGCGCACCGGCGCGCGTTACCGAAATCCGCTGTGGACCAATCGCGTCGGCCTCGTGGACTGGCGCGAGCTCGATGCGGAAGTCGCCCACGACATCGCGATTGCGCGCGCGCCGTTGCCCTGAAAGCGCGGGTTTTCAAAGCCCCGGCGACGCTGCCAACCTGAAACGAACCTGAACGGGAACGTTCAGGAGCCGCTCAGGTGCGCCTGCGCATACTGGCATCGTACGGATCGCAAGTGATCCGCAAGGAGATGCAGATGAAACGCCCCGCTACCTTTGCCCCCGCTTCGTTCCTGGTGTTCGCCTCGCTACTGGCCAGTGCTTCGGCACTCGCGGCCGGCAATCCCTACGCCGCCCGGGAGCGCTCGGAAAAAATCGGCCAGAAAATCGAAGCGCAGAATTCGCGCAACGACCGCGGCCATGACAACCGAGGCAACGACAATCGTGGCCACGATCGCGGCAACCCCCAGCGCAACAACAACGAGCGCGATCGCGGCAACCATGCGCCGCCGGTCGTGGTCCATCGCGACAACCGCGACAACCATCGCAACGACCGTCCCGGCAACGATCGCCGCGACTGGAACGACCGCAATCGCAATGACCGCCCGGACCACAATCGCAACGACTGGAACGGCCGCAACGACCGGAACGATCGCTGGGATCGTTATCGCAACGACTGGAACCGTCACCCGCACTACAACGACAACCGCCGCAACGACCGTCGTGACTATGCGCGGTATCGCTTCAACTTCGGCTTCTATCACCCGCCGCGTGGTTACTCGTATCGCATGTGGCACCGCGGAGACAGATTGCCGCACGCGTACTACGGCAGCTCGTACATCGTGTACGACTGGCGCCCGTATCGCCTCTATGAGCCGCCGTACGGTTACCACTGGGTGCGCGTCGGCAGCGACGTGGTGCTGACGGCCATCGCCACCGGCATCGTGCTGGATGTGCTCTACAACATCTGGCTGTAGCCGAATCGATCCAAAGAACCCGAGCTAGCGGGCAGTCGCCGGCGCCCAGGAAAGGATTCCTGGGCGCCGATGTTTGTTCTTGGCTACCCTGCGCCCCATGACTGAACGCCTCGACGCCGTCGAAGAAAAGCTCGCGCACCTGGAGCGCGCCGTCACGGAGATCAGTGACGTGGTAGCGCGTCAACAGAAAGAACTCGACCGCGCGCTCGATCGCAATCAGCAGCTCATGGACAAGCTGGCCGCGCTGGAATCGGAACAGGGCGCGAGCGCCACGGCGCACGAGAAGCCGCCGCACTACTGATTCAGCGGCAGCGGCTCATTCAGGGCAGGACGCTGTACCCGCCGGTCTCCGCGAACTGCTCATGTTCGCCGGCGCTGGCCGCGCCCACGGCGGCGCCGCGGCTCAGCCGGTCGCGAATCGCGGTCCATTTTTCTTCGCTCGGCACATCCTGCACGAGGATCTGTTCGCACCCGGCCTTGTCGAGCGCGCGCAGGTTCGAATACAGGTCGTGCGCGTAGGCATCGGGCCGCCGGCCGGCGTTGATCCAGGTGACGGATGGATAGGTCTTGAGCGGCAGCCGCATCGCCAGCACGGCCACGCGGCGCCCGCCTTCCGACAGGGTTTCAGCGCGCTTGTCGATCTCATCGACAGGAACGAGGGTCATGGGCGTCAGCGGCGCGTAGTGAGACACCTTCGAACCCGGCACACGCGGCGTGCTCGCCCCGGCCCCGACGATCACGTCGCCGACGATCTCTTTGAGTTGCGAGTAGGTGACGAATCCGGGCCGCAACAACCGTACCTGCTCGCCGTCGAAACCGACGATGGTGGATTCGAGACCGATCTGGCTTTCACCGCCATCGAGAACGACGCGCACCGCGTCGCCGAATTCCTCGCGCACGTGTTCCGCGCGTGTCGGGCTCACGCGGCCGAAGCGATTGGCGGACGGCGCGGCGATGCCACCGCCGAACGCGGTCAGCAGCTGCTGCGCCATGGGGTGCGACGGAACGCGGATCGCGACGGTGTCCTGCCCGCCCGTGACGACGTCGTGCACGCCCTCGGAGCGCGGCAATACCATCGTCAGCGGCCCGGGCCAGAAACGCGCCGCCAGCTTGCGCGCGTTCTCGGGCACTTCGCGCGCCCAGCGATGCAGGTACTTCGGGTTGTCCAGGTGGACGATCACCGGGTGGTCCGCGGGACGCTCCTTCAGCTCGAAGATGCGCCGTACTGCGGCGGGGTTCTGGGCGTTCGCCCCGAGCCCATAGACCGTTTCGGTCGGGAATACGACCAGCTCGCCGTCCCGCAACGCGGTGACGGCCTGTTCCAGCTCTACGAGGGTGGCACGAACGACACGAACCATATGACGGTAAGTTTACTCAAGATCGCGACGCTCCCAGCCTGCATCGGTGCGTCGCAGCTCGTAAGTAGGCCAATAGTGTCGATCAAGTTTCAAAGTGATCACTTCGGGCGCGTTATTCCAGGTAATTGTGCGCAGGCGGATGGCGGAACGGTCCGGCCGCCCCGACACGACCTTGAGGAAGGCGTCGAGATCAGGCGTGGGGATGCCATCGACTTCGACGATGCGGCGCCCCGGGAACAGCCCATATCGCGTCGCAGGCGATCCATACGCGAAATAACCCACGTACACCCCCTCGGGCGGGATGCCGCGCTGCGCGATCATCGCGCGGTGGGGCGCCTGCAAGGTCGCGCCGGCCCACATCACGATGCGATCGATGTCGTTGCCGGTCAGCGCGGCGGTGGGCAGCGGCACCTGCTTTTCTTCACCATCGCGCCAGACGGTGACGTTCACCTCGGGCTTGTCCGCCACCGCCAGCTCCACTTCGCGGAAACGCGTCACCACCTTGTCGTTGATGGCCAGCAGGATGTCGCCCTGCTTCAAGCGCCCGACGGCCGGCGAGCCGCCGACCAGGCGCACGATGGACATGACCTGCCGCTGATTCGGGCTGGCGAGTTCCAGCTTGCGCAGCCACGCATCCGAGAGGCCGAGACGGCGCGCGCCGGCCAGCGGCTGCGGCACCAGTTCGGCTTCGAGCGAGAAGACGGCCTGCTTTTCCTGCACGCGGCGCAGCATGTCCTGCACGACGCCGATGGCCACGCCGCGATTCTCCTGCTGCTGCTCGCGGCCGCTCTCCCAGGCGAAGCTCGACCACAAGGCGACCACGCTGCCGGCGGTGTCCGTGAGCGCACCGTCGAAATCGGCGGGGCCGTTCACCAGCTGGATGGTCTCGAGATTGCTTTCGCGGAACTGCATGGTGCGCGACAGCGGCAGCGAGATCGGCGTGAGATTCGCAACCTGGGTGGCGCGCGAATTGAGCTCGCTGTCGGCGCCCATACCGACGGCCCACAACGTTTCACCGGGCACGATGCGCCGGTCTAACAACTTCGCGGCGCGTACCGGTGTGTTGCCGATGAGTTTGGGGTCGTAACTCACGATGGCGAGGTTGTGCAGCGGGTGCACGAACTCGACCTTGCCGGGAATCTCGAGCGTACCGGCGAAGATGATGCGCACGTCGCCCATCGACACGGGAACGGTGTTGCGATCGACGACCACCAGGCCACGCGCCGCGTCGACTACGAGGCCGGTGCCCCGGTAGTTGCGCTCGGTGATGCCGGAGATCGAGTACGGCATGTCGAAGCCGACCCCGACCAGCGACGGCGCCAGAGCCGCGGCGCGCGGGTCGTCGGGCTTCGAGAAGCGGGTGCTGCCGCCGACTTCCGGCTTCGGCGAACCCAGCGCCGGCAGCGCCACGCATTGCCACAACCCGGCCGCGTCGTCGCGCAGGCAATGATTGGCGGGGAACCAGCGGCGGTCCATGCGCGCGCTGCGCACGCTGGAGCCGTTCGGATCGTCAACCGTCGAATACCGCACGGTGAAACGTTCGCCGTCGGCGAGCCCCGCCACCACCGCCTCGAAGGCCGCCAGGTCCGGGGTTGGTTTGCCGTTGGCGCTCGCGATGACGCCGCCGCGCGGCACGCCGGCGGCGCCGAAGATGTAGCCGGGGTTGGCGACGTACACGCCGCTCACCGCGATGTTGAAATGGCGCGCCATCTGGTACGACACGGTGTGCACGACGGTGTCGCCAAACTCTAGATACGCCGAGGGCGTGATCGCGTGCAGATCGCCCACGTTGAGCTTGGCGCTGATCGGCTTGCCGCCGCGTTCGAGGTCGAGGTCGACGGTGCCGCCGACGGATTCGTCGGTGACCTGTTCGAGCGGCTCGAATTCGGAGACGAGTTTGCCGTTCACGCGCACCAGCACGTCGCCGGGCTGCAGCGTGCCGTCGCCAGGTCCGCCGGGCAGCACTTCATTGACCACCAGCATGCCGGTGAGCGCCGGGAACGCCTTGCGCGCCGCCTCCTCGGTTTTCTCCCCGAGGCCGAGACGGCGCAGTTCATCGTACGGCGTGTAGTGGAACACCACCTGCAACGCGCCGCGCGAGACGGCCTTGCCGGCCTGGATGAGCTCCAGCGCACGCTTCACGCGCCCCAGCGGTAGATAGAAGCTGGAGGCATTGCCGGTGGCGCCGCCGGCATTCAGCGCGATGACGCGGCCCTGGATGTCGATGACGGGTGAACCCGACGAGCCGCCCGAGGTGCCCGAGGCCGCCTGCAGGTAGAAGGTATTGAAATCGTTGTACTTGCCGATGCCGTATTCCGGCGCATCGCGATCGAGCTTGGCGAGTGTGCCGGCGAGAATGGACAGCTGCTCGCCGGCGTTGTTGCCGATGACGCGGATCTCGCGGCCGATCTGCGCGCCGTCCGGGAACAGCGGCAGCGAACGCGGCCGGATGAAACGCAGCTTCTTCGGGTCGTAGCGATAGATGCCGAAGTCGTGGATCGGATCGCGATACACGGGATAGAGCTGCACTTCTTCGCGATTGAGGAAGGTCGCTTCGGAGGTGACCGGGCCGGGAGTGACCACGTGGCGATTGGTGAGGATGAGGCCGCGTTCGGCATCCACCACGAAGCCGGTGGCCTGCGCGGAGGAATTCCACTCGGTGTCGAAGGCGCGCGTCTGGTCGATCTCGATGGCCACCACGCTCTCGGCGACCCGCGCCAGTGTGCCGCGCCACGCCGCGCTTTCGCCCTCGCTCTGCGGCAGCGCCGCCTGCGTCGAGCTCGATTGCGAGGCCAGCTGCGGCTGCGCGTTCTGCGCGAACGTGGGAGCAACGAGGACCAGGCCGAAGAGGCAGAGCCGGCTGAAACGCATGCAGAAGCCCTCTAGATTGTTAGGCGCTCAGCGCCACAGGATCAGTACCCAAACGACGGCAAGCAGCGTCAGCGACAGGAACACGGCGGCGGAGCCGATGTCCTTGGCGAGGCCCGAGAGCGAGTGCCGCTCGAGGCCGATGCGGTCGACCGTGGCCTCGATGGCGCTGTTGAGCAGCTCCACGATGAGCACGATGAACATCGGCGCGATCAGCAGCACGCGCTCGATACCACTGCGCCCTAACCACAGGCCCAAGGGGATGACAAAGACCGCCAGGACGAGTTCCTGGCGGAAGGCTGCCTCTTCGCGGTAGGCGCCCGAGAAACCCTTCATGCTCGCGCCGAAGGCGCGGAACATGCGGGTGAAGCCGGTGGGTTTCTGACGGTCGCCGAGGTCGTTCATCCGGTCGATATTAACAGGGGATTGTCAGGGGCTTGCGCCCCACGACCGGAAAACGCCGTGGATGCGACGGCGTCCGTCAGAAAACGTGAACTCTTTCGTGTGTAATTCTCAGGCCGCCGCAGGTTTCCATGTGAGATCGAGCTGACGCGCGGCGCGGACGTCATCGAGCCGGCGCACCGTCATGGTGTAAGGCGCTGCCTTGACGAAGTCCGCATTCGTCTCGGCCTCCTTCTGGATGGCGATCATCGCATCGATGAAACCATCCAGCGCTTCCTTGCTCTCCGTCTCGGTGGGCTCGATCAGCAGGCATTCCGGCACCAGCAGCGGGAAGTATGTGGTCGGCGCATGGAAGCCGTAGTCGAGCAGGCGCTTCGCGAAATCCATCGCCGTCACGCCGAGATCGCGTGCCTGTTTCTTGGCGGTGATGATGAATTCGTGGCTGGCCCGGCGGGTGGGATAGGCGGGGTCGAAGCCCGCCTGCGCGAGCCGCGCCATCAGGTAGTTCGCGTTGAGCGTGGCGTACTCGCCGACCCGGTGCATGCCCTCGCGGCCCAGCATGCGCATGTAGATGTAGGCGCGCAGCAGCACGCCGGCATTTCCCATGAAGGCCGACAGACGGCCGATGGACTGGGGCAGGTCTTTCTCGGTGAGCCAGCGGTACTTGTCGCCCTCCTTGCCCACGACGGGAATGGGCATGAACGGCAGCAGTCGTGCGCTCACGCCAACGGCACCCGCACCCGGACCGCCACCGCCGTGCGGCGTGGAGAAGGTCTTGTGCAGGTTCATGTGGATGACGTCAAAGCCCATGTCGCCCGGACGCACCTTGCCGAGGATGGCGTTGAGGTTGGCGCCGTCGTAATACAGCAGGCCACCCGCGTCGTGGACGATCTTCGCGACTTCCTTGATGCGCCGTTCGAACACGCCGCAGGTGGACGGGTTGGTGAGCATGATGCCGGCCGTGTTGGGACCGACCGCGGCCTTCAACGCTTCGACGTCGACGTCGCCTTCGTCGTTGACCGGGATCTCCTTCACCACGCAGCCGCACATCGTGGCGGTGGCGGGATTGGTGCCGTGTGCCGCGATCGGCACGATGATCTCGTTGCGCGCGAGATCCCCGCGCGCGCGGTGATAGGCGCGGATCATCGCAACGCCGGCGAACTCGCCGTGCGCCCCAGCCATCGGCGACAGCGCCACACCCTGCATGCCCGTCACTTCCTTGAGCATCTCCTGCAGCTCGAACATGCAGGCCAGGAACCCCTGCCCGAGCGACTCCGGCGCCAGAGGGTGCCGGGTGAGGAAACCGGGGAGCATCGCGTACTGGTTACAGGCCTTCGGGTTGTACTTCATCGTGCACGATCCCAGCGGATAGAAATGCGTGTCGATGGAGAAGTTGAGCTGCGACAGGCGCGTGAAGTGGCGCACGACTTCGAGCTCGCTGACCTCGGGCAACATCGCGGGCTGCTTGCGGCGCAGGTGTTCGGGAATGTCGGCGGCGACGTTGTCAGGCGTGCCGCGCTCGGTGGGCCATTGGCCGAAGGCGCCGCGCCCGGGACGCGAGTATTCGAAGATGATCTTTTCGGGATGTTTGAGCATTGCCATGTGCCAGTCCTTGAAAAAATAGTCCTCAGGCCGCGCGCACGGCGGCTTTGAGAGTCTCGGTGAGCGCATCGGCGTACGTCTGGATGTCGGCGGTCGTGCGCGTTTCGGTGGCGCAGACCAGCAGCGCGTTGCCGAGCTCCGGGTAGTCGACGCTCAGATCGAACCCGCCGACGATGCCGCGCGTTGCAAGCTCCGCGAGCACGGGGGCAACCGGGCGGTCGAGCAGCAGCACGGCTTCGTGGAACCGCGGCCCTTCGAACGCCACCTTCACGCCCTTGACGCGGCCCAGCGCCGCGACGAGTTCGTTGGCGCGCTGATGGGACGTGTTGGCCACGCGCGCCAGACCCTCGGGGCCTAACAAGCTCAGGTAGATCGTCGCGGCCGTGACCAGCAGCCCCTGGTTCGTGCAGATGTTCGAGGTCGCCTTGCCGCGGCGGATGTGTTGTTCGCGCGCCTGCAGCGTGAGCGCAAAACCCTGCTTGCCGTTGGCGTCGACGGTGCGCCCGACGATGCGCCCCGGCATCTGGCGCACGTATTCCATGCGCGTGGTCATGAAGCCCGCGTACGGTCCGCCCGAGGACAGCGGCACGCCGAGGGGCTGGCAATCGCCACAGGCGATGTCGACGCCCTTGGCGCCCCACTGACCCGGCGGCTTGAGGATGGCGAGCGCGGTGGGATTCACCGAACCGATGACGAAAATGCCGTTGGCATGCGCCCAGTCGGTGATGGCGTCCACGTCCTCGAGCTGGCCGAAGAAATTCGGCTGCTGGATGACGATGGCGGTGATGTCCTCGCCCTGGTACTTGGCCAGATCCGCGACCGACAGCTGCCCCCTGGGGCACGGGATCTCCTCGAAGCGCAGCCCCTGGCCGCTGGCCGTCGCCACCGCCACCTTGCGGTAGTTAGGGTGCACGGTGGTCGGCACGAGGATGCGCTGCGACCTGGACTTGCGATGCGCGCGCACCGCCATGAGCGACGCTTCCGCAACCGCCGAGCCGCCGTCGTACATCGACGCGTTCGATACTTCCATGCCGGTCAGCGAGGTGATCATCGTCTGGTATTCGTAGATCAGCTGCAGCGTGCCCTGCGACGCTTCCGCCTGGTATGGCGTGTAGGCGCTGTAGAACTCGCCGCGCGTGGTCACCGCCCACACCGCCGACGGAATGTGATGCTCGTAGGCGCCGGCGCCGATGAAATTGAGCGGCAGCCCGTCCTGGGCGGCGCGCGCCATCATCAGACGGCCGATCTGCATTTCATTCAGCGCGTCGGGGATACCGGCCAGCGCTTCAATACGCAGCTCTTTCGGGATCTCGTCGAACAGGTCGTCGACTTTTTTGGCGCCGATCGCGGCCAGCATCTGCTGGACGTCATCGGGAGTGTGCGGATTGAACGGCATGACTAACCCTCCGCGGCAAGATGCGCCTGGTATTCGGCCGCGGACAGCAAACCGGCGGGCGCGCCGCCCGGCTTGAGCCGCATGATCCAGCCGGCGCCGTAGGGTTCGGAATTGATGAGCTCGGGCTGGCTGCCGAGCGCGGCGTTGCCTTCGATCACGGCGCCTGCAACCGGCGCGTACACGTCGGAAGCTGCCTTGACCGACTCGACCACCGCGAACGTGTCGCCGACCTTGAGCGCCTTGCCGGCGTCGGGCACTTCGACGAACACCAGATCGCCGAGCGCGCCCTGTGCGTGATCGGTGATGCCGACTTCGACGTTGCCATCGGCCAACGTGCGGACCCACTCGTGTGACTTGGTGTACTTGAGATCGGCGGGGATTTCGCTCATGTCATTTGCTCCGGAGTGGGACCTGGCTGATCAGCTGACTAGAATCTTGCCGTGACGGACGAACGGCGCTTTCACGACGCGCGCGTTCAGCAGCTTGCCGCGGATGTCTACTTGCACCGTGGCGCCGGCGGCGCGCGGGACGCGGGCGAGCGCGATGGATTTTTCCATGGTGGGGGAGAAGGTGCCGCTGGTGATCTCACCCACGTCCTGGCCGTCGGGTTGCCCGGCGACGACCACTTTCTGGTGGCCGCGCAACACGCCGCGGTCTTCCAGCAGCAGCGCGACGAACTTTTTCGTGAGGCCGGCGGCCTTGAGCGACTCCAGCGCCTTGCGGCCGATGAAATCGCGCGACGGATTCTCGAAAGACACGGTCCACGAGAGCCCCGACTCGAGCGGATTCTGCGCTTCGTCCATGTCGTTGCCGTACAGGTTCATCGCGGCTTCGAGACGCAAAGTGTCGCGCGCACCGAGACCTGCGGACTTCACGCCCTTGTCGTTGAGCGCGCGCCACAGGCGCACCGCTTCGTTGGCCGGAACCATGATCTCGAAGCCGTCCTCACCGGTATAACCGGTGCGGGCGACGAACCATGGCCCCATCTCGCGGCCGAAGAACACGTCGAGCGCGAGCGCGGCATCGCGATGCTCGGCGGGCAGCAATTCCGCGACCTTGGCGCGCGCGTTCGGACCCTGCACGGCAAGCATGGCGAGATCGGTGCGCTCGGTGAGCTCGACGCCGAAGGCGGGCGCCAGTTTCCGCATCCACTCGAGATCTTTATCGCGCGTGCCGGCGTTCACGACGACGCGGAACCAGCTCGCGGTCAGAAAGTAGACGATGAGGTCGTCGATGACCCCGCCCTGCTCGTTCAGCATGCAGCTGTACAGGGCCTTTCCCGGAGTAGTTAGCTTGGCGACGTCGTTGGCGAGCAGCTTCGAGAAGAACTCGCGCACCTGCGTGCCGCGCGCGTCGATCACACACATGTGCGAGACGTCGAAGACACCGGCGTCGCGGCGTACCGCGTGGTGCTCTTCGATCTGCGAACCGTAGTTGACCGGCATGTCCCAGCCGCCGAAATCGACCATGCGGGCGTTGAGTTCGACATGCAGGTCGTAAAGCGGTGTGCGTCTGCCCAAGAATTTCTCCTGCGGCACACCGCGAGTGCCAAAAAAAAGAGCGGCGGGAAGAAGCGGTGCCGGGAAGGGGGTTCCGGGGGTTTGTATGCGAGTCAACGCGAGTGCGCTGCGCTACACACAAACCCCCGGAACCCCCTTCCCGGCACCACTTCTTCCCGCCGCCCCTCTGTCCTTGAACCTGAGAGATCGGGCTCGTGGTCAACACGTGCCGCACCCCTTCGGTGGATGGTCCCGGGCCGCAGCCCAAGCCATCGCTCTCCAGAGCCCGCCTTCAAACCCCGCCGTTCTTTTGCCTGAGCGTTTCCGGGCGGAAACTTGCGCCTTCGGCGCCCTCATTAAAGAGGGTCTCTCGGACTGAGTCTGGTCAATTGGCGAACGGGTGGCATGATAGCAGCCCCTTCCCGCAGCTTCGAGCCGGACTTTCATGAAATCGCGCCGCATCGCCGCCGTATTCGCATTTATCGCTGCCGCGACAATGCAGTCCGCGCCTTCCTTCGCGAAGGACGAAGCTCGCGAAGCAGCCGTCAAAACCGCCGAGCTCGCGCGCTTCAAGGCCAACGTGGACGCGGACGTGAAGGCGCTCGGTCTGCTGCTCGCCGACGACCTCGACTACGTGCACTCGAACGGGGACATCGACACGAAGGCCTCGTTCATCGAGTCGTTGACCAGCGGTCGGCGCGATTACATCTCGATGACCGCGGACATCCAGAAGGTGCGCCTGTACGGCGACGTGGCGGTCATTCGTGGCCTCGCCAAGGTCACCGTGGCCACCAATGGCAAGTCCCAGGATCTCGAGATCGGCTATAGCGACACCTGGATCTGGAAAGACAAGCGCTGGCAGATGACGGGCTGGCATTCATCGCGTTATCCGTCGCCCGCGCCGGCCAAGTAGTTAGATGAGCCAGCCACGCCGCAAAGCCCTGCCCGTTCGCGTCGGCCGCGTGACCGTCGGCGGCACCGCGCCCATCGTGGTCCAGTCCATGACCAATACGGACACCGCCGACATCGAAGGCACCGCGCAGCAGATCAAGGCGCTGGCGCGCGCCGGCTCCGAGCTGGTGCGCATCACGGTCAACGAAGCCGAAGCCGCGGCCGCGGTGCCCAGGATCCGCGACCGCCTCGCGCAGATGGGTGTGAACGTACCCATCATCGGCGACTTCCATTTCAACGGTCACAAGCTGCTGCGCGAGCATCCGGCCTGCGCCGAGGCGCTGGCCAAGTACCGCATCAACCCCGGCAACGTCGGCCGCGGCAGCAAGCGCGATCCGCAGTTCGCGGAGATGATCGAGTTCGCCATCCAGTACCAGAAGCCGGTGCGCATCGGCGTGAACTGGGGCAGCCTCGACCAGGAACTGCTCACGCGCATGATGGACGAGAACAATGCGCGCGACACGCCGCTGTCCGCGCAGGAAATCATGCGCGAAGCCGTGGTGGCCTCGGCGCTGCAGAGCGCCGCGCGTGCCGTGGAGATCGGCCTGCCGCGCGAACGCATCATCCTGTCAGCGAAGGTTTCGGGCGTGCAGGACCTGATCGCTATCTACCGCCGCCTGGGCGAGCGCTGCGATTACCCGCTGCATCTGGGCCTCACCGAGGCTGGCATGGGTAGCAAGGGAATCGTCGCGTCCACCGCCGGCATGTCGGTGCTGCTGCAGGAAGGCATCGGCGACACGATCCGTGTCTCGCTCACACCCGAGCCCAATGGCGACCGCACCAATGAGGTGATCGTCGCGCAGGAGATCCTGCAGACCATGGGGCTGCGTTCCTTCGTTCCGATGGTCGTCGCCTGCCCCGGCTGTGGCCGCACGACCAGCACGTATTTCCAGGAGCTGGCGCAGTCCATCCAGTCGCACATCCGGCATCGCATGCCGGAGTGGCGCAAGTCCTACGAAGGCGTCGAGGACATGACCGTCGCCGTAATGGGCTGTGTGGTGAACGGCCCCGGCGAAAGCAAACACGCCAACATCGGCATCTCGCTGCCGGGCACCGGCGAGCGGCCGGTGGCGCCGGTGTACGAAGACGGCGAAAAAACCGTGACGCTCAAGGGCGACCGGATCGCCGCAGAATTCCAGGAGCTGGTCGAGAAATACGTGGCACGCAGCTTCACGCGCAAGGAAAGCACCACGTCAGCGCAGGAGATACCGGCATGAGCAGCACCGACGACACTCTCGTCAACAAACAATGCGTGCCTTGCCACGGCGGCATCGCCGCGCTCACGCCGGCCGAGGCGCAAAAGATGCTGGCGCGTCTGCTCGTGTCGAATGACGGCGGCTGGCAGTTAGTCGAAGACGGCAAAGCGCTGAGGCGCGAATTCAAGTTCGCGGATTTCTACCGTGCGATGAGCTTCGTCAATGCCGTGGCGCACATCGCCAACCTGCAGGATCATCACCCCGACATCGAATGCGGCTGGGGTTATTGCCGCATCCGTTATCAGACCCACGCCATCGGCGGGCTGCACGAAAACGATTTCATCTGCGCTGCGAAGATCGACGCGCTCGGCGCGTCGTAAGACAAGTATCGACGCGCTCGGCGCGGCGTAAGACAAGATTCGACGCCCCCGGCGCGCAATAGCTAGTTGCGCGCGAACGTGCCGCCGCTGCCGCGAACCCGCGGATAGTTGCCGACGTGGACGCGCGATGCCATCGCCGTCGTCACCATGCCGCGCCGCGGATTCCAGGAGTAGATGGCCCCATCAGGCTCGCTGTAAAACGCGTAGTAGCAGACGAGATTCCGGTTGCGATACGCGCCGAGCACATCCTGCTCCGACAAGGGCGCCTCTCCGTTGCGCGGATGCGTATGCCACTCGCCCAGGATCACGGCGCCGGCGGGAATCATGGCCGCCGCGCGCGCGACGTCGATCACGCAGCTGCGGGCGACGCAGCGCGAACCGCGCACCACCGCGCTGTCCACTGTCCGCCCCAGCCGGTAGATGAATCCGAAATATTCATAGTTGACCGACAGCGGCCCGAACGTCGCGAACTGCTGACGAACGTGGGCTTCGACTGAATCGGAAAGGCATCGCGGCGCGTCGTTGGCTGTCACGTGCATGGACACAACCAGCAGCAGCGCCGCGAGCGATGCGCGGCTTGCAGAAAACATGACTCCTTCCCCCCGGAAGAGTGGCGACACACGCCAATGGCCAAAGTATAGGAGCGCCCGCGTGCGCTGCTGACAGAATTTCTACGTAGTTGTTAAGCAAATCCCATTTCAGATGTCACGGCCTAACGATTCCCGGCTCGCGCGACGGGGCGAAACATCGATTTCACGCGCCCCCATCCCCTCAACGCGTCGACCCAGTCAAGCGAAGCCGAGGCGGCGAACGCCTCGTGCACACCACCCGCGCCGAGGAAGATGCGGTAGTGATGCAGCGACTGCGCGTCCTTCTGCGGCAATTGGTATTTGTTCACATGGGCCTTGAGGGCCGGCGAACCTTTTATCTCCGCGACCGCCAGATGGCAGCCTTCGGTGATGGTGGAGTTGCACTGTTCGAACGGTGTAACGCGGTGCCAGCACAGCCGGCCGAAGAACACGACGAAGGGATCGAGATCCCTCATGTAGATCGTCATGGTCGCCTTGCGCTCCTCGAGCGCGAACGTGCAACGCTCGAACCGGCTCGCATCCATGGTCGGCAACAGGATTACCGGAACGATCTCGATCGCCATCCGGCAAGTATTCCCGAAAGGCGCGCAGAACCTGTGACCGACCCTGCAGAAAAGGCCGCCGGGCCGGAAATAGTCAGGCCGCGCGCCGCGCCTCGAACCGCAACAAGTAAAGTCCGCTGCCGATGATGACCGCCGCGCCGGCCAGCGTCTGCCATTCCGGCGTCACCGACCACACGATCAAGTCGATCAGGATCACCCAGGCAAGCCCCGAATATTCGAGCGGTGCCACGCTGGCCGCCGGGGCACGCTTGAACGCCTCCGTGATACCCCACTGGCCGACCGCTCCAGTGAACGCGACGCACGCGATCAGCAAAAGGTGTTCGCGCCGGATGGGCTGCCATTGTGGCAAGGCGATCAACGTCGCGCCGATGGCGAGCATGCAGGTCATCCAGAAAATCATCGACTGCGTGCTGTCGGTGCGGCCGATGATCTTCACGAGTACCGAAGACAGCGCATAACAAAACGCGGTACCGAGCACGGCCACCGTGCCGGCCAGACCAAAACCCACCGCGCCCGGGCGCAGCACGATCAATACGCCGGCGAACCCGATGACGATCGCCACCCACTGCGTGCGTTGCACGCGCTCGCCCAACATGAAGATCGAAAACACCGCGATCAGCAGCGGCGCCACGAAGAACAGCGCATACGCCTTGGCGAGCGACAGCTCCTTCAGCGCGAACGTGAAGGCGATCATCATGAAAACCGACAACACCCCGCGGACCAGGTGCAACGGCCAGCGGATACGCGTGAGCTGGCCCGCGCCCCCGGCATACAGCGCCCAGACGAACACCACGGGCAATGCGGCGAGGCCGCGCACCGCGGCCACCTGCGCCGCTGGATAGGACGCGGTGAGCCACTTGAGGCTGGCATCCATGAACGCGAACGCCGCAACGCCGGTGAGCATGTAGGCCATGCCGGCCACGCGCGGGTTCTTCATGGCGAACAAAAAATCTACCGCGCCGCGAGCGGCAATTCGCCCGACAAGCCCATCGCGCGTTCGAGAAACAGGCGCTTGGCCAGCGTCGAACTACCCACCCAGGGCATGCCACGTTGCGCGAGTTCCGCGACGCGGCCGCTGCCGCGCGCCAGCAGGCGGTCGAAGGCATCGATGGCGCCGCCCATCAGATCGTTCTCGCTGCGCCGCCAGCGTTCGTAGCGACGCAGGATCCGTTCGGCACCCGGGTCCTCACCGGTCCGCAATGCTTCGCCCAGCACATCGGCCAGCGCCGCCGCGTCCAGCAATCCGAGGTTCGCGCCCTGCCCCGCCAACGGGTGCACCACGTGCGCCGCGTCGCCGACCAGCGCGACGCGCGAGCTGATGTAGCTGGCGGCCGAGAGGCGCCACAACGAAAATTTCAGCCGCGCGCTTTCGAGCTTCACCTTGCCGAGCGCGGCGTCGAAATCCTTCTCGAGCTCGCGTTCGAAATCCTGCGGCGCCGTCGCCAGCAGCTGTTCGGCCCGCGCCGTCGGGATGGACCAGACGATCGAACTCTGTCCGTCGGCGAGTGGCAGGAACGCCAGCGTGCCGTCGCCCAGAAACCTCTGCCAGGCGGTGTGCCGGTGTGATCGCGCCGTGCTCACGTTTGCCACCAGCGCGGTCTGTCCGTAGTCGGTTCGCGAGACGGCGAGGCCGGCCAACTCGCGCACGCGCGATAACGCGCCATCGGCGCCGATCACCACGCGTACGCGCACCTCGCGCTCGCCCGCGCGCAGGCGCACCGCATCGCGCTCGTGCCCGAGCGCGGTGATTTCACCGTCCGCCAGGACAATGCCGAGGCGCCGCGCCGCGCCCGCCAGCGCCGCCTGCAGCACGCCGTTCTCCACGATGGTGCCGAGATCGCGTTCGCCCATTTCAGCGGCGTCGAACACCAGCGCGTCGCCGCCATGCGGCGGCACGTCGGCGTGCCACACCTGCATGCGTTCGTAGGCGGCCGCGCGCGTCGCTGCGATGTCGGTCCACGCGCCCGCCGCGCGCAGGATTTTTTCACTGGCGCGCGACAGCGCGAACACGCGCAGGTCCACGGGCGGAACACGCGCGGCGTCGAACGAGTCGGGAATGCGCCGATCGAAGACGACGATACGTTCGGCCGGAAGGCCCGCAATCCGCGCCAGCAGGATGGCGGTGGCGAGTCCGATCGGTCCCGCGCCGACCACCGCTACGTCGTAGTCGTGCTTCATTCCAGCGGCAGGCCGCGCGCCAGGCGCGGCATGCGGCCGGCGAATCCCCAGCTCACGCGCGACAACGCGCGCTTGGCCGCGGGGCTCATGTCGAACAGCAGCAGGCCGAAGTTGCGTACCAGGCCGACGCCCGGCGTGTCGTTGCCGAACAGCTTCACCAGCCCATCCGTGAAGCGGGTGACACCCTGGCGATCTTCCGCGCGCCAGGCGGAGAACCGGGCTAACAACTCGCTGTAATCGGCCTCGCTGCTGCCGGAGTCGGCGGCCGCGCCGGCCAGCATTTCCGCCAGCGTCGCCGCATCGCGCAACCCGAGGTTGAAACCCTGGCCCGCCACCGGATGCAGTGCCTGCGCCGCATTGCCGATGAGCACCACGCGCCCCGCGACGGTTTCCGCGGCGCGCGACAGCGTCAGCGGATAGGTGTTGCGGCGGCCGATCTTGGTCCAGCGGCCGGCGCGCCAGCCGAAAGCCGCCAGCAATTCGGCAGCAAAGGCATTTTCATCGAGCGCGACGAGTTTCGCCGCGCGCGCGGGCGCCACCGCCCACACCACGGTGTAGCCGCCACCGGTCACCGGCAACACGGCCAGCGGACCGGAGGGCGTAAAACGCTCGAATGCCTCGCCGTTGTTAGGCCGTTCGGTGGCGGCGTTCACCACGATGGCGACCTGCTCGTAGTCCTCGACCGACGCGTCGATGCCGGCGCTGGCGCGCAGCACCGAGCCGGCGCCGTCCGCGGCCACCGCGACCGCCGCGCGCACACGCTCGGTCACCTTCTCGACGCCACGTTCCGTGGCCATCTCGGTGACGATATCGAGCACGACGCCATCGTCGCGCAGCGTGGCGCTCCGGACCTGCGCGGGCACCGCGAGCGTCACGTTGGGCGCGTCGCGCAGCGCCTGCCACAGCGCGCGCCCGATCGCCCGATTGGGCACGACGTAACCGAAGGCATGTACACCCTGCTCGCGCGCGTCGAGGCGCGCGACGCCGAAGCGCCCCGCGTCGGAAACATGGATCGCCCGAATCGGCGAGGATTCGGCGGCCAACGCCGGCCACACGCCGAGCGATTCGAAGATCTGTTTCGAGCCGTTGCCGAGCGCCGTGGTGCGTTCGTCGAAACTCGGCTGCGCGGCGGAATCGGGCGACACGCTTTCGACCAGCAGCACCCGCAGGCGGGTCGCCCGCAGCGCCAGCGCGAAACTCGCGCCGACCATGCCACCGCCGACGATGACGACGTCCCACTCTTTCATGGGCCGGGCTTCATGCCACCGACGCCATCAGCCGCTCGATCGCGACCGCATCCTTGGGAACTCCGTCGGTCAACACCTCGCAACCATCGCGCGTGACCACCACGTCGTCTTCGATGCGAATGCCGATGCCGTGGAATTTCTTCGGCGCGCCCGGGGTTCCGGGCGCGACATAGATGCCAGGTTCGATGGTGAGCGCCATGCCCGGTTCGAATACCCGCCACTCGTTGCCGAGCTTGTAGTCGCCCACGTCGTGCACGTCCATGCCGAGCCAGTGGCCGGTGCGATGCATGAAGTACTTGCGATACGCCCCTGCCTCTTCGAGCTTGGCGGCACGGCCCTTCAGCAAGCCGACTTTTATCAGGCCTTGCGTGATCACCTTCACCGCGGCCTCGTGCGGTTCGTTCCAGTGATTGCCGGGTTTCACGCGCTCGATGGCTGCGTAGTTAGCCTCGAGCACGATTTCATACAACGCGAGTTGCTCCGGCGAGAACCGGCCATTCACCGGGAATGTGCGCGTGATGTCGGAGGCGTAACAATCGACTTCGCATCCGGCATCTATCAACAGCAGATCACCCGCGCGCAACACGGCATCGTTCTCGCGGTAATGCAGGATGCAGCCGTTGGCGCCGCCGCCAACGATGGGCAGGTAGGAAGTGTCCGCGTTGTGCAGCCGGAACTCATGCAGCACATCGGCGGCGATTTCGTACTCGTGTTTGCCGGGCGCGCAGGCCTGCATCGCCCGCACGTGTGCCCGCGCCGCGATACGCGCGGCTTCGCGCATGGTGTCGACTTCGCCGCGGCTCTTGTACAGGCGCATGTCGTGCAACACGTGATCGAGCGCCACCATCTCGAGCGGCGGAAGGCGTCCGTTGCGCGCCTGCGTGCGCAGGCCGTTGACCCAGCCGACGACGCGCTGATCGAATTCCGGATGCGTGCCCATCGCGTAGAAAACCTTGCCGCGGTTTTCCATGAGCCCCGGCAGGATCTCGTCGATGTCGGCGATGGGGAATGCATCGTCGGCGCCAAAGTCGCGGGTCGCGCCAGCGGGACCGGCGCGACGCCCATCCCAGGTTTCGCGCGCCGGATCGCGATCGCGCACGAACAGGATGTATTCGCCCTGCGGACGTCCCGGCACCAGCACGGCCACGGACTCCGGTTCGTTGAACCCCGTGAGATAGAAGAAATCGCTGTCGGGCCGGTACGCGTATTCGACGTCGTTGTTGCGCAGCCGCACGGGCGCGGTGGGCACGATGGCGATGGTGTCGCGGCCCATCTGTTTCATCAGCGCGCGGCGGCGGCGGCGAAATTCCTCGCGCCCGATCGCGACACGCGGCGCGCCGGCGGCCGCGGGTTTCCGACGGGGACTCATGGACGGCGTATTAATGAATGGACGCGGCGCCCGGCGCCGGCTCCTCGCCGCGCGCGGGCGCCAGCTCGACGAACAACAACTGCACGCCGACGCGCACGAACTCGACCACCTCGGCGAAGGCCGCTTCGTTTTCTTCGTTCTGCTCGTCCGCTTCGACACCGACGTGCGTGATCTCGGTGAAGTCGCGGATGATCTCGCCCGCCTCGACGGACACGCGGCCGGGATCGGCGGTGGTGCCGGAGCCGAGTCCGTACAGGAAGCCCTGGCACCACAGACTCAATGCGTCGGCCCGCTCCGACAGCGGCGCCTCGTCGTCCGGCAGCAGCGGTTCGAAATCCGCGTCGTTGCCGAGCAGCGTTCTGACCATGGCGTTGTAGACGTTCTGCAGCACCGAGTTCTGCAGCGCCGCGTCGTCGGGAGAGTCGTCGGGGAGGATCTCGCGCAGCCACTCCATGAGGCCGTAATCGCGCGAACTACACAGCGCGCCGGCCAGCGTTCCGTGCGCTTCGGCGGGCTCCGGCAACGCGCGCGCGGCCCGGAGCACGTGCTCGAACTCATCGTAAGTGGCGGCCAACATGGAGGAATTATGCCCGAGTGGATAACTAATTGACCCCCCTCGGAGGTGCGCCCTATAGTCCCGCGCCATGACAGACAACAACAAATCCGGCTTCGACGCGGAATTCGCCCGTCTCGAACGCCGCGTCGAAGAACTTCTCGTCGCCGTCGACACTCTCAAGGAAGAGAACCGCGCCCTGCGCCAACGCCAGGAATCGCTCGCCGCCGAACGCTCCGCGTTCGCGCAGCGCAACGACCAGGTACGCGCGCGCGTCGAAGCAATGATCGGCCGGCTGAAGACGATGGAGCACACTGCGTGAGCGACAAGGAACCGGCGCAAGTCACGGTACGTATTCTCGAAAAGGAATACTTCATCTCCTGCCCGCAGGATGAACGCGCCGCCCTGCTCGACTCCGCCGAATACCTCAACAAGAAGATGCGCGAAGTGCGCGACACCGGCAAGGTCGTCGGCGCCGATCGCATCGCCGTCATCGCCGCGCTCAACATGGCGAACGAACTGCTGCGCCTGCGCAAGCAGGACACCGAGCTGCAGGGCAACGTCAGCGGCCGCGTGAAGCACATGCGCGAGCGTGTCGAGACCGCGCTCCAGCGCACGCGCCAGCTGGATCTGTAAGACAAGAATCTACCGACTTGCGTCGCATTCCTGCAGGTCGGTTGTAGTAGAGTGACTCCTGCGCTGCCTGTGGTGTTCGACAGTAAGTCGGGTTACCTCTCGACCGTAATGTAAACGCCCGGGACCAACGCTATCTGACAGCATTGTGCAGGTCCGCTTCTGGCGGAAAGCCTTAAATGTCGGGGCAGGTCCCACCTTGTTGCTCTGGTTCGAGAGCAATGACTTACACCGGCACTTTCGGGTAGCGCTTTATTCTTCGTGATTACGAAGCAAACACTCCGCAAAGAACTCCTCGCCGCGCGTCGCGCGGTGCGGCCGTTGGCGCGTCGCAAAGCCGCGGTCGCCGTCGCGCAGGCGATCGCTCGCACTCCCTGGCTTGCACCCGGCAAACGCATCGGCATCTACGCGTCGATGCCGCAGGAGCTCGGCACCGCACCCCTGATCGAACTCGCCCGCGCGCGTGGCTGCGAGATCTTCCTGCCGCGCATCACCAGCATGCGCGCGCGCCGCATGCGCTTCGTGCGGCTCAATCCGCGGGCGCGGCAGCATTCCTTCGGGATGATCGAACCCGAGGGGCACGAATGGCTGGGCGCGCGCTTTCTCGACACCATTTTCTGCGCCGGCGTGGGGTTCGATCGCCGCGGCGCGCGGCTCGGCCATGGCGCGGGCTTCTACGATCGAGCGCTCGCCTTTCGCCACGTGCGCCATCGCTGGAGCGGGCCGCGGCTCGTCGGTCTCGCCTATTCATTCCAGGTCGTGCCGCTCGTTCCGGTGACGGCGACCGACGTATTCATGGACTACATCGTCACCGACAGGGGAATCGATGAACTACTGGCTGATGAAAACGGAGCCGTCGACGTTCGGAGTCGATGACCTGGCCGCGAAGCCGAAGAAAACGGCGATGTGGGACGGCGTGCGCAATTACCAGGCGCGCAACATGCTGCGCGACGACTTCAGGAAGGGCGATCAGGCGCTGCTGTATCACTCGAGCGCGGACCTGGTCGGTGTCGCGGGTGTCATGCAGGTGGTGCGCACCGCGTATCCCGATCCGACCGCCTTCGACAAGAAGCACGATCACTACGATGAAGGCAGCGATCCGAAAAATCCGCGCTGGTATGTGGTCGACGTACAACTCAAACGGCGCTTGAAGCGCATCATCACGCTCGATGAACTGCGCAAGCACGAGGCGCGTGAACTAGATGGGATGCTGTTGTTGAAACGTGGCAACCGGCTCTCGATCACACCCGTGAGCGCCGCTCACTGGAAGTTCATCCTCTCGCTCGAGTGATGGCCGAGAGTTGACGATCGATGCGTGTCGATGTCGTCGATGCGTTCACTCCGATGACACTCTCTTGAATTTTGTCAACGCCTGCGTATACTCGCCCTCGGACTAACCCGTAACTACTGGAGAGCTGCCATGGCGAAAGCCAAGAAGAAAGCCAAGAAAAAAGCCAAGAAGAAATAGTTCTGGCCTTGGTTAATTCGGCGGGCGAGGTTTTTATCTCGCTCGCCGGTTCCAAATTCGAAGACAGTGCCCGCTAACAAGCGGGCACTGTCGTTTCTGCAGTACGCAAATCGGAATCTTGCGATGAGTGCGCAAAACACTGGAAAACAAGCTGCGGCACGCGCAGCGCTGGAATTCGTCACCGCGGGCAAAGTGCTCGGCGTCGGCACCGGCAGCACCGTGAATTTTCTCATCGACGCACTTGCGGCGACCTCCATCAAGATCGCCGGCGCGGTGTCGAGCTCCCATGGATCGACCGAGCGCCTCGAGGCAGCAGGCATCCCGGTGCTCGACCTGAACGACGTCGGCGAGATCGAAACCTACATCGATGGGGCGGATGAGACCAATCACCGGCGCCAGCTCATCAAGGGCGGCGGCGGGGCCCTCACGCGCGAGAAGATCATCGCCGCCGCCTCGCGCCGCTTCGTCTGCATTGCTGACGAGGGCAAGCTCGTCGATACCCTGGGTGCGTTCCCGCTGCCGGTGGAAGTGATCCCGATGGCGCGCGAATACGCGAGCCGCGCGCTCGCCCGCCTCGGCGGCCGGCCCGTATGGCGCGAGAAGGTGATCACCGACAACGGCAATCACATCGTCGACCTGCACGGCATGCACATCGCCGATCCGGTCTCGCTCGAGAGCGCAATCAATCAGATCGCCGGCGTGGTGACGGTGGGATTGTTCGCCGCGCGCCCCGCGGACGTGGTGATCCTCGGCGGTCCAAACGGGATTCGTCGTCTCTAAAGGGGACATGCCTATTTTTCGGACCGGGATTTTTTCAGGCGCGGGTTTTGATGCTTCGCTCGCACTCAAGGGAGCGCGCCCTTCGGGTTCCGGAAAACGAGGCTACGAAAAGCTACATTTTCAGAATTGGAGCGCTGAGGGGCACTAGGGGCTTTTCGCTTCACGCCTCGTTTTCCGCGCGCTCCATTCGCGCGAGCGAAGCATCAAAACCCGCGCCTGAAAAAATCCCGGTCCGAAAAATAGGCATGTCCCCTTTAAGATCTTGGCTCCGAGCGTGGACGTCCGCGACGCTGTCCGGTGTCCGGATACGGACACCCCGGAAACATCGGGGGCCATCGCTTCCCGCGCGGTAATTCAACCAGTTAGATAAACGCGTCGCGGTTGGCACGCTAAGTGCTCTATCGCTGGCATGACCATGCTTTTGCGCGATATCTCGATGCGCGGTACTCAGTCGCAGGACAAGACCGTCGCCGATCCCCAGAGCCGCCGTGTGCTGTTGAGGCGCTACGGCTACATCGCGGGCGCGGCGTTCGTCTTGCTGGTGCTCATCATATGGAGCGCGCGCGCGTGGCTGTCATCCGAACAGGTGATCGCGCGCGATCGCATGCGGACCGCCGTCGTTACGCGCGGGCCGTTCGTGCGTGATGTCGCCGCCACGGGACTCGTGGTCGCGGCGGTCAGTCCCACCCTCTTCGCCGAAGCGCCCGGCACCATCATCTATAAGGTGCGCGCCGGCGACCCGGTGAAGGCCGGCGATGTGCTGGGCATCGTCGACAGCGCCGCGCTCACCAATGAATACGAGCAGGAGCGCGCCGCGCTCGCCAGCGCCGACGCCGCGCTCAATCGCCAGACCATCGAAGTCCGCCGCCAGATCCTCAAGAGCAGCCAGGACAGCGACCTCGCCAAGGTGCAGATCACGGCGGCCGAGCGAGAGTTCAAGCGCGCGGAAGACGCCTGGGGCATCCACGTGATCCCGCAGCGCGACTTCGAACGCGCCCGCGACGATCTCGAGACGGCCAAGCTCAACTACGCACACGCCATCGAAACCGGCGGCCTCGAGAAGGACAGCCTGCAGCTCGAACTGCGCAGCCAGCGCCTCACGCGCGACGCGCAGTCGCTCAAGGTAGCCCGGCTGCGCGAACGTGTGGATGCACTGACGCTCAAGTCGCCCGTGCCCGGCATCGTCGCGACGCTCTCCCAGCAGGAGCGCGCCCAAGTCGCCGAGAACGCGCCGCTGGTCATGGTCGTCGACCTCACGGCGCTCGAAATCGAATTCCAGGTCGCCGAGAGCTACGCCAACGAGATCCGCGCCGGCATGAATGCCGAGGTCACGCTCGATGGCCGCAAGCTCATCGGCACCGTGGCAGGCATCTCGCCCGACGTGCGCAATTCCCAGGTCACGGGCCGGGTGCGCTTCTCCGACCAGCCCAAGGGCCTACGCCAGAACCAGCGCGCCTCCGTGCGCATCGTGCTCGATGAGCGCAACGACGTGCTCAAGGTGGCGCGCAGCCCGTTCAACGACTCCGACACCCGCTTCGTCTACGTGGTGCGCGACGGCGACGCCGTGCGCATCCCGGTGGAGTTCGGCGCCGAGGCCATCGGCGAAATCGAGATCCGCAATGGACTCGAGGTCGGCGACACCGTGGTGCTCGCCGACATGCGCGAATACAAGGATGCGCCCAGCGTCCTCATCGGTAACTAGAAGGAATCCCCAATGCTTTCCATGAACGACGTCAGCAAAGTTTTCCGCACCGACCTGATCGAGACGCACGCGCTGCGCAATTTCTCGCTGGAAGTGAAGGCGGGCGAGTTCCTCGCGGTGACCGGCCCCTCGGGCTCGGGCAAGACCACGTTTCTCAACATCGCCGGCCTGCTCGAGCCGTACGAATCCGGCAGCTACAAGCTCGACAACATCGAAGTCACTTCCCTGTCCGACGATGCGCGCTCGCGCCTGCGCAACGAAAAGATCGGCTTCATCTTCCAGAGCTTCAACCTGATGCCCGACCTCAATGTCTACGACAACGTGGACGTGCCGCTGCGCTACCGGCGCATGAAATCGGCGGAGCGCCACCAGCGCATCACCAACGCGCTCGAGATCGTCGGCCTGGCCGCGCGTATGAAACACATCCCCGCGCAGCTGTCGGGCGGCCAGCAGCAGCGCGTCGCGATCGCGCGCGCCATCGCCGGCGATCCGAAGCTGGTGCTGGCGGACGAACCCACGGGCAACCTCGATTCGCTGATGGCGCGCCAGGTCATGGACCTGCTCGAGCGCATCAATGAGATGGGCACCACCATCATCATGGTCACGCACGACCCGGAGCTCGCACGCCGCGCCCACCGCAACGTGCAGGTGGTCGACGGGCAGATCTCGGACTTCAAGCCGTATGAACCCCACGCCTCGCAAACTTCACCGGCCACGAGCGCAGCAGCTCGCGGCAGCGCCACCGTGGGGGCCTGAGCAATGTTCGCCTACTACCTGCGCCTCGCGCTTTCGAGCTTCAGGCGTAACCCCGGCCTCACGGCGCTGATGGTGTTCGCCATCGCGCTGGGCATTTCCGTCTGCATGATCACGCTGACGAGTTTCCGTGCCGCGTCGCAAAACCCGGCCGGCGATCGGGCCGGCATCCTGTTCGCGCCTTCGATCGACAGCTGGGATCCGAACGACGGCTACGATTCCCCGCAGACCGACGCGGACACCGGCCGGCCGGTCGCGCCGACGATGCTCACCTATCGCGATGCGCGCGCGCTCTACGCCTCCAACATCCCCGACCGCAAGGTGATCATGTACAAGGCCGGCGGCATCTTCAGCCGCAACGACAAGGGCATGGAGCCCGAGTACATCTCCACGCGCATGACGACGGCGGACTTCTTCGCGATGTTCGACGTGCCGTTCCTGTACGGCGGTCCGTGGGATGCCAAGGCGGACGCCGGTCCCGACCCGGTGGTCGTGCTGAGCAAGGAATCGAATCAGAAAGCATTCGGCGGCGCCAACAGCATCGGCAAGACCATCATGTGGCACGACCGCGAATTCCGCGTCGTCGGCGTGCTCAACGATTTCGAACCCGTGCCCAAGTATTTCGACGTGAGCAATGGCTCGTTCAACGACATGGAGGGCGCCTACATCCCGTTCTCCTGGGGCCAGGTCCTCGAGCTCGGCAGTGACGGCAACACCAATTGCTGGAAGACCGAGACGATCGAGAGCTACCTGGATTTCCTCAATTCCGAGTGCATCTTCTTCCACGGCTGGTTCGAGCTACGCACCGCCGGCCAGCAGCTCGCCTTCCGCGAAATGCTCGACAACTACGTGACAGAGCAGAAGAA